>NZAF01000119.1 GCA_002686115.1 Halobacteriovorax sp. | reverse complement strand
GCTTTTATCCAGAAAGTGGCAATGATCTTTATGTGCCTGTCCTTTATGACTATTATGAAGGTCACTTAGAACAGAGTTTCTATTCTTATGCAGTGATTACTGATGATCCACCTAGAGAAGTTTTAGAAGCCGGTCATGACCGAGTGCCTATTCATTTAACTAAAGATGAGGCAAAGTTTTGGCTTCATTCAGACCAAAGTAATGCCATTGGCTGGTGTGATTTTTTATCTAATAAACGTCACGAGTTTTTTAAGTATGACGTGGAGTCATCTCTTCCAAAAGTTGAAAGTCGTCAGATAGGACTCTTTTAAAACTGGGTGGGTTCTACCGTTTGGTACTGATAGACTTCTTCTTTTCCTTCTTTAGCCGCATCTTTATTTAATTTGTCATTCACTAATTTTACGGCCTCTTTAAATTGCTTGTTTATAAGCTCTCTCTCTTCTTTACTAATATCGGTAGGCGACGTGTAGAGTAGGTCAATTGCACCATCACTCCATTCTTTTGGCATCCTTGTTCCCATTGTTATTTGGTCAAGTCTCTCTTTCGTAATCTTTCCTTGGCCTACACCCGTTAGTAATTTTCTGAGTTCTTTTTCAACGAGCTCTCCATTAACTGCAAGTTGTGAGCGAGCATTACTTGGAACATCTCGCGGAATAAAACTCATTCTAAATTGAGATGGGTTATCTTTTTGTGTAAACGCTTTCATCATCGCCCTATGGTCATCAAGGCTTAACTCTTTTTCAGGAATCACGACACAGTCATCACCAGAGCATTTTGTTTGAAATGGAATCTTTCTTTCTCTAAGAATTCGTTC
The DNA here is from genome assembly GCA_002686115.1 of Halobacteriovorax sp. GTDB lineage: Bacteria > Bdellovibrionota > Bacteriovoracia > Bacteriovoracales > Bacteriovoracaceae > Halobacteriovorax_A. The sequence continues at coordinate 9,286 of NZAF01000119.1, read as the reverse complement.
AACAGTCTGTTCAAAATCTTTTTTTACGTCTTTAAAAACTCCAGTAATCTTCTCTTCTCCCTCTCTGATCGCAACGAGGGCCTCTCGTGGGTCTGTTGTATTATTAGAGTTGGCGAGGTCTTTGGCAACCTGTTTCATATTTTGCGCGCCCATTCCTGTTACATCTCCACTCATACCACCATGTGAAGCTTTATCTAAACTTGCAAATTCTCTTTTGGCCGTCCAAAGTCCAGGAGTTAAGGAGTCTAGGTTTTCTCCATAATTTAATACTTGTTGTGCTTGAGACTCATCAAGTTCAACTCCGTGCTTTTCTTTGATTTGTTTTTGAATATTTTTAACTTTTAGATAATATTCAGCTTGTTCATAGTTCATATTACTGCCAGGCTTTGATTCATATTTCTTCATTGTTGCAATAACATTATCTTCCGAGGGCTTTGGTACCTTTCTTACTATTTCAAATAGGGAAGTGTCTAGTGTGAGGCTATCTGTACCTTCTATTTCTTCTGTAAGACCTGCTTTATTTAATGGATGTGAAGGATTTTTAAAATCTTGAGCAATACTATTAATATCTTCTAAGTCTCTTTTAACTAATTGTTTGGCATATTCAAAATCAACTATACCAGGAAGGTCTTTTGTTGGTATCATACCTGGTAGATTAACTTTTTTATCCCTTCTTCTTGCCATCTTAAGTGCTATACCTGCTTGGTCAGCAGTAATTCCGGTTCCAGCTTGAAACCAACCCTTTGCATTTTCTGACTCTGGTATAGCGTCTAACGCCTTTACCATCTTTGCATATTCACTATTAGCTTCCTTGTAAGCTTTATCAAGCAGCTCAGTAAATTCTGGGGGGATTTTACTTGGTTCTGGTTTCGCAGTGAAAGCGTATCTTACAGATTTAAAGTCAGAATAAATTTCAATATCAATATTTGGATATTTTTCAAGAAGCTTATTTATTTTCGAACTTAAGACATCTTTATGCATATTAGTAAGAGCAGTGACGAGTTCCTTATCTCCAAGATTGTCATTTAATCTCTTCATGGCGGAATTATCAACATCAAGATACATGTCAGCTGCGTCTACCTTGGCATTATCGATCCATCTTTGATTTAAGGTCTCATCAACCAATTCTTTATTAAGGTAACGCTTTTTAAGCTCCTCTTTATTTTTTGGAGCTTTAATGTCTTCAGTTTTCTTCCTGAATTCAGACTTTTTCCTAACGCCTTTTATGTCAGAAGATAAATCATAGTTTGGGTCTTTTTTTCTAAGTACTCTGTGGGTTATTTTTTTTAATTCTTGATATAGAGGATTTTTTCTCGCAATATTTGCAGATCTCTCAATTCCAAGGGCGGCTAAAGGAGCTGCAATAAGCGCAATATTTCTTTCATCATTAGTATCACTTACAGATTCGCTACTTTTTAATCCTGAATTTAAACTTAGCTTGGCGTGATCATACTTTTGTTCAATATGCTTAATCGCAATTGCCTCTCCTCCAATGGCTACAACTAGGCCACAGACGAGTCCTAGAGGTATACAGGCAGCTCCTGCAGTTAATGTCCCTGCAGCAACGCTTAATTCATAGAGCATATCGCTATTATCAACATCAGTTTTTAGGCTTTGAAGAACGTCACATTTTATTTCATTCGCACCACTTTCATTTATATATTGATCAACAATAAGATCATTCTGTAAAAGAGTGGCCCTTTCACTGCCTTTTAATTTTCTTACGTTAATAAGAGACTTATGTGTTGCACTTGTTAACTTTTCAAGTGCACTATAAATTTGCTTAAAAATTTCATCTCTAGGTTCGTCTCCTCTGAGATTGATATGAGAGAGAAGGGGATTATTTGTAACGATATCTTCATATCTTGTCTTATACTTTTCTCTCGTTTCATTATTTAACCTATTTTCTGGTCCCATTTTTTCATAGGCATTAATGATAGAGCATAGACTGTCTTTATTCGTAGTATATATTCCAGGTGACAATTTTTTTATACAGTTTGGATTACCTGATGACTTTTGAGCCAACCACTCTTGGTGAATACGAAATGACTGATCTAAATATTCATCGCGAACTTCTTCTTTTTCTTTTTCACTTAAAGGAGGTAAGTCATCTGAAAAGATGGAGTCAAAACTATGGCTAAGTTCTTCATTGAATTCTTTATTCTTTGGCGGCTTTGAAGATAAGGCCAAATTAAAGCGCATTTCTTTTAATTCTTCGATTGTGTTATCAACAAGTTGTTCTTTTTTTAAAAGACAACTTGAATCATCTTTTGATTTTAGACATTCTTTGATTTGAATAAGTTCGTTTAAGCGATTTTGTAATTTTGTTTTAGTGAATTCTGATATGTCATCTAAGAGATGGTTCTCATAAATATTTCTCTTAATTCTCTTTGATGCACTATAGAGTTCTTCAATATTTTCATCTTTTGCAAATGTTCCATCTTCACATGTGACAAAGTAGTTGTATAAATTTTTATCATCTTCCTTATTAAACTTTGAACAACCTTCAAAGTCATACTCTCTAGCAGAAAAGAAGGTTTCTAGCTTTCTGTGCTCAATAGCGTCTAAAACTCGGCGTGAAGTTTTGCCATTACCTCTTGCTCCAATAGGTCTCCTAATGCTTTTCTGTGCGATAGAATTAAAGCAAAAGATAAAGATTGAAAATGTGATGATATAAATATGTTTCATCATGTGACTTATCGGTATTTTATATCTATTTTCAATAGTTTAAGCCCTAAAAAGTGAATTCTTTATGAAATCAGTAGGTTATGAGCTAAGTGTTTAAATTTACATGCCTTAATTACATGCCATTTTATATATTTTAAGGGCTTCGCCCTATACACAAGCTTGTTATTTTTATATAAAGTCAAATCAAAATAGTTCTGCACAATTGGTGAAAATATGTCGAAAAAAAATGTTGATGTCATTAATCTTATTCTTAAAGAGTCTAAAGCTTATACTTCCTTAGAAGTCATAGAGAATTTTATAAAAGAAAGAAAAAGCTTGGAGAATCTACCTGTTCAACCTCTTTATACAACTTTTAAAAACCTTCCAATTGAAATTAAATCTCATGCGATGTCTCTTTTATCTAAAGAACAAAGAGAGGTCTTCTATGACCTAGACCTTTGGAAAAAAGATATCCTTGATATTCATAGTTTTACAGATATGGTGAAGACAATTTCTAAGTCTCCAGATGAAAGTCTTCGTCTTGAGTTTTCAAAAAGTTCTGAGCTTGCGCTTTTTCTTAAAGGAAGATTTAATATTTGGACTTTTGATGTCGAAGACCCTTTATATCCAGACCACGATTACTATTTCTTGACTGAAGATAATCTCTTACTCGTTGAATACGATGATGAATGTGATATTGTTGATGAGGTTAAACAACTAATTAAAGACTTGTATACCGACCTTGGTGTTGAAAAAGCTTATCAGTATCTTTTCACAATTGTTTCAGATGGCTTTATGAATCAGTCTGAAGCTGAATATGCTCGTAAAAAAGAGAGACTTAGACATTTTGGCTTTGTAGATTATATAGATGCCCTACAGATTACGAACTCTCTACCAAGTCTAGGTCATGTTGATCTTTTTATTAAAAATCAAACGAAGCTTTCTACAGATATAGATGAAAAAGAAAAAGTTCAGACACTTCACGCTAACTCTCTTATTGCTTTTGAAGAGAAGGATTTAAATATTTCTAAAGAACTTATTAAAATCGAAGATGAAAAACGATACGACTTTCTTCATTTTAATTTTATCAGACTAATAAATGCAAATCTTGAAAATCATAATGCTCTAAAAGACGGTGCTCTTACAATGACAAGAATTGGAAAAGGGGTCAGAAATACTCTTGAACTTGGTTTTGACTATGTCATGAATAAGAGAAGTTTTAGTTCTGAAGAATCTGTCTTTGATTACTTTGATTTTGTAGAGTTATATAAAGTTGGTACGTCGTTAGTTGCTATCATTCAAAAAAGAGTGAAAAAAGAGCTAGCATCTTTTGAATTAGATGGACCTGAAGATAAATTTCTAGGGAATCATTTTGAAAGCTTCTTAGACGGTCTCTTTAGTGAAGAGGTAAAGGCATTTGATAATGGGCATATGGAGCCTGTCATTTCACTGAGCTCTTACAATAAGCTAAATGAAGTTAGTGAAACTCTTGTGACTTTCCTACCTTTTATTTCAACATTTAAATCTAATCTTATGAGTTTATTGGCCGAGGGACAGATTAATGATGACTATTATTTAAACTATGATAGCGAGTCAATCGACCTTGAAGCTATTTTGATTTCACTACTCATTAATTTTACCCTTGGTAAGAATGATCAAAATTCTCCAAAGATGGGAATCACCACTAAGGAATATAAAGAATTTTATGGTAATTACTTTGAGTTAGATAAATTAAATAGTGATAAGTTAAGACCTATGGCAAAGTCTTTTGTTGATAAATTTGGTCTTAGTGAAGTTAATAATATAGAAGGCTATTTACTTCAAATCATCGCTGATCAAATGAATGGTTATCAGATGGAGAGTCTTGAAGATCATGAATTTAAACATATTGGCGGTCCCATAGTTCTCAATAATTTAAGTTAGTTAGGGGCGTGTCTGTAAGACGCCAGATAGGTCACTAAAAAAGATTCATAGCTATTTGTCATTTTATGCTCATATGTTACATTTGCCCATCGAGAGGATGGGAGAAAGTATATGAATAGATTATTAATTTTGACTTTAGCTTTTTTATCTTTTGCTTTTGCGAATGCAAAGGAGATAAATCTTCTAACAATTACAAGCTCTGATGATCCAAATATATACCGTATAGGTCTAATGTTAGATAAAAATACAAATATCGCTCATGGTATGTATAAGAGAGAATTTGATAAGAAAGGCGAAAAAATTAAAGACCCTTCTATGCATATGGAATTTCCAATTCATAGACTAAAGAATGGAGTGGTTGTTGTTGAGAGATCAAATTGCAGTAATGTCGTTAATGTGAAGTCAACTCACTTAGATCCAAGCTCTAAGGCCATTATTAAATTAAATGTCGTTAAGAACTGTCTTTGGCGCTCATACTTCACAAAAGAAATTGAAGTGGTACGTGTTTCAAATGAAGAATATATGATTTCATATGAAGGTCAGGTTATAACTGAAGATCAAAAATTACATTTTAACGTTGGGACACTTGGTGTTAAGAGTATAGACGTTAAAAGAAATAATTACGTTCATCTTTTTGAATAATTACTTATTAATAACGCTTAAAATTTCTTTTAGAAAGCTAGGCTGATTCTTATAATTAAGAGTTGTCATATAAATGCCCGGGCTTTTAAGTGCTTGGACTTCTTGTACAACGAGATTATCTGTTTTCTTTAAAACGTGATCAGGTATAACAGCAATACCAATTCCATTTTTTACAAGATTAACAATTGAAGATAGAGATTCGACAACTACGACATTGTCACTTGGTCTTTTACTAATTTTATATAAGTTATCTGTATCAGAAAAAACAATCCATCTATACTCATGGAGTTTTTTCTTGTTAACTTCTTCCTTACTTATTAGTACTAATTTTTCATCGAAAAGTTTTAAGCTACTTACAAGTTCAGATTGAAAATTATCAGTTGAGAAAATGATATCGTACTTACCTTGTTCTATTCCTTTTTGAAGCTCTGGCTGATCAGCGACATGGATTTGAAGGTCACGATTAAATTTTTTATAGTATTTTATAAGTATAGGATTAAACCAAGTCTTTAATAGGCCGTTCAAGATCCCAATCTTCAGAGGTCTATTATCCTCACGTTGGAAGATATCTGAGCACATACGATCAAAGTGTTCACAAGCGGCATAGAATTCTTTTCCTTTAACCGTTAAGAGAACTTTCTTGCTTGATCTAATAATAAGTTCTTCACCAATTGACTCTTCAAGTAGTTTGACTTGTCTACTTACTGCAGATTGAGCAATTTTCAAAATGTCTGCTGCTTTAGAAAAACTTAAGTGTCTTGCAGTGAGCATGAAGGCTTTGATGTAGCGATAATCCATAATCGTATCTTCTTCGTTATTTTGTTAAAGTGGGTACAAGGTCGTTATTCTTTTTCCAAAACTTACCGTGGAACTTCTTTTGATCTTTGTTTGTGACAACAAATCCTTCGTCACCAGTCTCTAGATCAAGTACATAATCTACTTCTGTGTTTTGAAGGTAAAAAGCAGTGAATGGGTCCATGATAACTTCAAAATTATCGTCATTTTCAACGCTTATATTTAGGTCATCGTCATTTAAATCTGCAAAACCAACAGAGTATTTAAACCCATCACAGCCTTTACCAGAGATCAAAATCCTAAGGTATTTACCTTTAAGAGTAAAATCGTTCTCTATGATGAGCTGAAGTTGCTCTTTTGCAAAATTCGTAAAATATACTTTTGGGTAAGTTATACAGTTTTTATCAATTTTCATGTTGTTGTTTCTTTGTGTTAATATAAGGCATTACTACCTTTTTTTGCTTGATTATTTCAAGTATTTTTCTAAAAAAATTGGAGAATTTTAATGGAAATTTCTTATAAGCTGTCTATACCAAACCCCGAGTCACATTATATCTGTGTGACGATGGACATTAAAAATATATCTGATAAAAATCTTGACTTATTTATACCAAGTTGGTCCCCAGGTTCATATTTAATGCGAGAATACGCAAAGAATGTAAAATTTGTTCACGTGGAAAATTCAAAAGGTCAAAGACTCTTTGTTGATAAAATTAGTAAAGAAACATGGAGAGTTAATACACAAATTGATGATCAAATAAATGATCACATTATTGTTAAGTATCAAATTTATTGTCATGAACTAACAGTGAGGACTTCTCATGTTGATCTTTCTCATGCATTCATTCATGGCCCAAGTGTTTTTATGTCTGCCATCGGAGCAAAGGGGAAAATTGTTTTAGAGATTGAAATGAATCCAAATTGGTCGAAGGTTACGACAACTTTAAAAGATATTTCAACAAAAAGAGAAGTCTTCTTATATGAAGCCAGTGACTACGATACCTTCATCGATACTCCGATTGAAATAGGAAATCATGAAACAGATGGGTTTATGTATGATGGAAAACCTCATGAACTGGCCACTTATGGAGGCTTTTTAGGTGATCAGACTAGATTTAAAAAAGATATAAAGAAAATTGTTGAACATATCGCTCGTACAGTTGGTGAACTTCCATATGAACGTTATCTCTTTCTGTCTCATTTTTGCCCAAAGCTTTACGGAGGACTTGAGCATTTAGATTCAACAGTTCTTCAATACGATAGTTATAAGATGAATGATAAAAAGGATTATCATGGATGGCTTGAACTAGTGGCCCATGAATATTTTCATCTGTGGAATGTGAAGAGAATAAGACCTAAAGAGCTTGGTCCGTTTGATTATAGAAATGAAGCTTATACACGTATGCATTGGTTAACTGAGGGGCTTACAAGCTTCATGGATCAACTCTTTATCTTCAGAGCAGACTTTATAACATTAGAGGAGTATTTAGAGCTTATTAAAGATAATATTAATAAGTATCTTTCTATTCCAGGAAGAAAGTATCACTCTCTTGAAGATAGTTCTTTTGATACTTGGATAAAATTATACCGTGCAGATGAGAATCATAATAACACTTCAATTAGTTACTACTTAAAAGGTGGATTAGTCTTTTTTGTTTTTAATATAATGCTGACAAAATTTGATATCAGTATTGTTGAATTCATACGAGAGTTATGGTCTTTATATAAAAAAGACCCATCAGTAGGACTAGAGGAAGAAGATGTTTTTAATCTAATTACAAAACTTACAAATAAGGACTGCTCCGAAGAGTTTGAACACCTAGTAAAGTCAGTAGAAGATATCGACTTTGGTACTTATCTAAAAGAAGTTGGTGTTGAAATAGAGTATGAAAAAGAAAAGCTCGACTTAGGCTTTGATGTATCTTTTAAAGGGGAGAGGGTTTTTGTAAAGTCTGTGCGTGAAGATAGTGCTGCCTATAAATATGGAATAAGTGCTGGGGATGAAATCATTTCCTTAAATGGTTTTAGATTCTTAAAAGATGACTATCAATCATTAGATAAAATTCTCAATGAAAATACTGTTTATAAATTTGTCGTGTCCCGTCTTGGATATATGACACCTCTTAAAATTATGCCTGCTAAGGGGATTAAAAAAATTAAAATGTTAAAAGTATTAGATACTGATTTAGCACATACGAAGCTTCGAGGAACTAAGGTTTAAATTTATAATGCTGCTATTGCAATGAGATAAGTTTTTTGATTAATGTCTTTAAGTACTAAGTCATAATGACCTTTAAAGTGAAAACAATTAAAAGTCTTATCTTTATTTAGGATAATGTCTTTTAAAACAAGCACTTTATTATCCTCTTTTTGATAAAGAGGGGACACTGCTTTAAAGATTGCTTCTTTGGCACACCATATTTTTAAATAATATGAATCTTTTTGGTTGGCCAAAATTTCATCATGCGCATTAATAAAGAACTTCTCGATTCCAGGTTTAACAATTCGTTTTGAATTCTCAATATCAACACCAATGCTTTTAAAGTCCTTTGAAGAGCCAATTGCTGCCATTGTCATATCTTTTGTATGGCTAAGACTCACTAATATATTGGGATCACTCTTTAGATGTAGGTGGTTTACGACATTGATGCTGTGCGCCTCGGGTTCTTTTAACATCTTTTTTAAAGCATGTCTTGCAGCACGAGAATAAGGCTTTAGATCAGGCATAAAGTCATCAGGAACTTCGCAGTAAGTAGAAAATTCAAGGTCTATTTTTTTATTTACTAATTGCATCACATCTGACATATTATGTTAATATTATAGGAGTTGAGATGTTACCGCACGATTTAATAGCTGTCATAGTAAAAGTTATGTTTGTTCTTTCTGCAGCTTTTATGCTTTGTTTATCTAAGGTGAGAGCTGAAGATAATTTCAATTTCTATAATTCTGATGCTATTTCTCAAGCAAAATCATTGAAATAATCTAGACACGTTTCTTTTCCATTGTTTATAATATGGCGACATAAACTTTTTCGCAAAAGGAAACGCAATGGACAGCACCGTAGATTTAGCTAAACACACAGCTATTAACAGAGAATACCGCAATTTTGAAAGACCAACTGATAGTCACGGTAATTATCAAAGAATTACAGACTATTATGGGCAAAACGTATTTCACTTTTCAGATGCTAAAGGAATTCCAGCATCAGTAAGAGGGGAATTAGAAAAAGCTATAAATAATGGTGGTGATATCTCAAAAG
>NZAF01000118.1 GCA_002686115.1 Halobacteriovorax sp. | reverse complement strand
TCATCAAAGGAAAAGGATAATCCAGATAGACAAGTCTTAATATTTAGAGCAATATTTTTAGTGATCATGGGCCTTCCTTGGTATTGGTTTTATAAGTCGTATTATATAAATTTAACCGGTTAGGCCTAGGTCTTTCAAAAAATTCGTATTCTTTTTCAACACTTTCAAAAAATATATGGAAATATTTCAATGGACCTGTCGCGCAATCAGATTATCCCATAAGATTTATGTAATTACATATTAACCAAGTTCCAAACTCAAGTGATGATTTACGCCACAGTTTTGGGACAATATCACATTTTTAAAATCAACTACTTAATGACTGTTATTTGCGTTCATTTCTGTCTATCTCAGATTGGTAGGGGTTTAGGAGAAAGGAGTTACTGAGGGGCTTAACTTTTTACCAAGTAATTCTGATAATATTTATGTTATGAGTTCAATAAGAAGCTAACTTATTAAAATTTATATATATTTAGTAATTCCGAGACTTAGACAGTTTACTTTGTGTTCGTTTTGTCGCCCTGAAGACGACTTATTGATCTTTGCTTAAACTAATGTCAGGTTTAAAATATGTTAAAAAAGTCGCCTAGGAGTCGACGTATTATGCTTAAGGTAAACCAGGTTTTATTAAATTGGAATAGTGGAGATGTTCATGGTCTTGAATGGCTTGCTGAATATGGCGTAGATCGTAAGTTAGCCTATAAATACTGTAAAAGTGGGTGCTTGGATAAGATAGTTTCAGAGGTCTTTATAAAAGCTAATGAGGAGCCTCATCTAAAGTTAAAAGAGTATTTCTCTACATATCTGAAAAATTTAACCTTCCATATTTTAAGAAACTTAATTTGGAGAGGATAGATCTAGGAAGAGGCAAAAGAGTTGTTGTCGAGGGAGGGAGTCTCGATAAAAAATACAACATAACAGTAGATCGAGCGGCTGAGGAGAATCTATTTTGAGTAATGAATATAGTAAAACAGTGGAGCTGTTATTAGAAATTCTTCCATATGCGCTAAAAGATAAAAGGGTCGCTCTAAAGGGCGGCACTGCAATTAATTTGTTTCATAGGGACTTCCCCCGTCTGTCCGTCGATATTGATCTTTGTTATCTACCTTTAGAATCCAGAGTTGAAACATTTAAAAATATACATAGTATATTGGCGTGTATTAAATCAGAACTTGAACTCCTCTCGCTCAAAAAGAGTTTGGGGTAGAAGTTGAGGTACAATGTTTGGGACTAGCTGATACATTTGGAGGAAAGATTTGCGCAGCTTTGGATAGACAACATCCAAGAGATTTGTTTGATGTGAAAAATTTGCTTGAAAATGAAGGCATTACATCAGATGTAAAAGATTCATTTATATTTTATTTGATATCACATGCTAAGCAAGATGAGAATATTCTAGTTTTTAGTAACTCTCATGGCGGTGGAAATGGTGATCTCTATATTGACAATAAAACTCAATCTACAGAGAAAACGTTATCTATATAAGATAAATTATCCCAAACTAGAAAAGTAGCTGCAGTAATAGAATCATGTCATAGCGGAGATATACTTAAGCTTAAAATTCAGTCAGATACTGAGAGTAACTCTTCTTCTAAAAACTTATGTATGTTTACTTCTTCTGATTTTTGGGAGGACAGCTTTACGTCCCAACATAACCAATACATTGATCAAAGCAATATCAATTATCACTTAACAGAAGATATCTCTGGTAAAAAAATAGAAGAAGTAATGAGCACTCTACATCATGGATTAATATCATCCGCACCTTGGGAGACAATTGCAGAATATTTAAGAGATCGTAGTTTAGAAAATGCTTTAAATGTATTCAAAACGATAAATAAAGTAAATCTTGTAGCCTATTGTAGTGAACTTGGAGATGGTGAGTCTTTTTTTACAGCCTCTGGTGATATTACTGATGATGATATTGAACTTTTGAGGTCTTGTGGAATTAAGTATCTAAATGATTCATCGATTACCATAGATGGGATTAAATTTTGGGGTTCTCCTATTCAACCATGGTTTCATGATTGGGCCTTTAATCGAAAGCGAGGTAATGAGATAAGAAAACATTGGGAGTTAATTCCAACTAATACTGATGTGCTTCTTACTCATGGGCCACCTTTTTGGAAATATTAGACAAAATGTTATTAAAACATTGATGTAAACGGTAGAACATTCTATAAAAGGTATTTGAAATTTACTTTCTTAATTTAACGACAAGGATTTTTAATGCTTACTTATAATACTTTTAATCGTGAAAAGCCAGATAGAGAAGAATACCTATCATGGGCAAATGCTGATGAGGTTTCACTTAAAAGCCTTGTGCCATTTATAAAGAATATGGCCGATGGTCTCGAGTCTTGGTTTAGTGAAGCAAGGTATGAACTCACTGAGGAAGATTTTTGGATATCTCTTCATAGCTTAGATGTTTTGACTGCTCATCAATATTGTGGAGCTATTAAAGATGCACTACGCTTACTAGTTTATGCAGATCCAGATGAAGATGAAAGAATCGCTGATGCTACTTTAAACTATTTAGAAGCTATTGTTAGTGAAGAACATTTTTCAGATATCTATGAAGCCTGGAAGTTATATCGCACACTTTATGATGGAGAAGATGAGCATCTCCTTGGTCTTTTGGGTAATACTGGAAAAACTAATCCTGAAATACAAAGAAGAGTAAAAGAAGTTATTTGGGATGAAGAAGCTTCTTTCAAAGCCCTAGCTCTTCCTGATAAAGGAGATCCAGAGATTCAAAAAGAAGTTAGAAGAAGACTTATTGAAATTGCACCTCTTGTGAAGTATTTGCCACAAGATCGATTTGAAAATCCTTATTTTGATGAGTGGATTGATATGGGAGAGTACTGGACCTCTTTTGAATATCCAGATGAAGAGATTTTTCATTTTCAAGATATTAAGAAATCTAAAAGAAACTCAGATGAGAGATTAAGCTATTTAAAAAATTCTGTTCGCACAAAAAAAGAGGAAATTGAGTTATCAAAGAAACTAGATTTGGCGATAAATGCTCCCATAGACAAAAAATACAAAAAACAGCTTGAGAGAAGAGATGAGCTCCTTTCAAATGCATTCCTAGATCGGCTTCCAAGTGATTTTAAAGTTTGGTTTGAATCTTTAGGCACAAGTGACTCGCAAAGAGATAAATTTACATTTATTTATAATGAGTTATTCCAAATGGATAACTCAATTAAAAATAGTTCGAAGAAGATAGGTCGAAATGATCCTTGTCCTTGTAATTCGGGGAAAAAGTATAAGAAATGTTGTGGGTAGAGCGAGTTGACCTAACGGACTGAAATTTGGAAACCCTAAATTGTCAAGACGTATCTTGACCTGTCTGGGTCTTGTGTGCTAAATTACTAGTATGAGTATTGCAAAAAAATTTAGCTCTAAAATGGATGAGAAAACTCTTGATGAATTAAGAGAGCTTGCAAAACAAGAGAATAGAGATATTTCTTCTTTATTAACTGAAGCCGTTCAAGATTTATTGAATAAAAAGAAAATCAAACCAATATTTTATAAAGCATCTGATGAAGCCTTTGATGAATTTGATGAAGCATTAGAAGAGCTTGCAAAGTGAAAGTCACAAATTTTTTGACGATCGATGAAGTTCTTAACCTGCATGAGAGAACGATAAAAACTCATGGGGGAAAGGAAGGAATTCGAGACATGGGTCTTTTGGAAAGTGCAGTCCTAAGGTGTCAGTCTGGATATTATAATTCTCTTAGTGAGCAAGCTGCAACACTTATGCAAAGTCTATGTATGAATCATTGTTTTATAGATGGAAATAAAAGGGTCGCTCTACTTGCTACAGTGGTTTTCTTAAAAATGAATGGCCATAACCTAAGATGCAAAAACAAAACTGTCGTTAACTTCATAATTAAAAGTGTTATTACAGAAAATTATGATGTCACTCAGATTGCTAAATGGATTTCTTCTAAAATAGAAAAGTGCTAGGCCTTTTCTATATTTTAAGGATTCATAAATGTAATGAAATTAGCTCCAGTAAATGACTACTTTGGTATACATTTATAGATGGAAAGAAAAAAAATGTAAAAATGTCTACTAAAGTATACTTCATATTGAAGTATTTCAAAAAATTGTTATAATGTATACTGGAGTATGCATATGGCTGAGAGATTTACGGATATTAAAGATAGTAGAGAGGTCGCATCGATAATTAAAGAGATGCGAAATCAGAGAAAAATCACACAAACTGAACTTGCTGATTATGCAGGTTTATCTCGTGCAGGAATTGCTAAGATTGAATCTGGTGCAAGTGATATCAAACTTTCAACGCTCATTTCAATTTCAAATTTACTTGGGTTTGATCTTTATTTAAGAGATCGAAGTCATGAGAGTGGAGAATAGAGGTGAGTGAAAGCCTGAGTCTTTTTTATAATGATGAATTAGTCGGAGTGCTACTTGAGGATGATGAAGAAAGATTATCCTTCTCATACGCTAAGAATTGGCTAGAAAACCAAAGCTCTTTTGCTATTTCTATTAATCTCCCACTACGTGAAGATTCATTTAGTCATATGCAATCAAAGGCGTTCTTTGAAAATCTTCTTCCAGAGGGGGAAGTTAAGCAGGCCATTGAAAGCTTATCAAAGAAGAATGTTACAGATGAGTTTCGCTTCTTAAAAGAATTTGGAGTTGACTGTGCTGGTGCCTTTATTTTAAGTCCTTCGGATAAAGCGCAAAGGGTTGAGAAATATAAATCTTCCGAAATCAAAATTGAAAAAATTTATGAATTTCTAAGAGAAAAAAGACCACTTACTGGAACAATTATAAGTGAGGAGGGGGGACGTTTTTCTCTTGCCGGTGCCCAAGATAAATTTCCTATTATATATAAAGATAAAAGAATTCTCATTCCTCTAAATGGAGAACCCACTACACATATATTAAAACCTCATGTTCGATATCATCGAAATACTCATGATACTCCTTATAATGAACACTTTTGCATGAAGCTTGCATGCCTAATAGGTCTCAATGTTCCAAAGACGATTTTAATTGATGGTGAATATCCTTTGTATATTGTCGAGCGCTTTGATCGTAAGATCGCTAAAGAAAAGACCGTTAGAATTCATCAAGAAGATTTTTGCCAGGCTCAAGGTTTAACTTCTAGAAGAAAATATGAAGAGGACGGAGGTCCAAAACTTTTTGAAAACTATCAGTTGATCAAAAAGCATAGTGCGGTACCACTTAAAGACTTGTCACAGTTCTTAAAGTGGTTTTGGTTTAATCTATTAATTGGAAACAATGATTGTCACTCAAAGAATCTAACTTTTCTCTACACAGATAAAGGAATAAGACTGTCACCCTTTTATGATCTTCTTTGCACTTCAATATATAAAGGGTTAACAAAAAAGTTTAGTTACAAAATTGGTGGAAATCATGATTGGAGTAAATTAAAGGTGAAAAATTTTGAACTACTCGCTGAGAAACTAGAGATAAAAGAATCACTTCTTTTTAAGGAAGGAAAAAGTGTTGTTGATTTAATCTCTAAAAATATTGATTCTCTAGTAAGTGAGTTTGAAGAAAAATTTGATGCTATAAAAACAGCATCGTTAATAAGAGATGAGTTTTACAAACGAGCTAGTCATTTACAAAAGAGAATCGATAGTCTTTGAAGTACGTCTTTACTTAAACTAGAAATACCAATTAAATAGTTTTTAAAAATATTATTGATTAGGAAAAATCAAAAAATAAATTAGTAGATTTAAAAGAGTTTGTCCGATATGATATTTGTGCTCTAGTGCTACACGAATGAGTAGTGACTATGTTTAAGGCCGTGGCTATTTTGGCTACAAACAACTAACGAAAGTTAATAATATTAACAGGTTAGTTGTACTTTCGGCACCTTTCACCATTTACGAGAATTCAAAAAAACAATAACTTAAAACCCAATCCAACATAACTCAAACTATTTACACTGTAGTAATTTGTAGTTATTCGTCAAAACCACCTATAATTCCCGCAAATTTTATACTAAATCTGACGAAAATTCGACGGAGTTTAAAGTGAGATCAAATTACCGAAAATATCACCCTGACATTAAAGAAATGATCATTGAAACAAGAAATCCAAACCTATTTCCAGAGTTGAATATTCCAAGAACAACAGCACTCTACTGGATTAAGAATGCTGGAAAAGTCAGAAAAAAGTCTGCGTTAAAGAAAGTAAAGATAAGCAAAAAAATGCTGTGGCCAATAAGCTCAAACAGGAAAGATATAAAACATATTTGCTTAGCGAAGTTTTAAAAAATGATCTTAAAAATCAAAAGAGAAAAGGACGTGAAAAAATCGTTGAGCTTTTTGATATAGGGAAAAAAGAATATGGCATTGGTTATGCTGAATTATGCAGATTAATAGGAATTCATGTAGCGACTTTTAAACAAT
>NZAF01000117.1 GCA_002686115.1 Halobacteriovorax sp. | reverse complement strand
GATAAATCTCCAGTTCTTCTTATCAAATGAACCGATGAAATTGTGTCTTAAACCAAGGTTGTGACCAATTTCGTGCGCTAGAGTAGGCATCCAGATATCGATAAGGATATCGTTCTTACCTTCATCTGTTTTCGCCTTTTCAACGACATCATAAGTCTGAGCTAATTTAGATAGAACATACTCAGACTTTCTATGAACACAGATTGGGTTTTTAAGATCTGATTTACCATCTCTTTTAGTCCAGTTAAGTTTAGCTAAGATTCTTTCAGCATTTGCTTCTTTTGAATCTTTACCGTGAATGATTTCAGCAAGCTCAACATCTCTGTCGTTTGCAATAACCGACTTTGCATTAAGCTCATCTGTTTCAGGAAAATGCTTTTTAAAGTGATTGTGAATGCTAAGCATCTTAAGTGTTTTATCAAGTGCTTTTTCACTTTTAAACATTTTCTCTAAGTCTAATTCTTCTGTTGGAGTCTTAATTCCATAACCTTCTTTAGAAACTTCATGAAGATCTCTGATAGCATCTTTAAACTGAGAGCTATTTACATCAACTTTTAAAGTGTCTTGAATAACGTTAAATGGGTTATCTCCTCTGTTGATTTTTGATTTCATGTCACTGATTGCTTGTATAGCCCCCGAGTCATGGCTTAAATGAGACATGATTTCTTCTTGTGACATTGTTTTAAAAGCTTCAGCAAATGCTCTTGCATCTGCAGCGTTGTTAGCTGCTGCATCTGCTGCTTGAGTATCAGTTTCAGTTGTGTCTTGCGCATTTGCAGCACCATCTGTATCCGCATTCCCATTATCCGCTGGAGTCGAGTCAGCTTGTGGAGCTTGATCTTTATAGTAAACAAGTCTTCTAGAAGCGTTCATATTATCAAGGTATTTCTTTTCAGACTTAGCTTGATCAACCATCCAGTCGATTGAACTCTTCATATTCCCACCGTATAGGTAGACTGAAGCTGATTCAACAAAACCGTTTCTTGGGTTTGAGTGTGGTCCACCAAGACCGATGATTCCAAGGCTCGTTCCCTTTTCAATCCAGTAGATGTAATTTCTGTTCATATCACCGATATGACCTTTTTCAACAACTTCTAGACCTTTAAATTGCCTTATACCAGCAGGCATTGAGTCATCTCTTTCAATTTTAAGCTTGATGATCTCTCCACGTCCTTCGTACGGAGTTCCTTTAAATGCTTTTTCAAAACCTTTGTTGATATCTTTAACAACTCTTTTAGAAGACGAGATAAGTTTCTTTCTCAGGTCTTTTTCAGCTTTTGTTAATACTCTTCCTGTTTCACCATTCGCTGCTGGAATTCCGGCAAGAACATAAGTGATCGTTTTTCCATTTCTGATATCATAAACCATTGGTAGAGATACAGTTGAGTCAAATGAATTAATCTGTTCAGAGTATCCTTTTGGAACAGTTTTTTCTCCAGTGAAGATACCAAAGTTAAATTTCTTTTGTAGATCGTATGGGATCGCTAGAGGTGGGTTTTCATCTCCTCCATAGTATCTTTTAAAAGAAACTCTTTCTTTAAAGGTAAGTGTCCTATGAGCTAGGTCACTATATCTGACGCCTGCACAGTCAACCATTGGAGAACCAATATAGGTATTCTTCATAGTATAACTAAGTAGATCATTCATTCCATCAGCTTCTTGAGTGATATCAATTGCTTCTTTTGATTGAGGCTCTTCACCTGCAAAACACATTGATAGGCCATAGAGATCAATTGCAGAAGAAATTCTTGGAGCCCTATTGTCTCCAAGGTCAACCACTGCATAAGCTTGTGAGTCTAAGAAATTAGTATACTCAGTCTTTGGAATTGATAATCTATTTCCATCATCATCATAATTTGTTACTTTTATGTATTTCGCTGGAAATGACATGATGATTTCTTTATCAACTTCTGTAGTTCCTGTTTTTGATAGTGTAGGTTTTGATTTTCTAACAAAGACTGTGTCCTCAGTAAATTCAAACTTTACCATCTCAACAGTCCATCCACCTGCAGAACCTGCAAAAGTGTAGTTGAATACATTTGGAGAGTCTTCAAGTACTCTTCTCATCATGAATTCGCCATCTTTAAACTTAGAAATCTTGAGCCAAGTTCCGGCATCGTCTACAAACTGAGTTTCTACTAGTTCGTTTCTAGATTCAATTGAAATATACTTTGACTTGTCTGGGTCAACGTTCTTGTATACGACGCTTGTTGATGCTGTTTCTGAACCATCTCTAAGGTCCTTGTCTTGCTCAAGTGCCGCGTGATAGATCTTAGTTTGATATTCAGATCTTAAATAACAGTTTTCTGTGGTAAGTTTCTTATCTCCACTTCTTTTAAATGATTTATTAATACTATCTAATGATTCTTGATCAATTGAACATTTTTGTACAAATCTATTGATACTTCCTTTGTTTAAGAACTTTCGCTCTCTTTCATTTAATTCACTCTCTGTGATAAATCTTGATAGAACCATTTGGTTATCTTGAATACCAACTTTAAAAGCATCTGATGACTGAAACTTATGTGCTCCACTATGTACTGATTCAACAAGTTCACTATCTTTTAATCCAAGTAAAGCTCTAAGCTCGATAACATTATAAGTTTCGCTTTCTAAATTTTGTTTAATGAATAGTGATTGTGCAATCGAGGCTACAGTATCAGTTATACCTGCTCCCTGTATTAATGGGTCTGGACTCAAAATGATATGTGTAGCAACATCTACGTCTGAGCCTTCAAAGTAGTGTCTTTTTTCACCTGTTGCTTCATCTTTTCCGAGATAAATTTTGTTACCATAAGCTTTTACATCAAATTCAAATGCAGGAACTTTCTTTGCATCTTCAAACTTTTCAGGTAGGTGCTTTGTTACAACTTTAGTTCCGTTCATACCTTTTATATAAGCTACAATTTTGTTTCTTGTTTGCTTAAAAGATACGTAAAATTCATCACCAGACTTATCTGCGACAAGATCAACTTCATCTAACATGTACTTTAGTCTTGGGTCGTTTGACTTCTTTATTTCAGTGTTAAATACTTTAACTTCACTAGCTAGGTTTAGCCCTTTTTTAACTCCTGGTCTTGATAAGTGTTCACTATTTTTTTGAGTTGTAGTAACAAGTGTTGCTCTTAGGTTTTCAATCTCTTCAATTTCAAAAAGATTATCAGGATTTACTCTGATACCTGCAACGTTTACTTTAGTTGCTTCCTCTATTTTTATGTATTTTGAGTTATTGTAACCAGAGATTACTCTCATCTGTGTGCCAGATAGAATTGTATCATCAGTTTTATCTCTTTTGCTTACGATATCAATATGTCTAACCTTTGCAGTAACTTCACTTCTTAAGTAACAGCTGCCAGCGCTAACACCAATGGCCTTAGCATGTTCATCTGAACACTTCTCAATGAAGCGAATCCCTGTTCCACTTGCTAACAGAATTCTTTCACTGTCTGTAAGGTCTTTATTAGTAATAGCTCTTTTTACAGTAAGATCTTCTCCGAAAATTCTAACTAGTACTTTTTCGTCATCTTGAAAGTTATGTTCTGTGTATAATTCAGATTTTCTTAATGCATAATAATTTGCAAGTAATGCTCTAACTTCTTTTACTGTAAAAATCTTTCCATTAATTTCATTTTTGTCAAATAAGGATTTGATTGTCTCTGCTGATTCAGCGAAAAGACCAGCTTCCCCGATCGTTTTACCTAATTCAATATGAGTTGCACTTAACTTACCTGTTTTAGTGTAAGTTTTGATTTTTTCGCCTGTTGCATTGTCTGTACCTGCAATAAGTTCCTCACCATAAGATACTATTTCGATGGTGATGACTGGAATTAGATTTTCCGTTGCCGGACTCAATAGCGGTGATGATTCGATATTACCTTTTTTTACATATCCAATGACTGCACCATCTGATTTTTTAAATACTAAATCAATCTTTTCGCCAGACTTTTTCGCTGGGATATCAATTTCTTCAATGTATTTGGCAAGAGGATTGTTTTGAATATCTAATGCTTTTGCTTTAAATAAGCTTATACCATCAGCAATATTACCTGGGGCACCATCTCTTGTTAGTACACTTTCCTCTAGTTTTTCTTCTGTGAGAACAGTCACCTTTAAGTTTTCTATATCAGCAATTTTAAAGATCTTTTCTTTTGCGTCTTTTACAGGCTCTAGTTGTGCGATTTTTCCTTCTTTAGTAACTTTTATTAATTTTGAGTTAAGGAAGTTCGCTGTTTTCTCAAGTTTAATCTTGGCCAAAATAGAGCTATCTTTTTGGTCTCTCTCATATAGCGGAATGACATGTTCTATTGATTTTGCAAATTCAGCTCTCAAATAACAATCGTTCGTTGCTAGCTCAAGAGTTTTTGCAAAAGTTTCGTCGCATTTTTGAATACGACTTTTTTCTTTGTCGCTGTTAAGTAAGTTAACTTCAATCTGACTTAATTCATTTGCTGTAATCGGTCGTTTAACATATAGACTATCACCATACACAGCAAGTCTAACAAGGTCAGAATCTTTAAATAAGTACTTTGTATATTGGTTAGATGTTCTTAGTGAAGCAGGATCTTGTAAGAGATTACGTGCTCTTTTTACTGTCCATATTTCATCTTCAATTCTTTCCTTTAGAAATACAGATTTCCTCTCGTCTTCTTCAAGACCAGCGATACCTGTCATCGTTCTGTTGACAGATATTGGAGAAACTTTTATGTGAGTTGCAACATCTTTTTCTGTCTCTTTAAATTCTATATTTCTTGTTTCCTCATCAAGATCATTCTTTACTCTTTGTTTTATTCCAAATTCAGCAATTTCATATTGAAACAATGGTAGCTTTGACATGTTCGAAGCATTTTGTGGGAGTAGGTCTTTAGCTTCTAATGAAAATGCATTAATTTCAGAGTTTAATGGTTTTGCAAATGCTACTAAGAAACCATCAGTAATTTTAAATGTAATCTCAAATTGGTCACCAGCTTGATTTGCTTCTATCTTTAAATCCGTTAGGTAATTATTCATTTGCTCATTGTTTGATTCAACAATTTTTACGGCAAACATTTTCGATGTAGATAGTGCACTTATTCCCTTTGACTGTCCCTGCGCTTCGATTCCCTCAATTCCTTGAATTGAATTGTCTTCTTCTACAGTTTCAACAATGATCATTGCATTAGCAGTTTCAGACACTGAAATTGTGTTGTCTTTAATGGCATCAGGCTCTTTCTCTGGTAGTTCCTTTGCACAACCAACAAGAATTGAACTGACTGTCAAGGCCATCCCAATTGATTTCAAAGCTTTTGTCATTAATTTTTCTTTTTCGCTTTTACTCTTAAACATTATTTCTCCCTAAATTAGAACCTAGTTGCAAGTTCTAAAAACATATTAGCTTGTTCTAAATTTGTTACATCGATTTGATTACTTCGCCCGTTAGCAGCTAGAGGTGAGCCTCCAACTTCGTAACCAAGCATTGCGGTCCATGTTTTCATGAACGACAGAGTTGCAGTCCATCCTATATTGTATGAGTCCTCAGAATTACCTAGGTATGTCCAAGACCTTGCATAACTAAATTGTGGACCAGTCATAAAATTATCTGTGATTGAATAATTAATAATTGGGTTAATTCCTACGAGCCATTCATTGTTAGAAGTTCCAAGTGTTGTTGTTGTGTATTTATGAAACGCTTTCACAACATATGGAATAACAAGTACAGATAGATTTTTACTACCAAACATTGCTCCATCAATTGAAGTAAAAGGAACATATGTAAGTTGAGTAGTGAGGTTCGCTCTTTTATCAGAGTTTTCACTTGTTGGTATTGTTAGGATAGGGAAGTGTACTACATTAATATACTTACCTATTTTTCCAGCAGGTTTTACAAAGTTTATTCTGAAGTCTGTTAACTGCTGTTTTCTCTCACCTTGAAAGTCTTTTACAAGTGTAGAGTTGATTCCAATTCTTCCACCTGGCATATTAAGGTTAAAATCGAATCTCGTTCTATTTGAAGCTTGGTGATTGACACTATCTAAGCTGTACATATTGGTTGTTGTTGTATTTCTAATAACAATTGACCAGTCTTTAGACGCTTTTGTGTTAACAGCATCCTGCATGGCATTTTGCGACCATGTACTTGTAGAGACAAGCAATGTTAATAAAAATAATGGCTTAGATAAGCTTTTTATCATTTTTCCACCTTGTGATTTCCTATGCACTCAAGTTTGTGCTGAATTATAAGCAATCCAAATGCCAATATTTACGGCATAATAGGGGTCAAAAATAGACCGTTATAGTCAAGAATAGTTTATTTTGGTGTCGTTTTGGGGCTTTGTGTAAATTATTCATGCGGCGCACAATGATTAGTCGTATTTATATTAAACAATGATGTATTTTCAGTGCTTTACAAGACGATTCTAAATGGTGCCAGGAGACTTTTCCATTGGCCATGCATCATAATAACATGCTGTGTGAAGGAAAAGTCTCCTGGCACCTAAGAAGCACCTAAGAAAATACCTAATAAAATATTATTGATTGGAAGTGTCGTAGCGGTAAGGGGTTTCTGAGTCTTGATCAGATTCTCTTGGTTCGTAAGTTGGTTCTTGGTCGACGACAATTTGTTTTAGGCAGTAGGCGAAGGCCATATTTTGTCTTGTTCTACCTTTAAAGTAGTCGATTCTTGTAATGAAATGACATTGTCCTTGAGTAAGGTCAGCTCCATGTACTTCGATACAAGTTAGGAATCTATTTTCTTTTTGCGGTTGTGGGCTTACTTGATCTGCTAAATAGTAGCATTGTCCAATATTCTTAGTCTCTTTTGCCCATCTCTTTGGATCTGGCTTATAAAAAGAATAAGTATTAAGAGATAAAAAGAATGTATAAAAAATAACTTTATTCATTATTTTCATCTTAAAGCATTTGTAGAATTTATTCCTCTGTATTTACATTCTTACATAGTGAAAAAATAGTATGCAATTTACTTAGTTGTAATTTCATATAGAATATAAAGAAAAAAGGACTTTTATGCGTAATTTAGTATTTGTACTATTATTTTTTATAACAAGTTGTGGGTTTCGCTCAATTCCAATGGCAAAGAATGAGGTTGAGAGTAAGTGGGCGCAAGTTATTAATCAATATAAGAGAAGAGCTGATCTTATTCCAAATTTAGTTGAAGTTGTGAAGGGTTACGCTGCTCAGGAGAAAGATACTTTAACAGCGGTTGTTGAGGCCAGAGCAAAGGCAACGAGTACTAATATTTCTGTCGATCAATTAAATGCTCAGACAATGCAGAAATTTCAACAGGCTCAAGGTGGACTATCAAGTGCACTGTCACGACTTATGGTAGTTGTTGAAAAATATCCTGAATTAAAATCAAATGAGAATTTTCTTTCGCTTCAGTCTCAAATTGAAGGCACTGAAAATAGAATCTCAGTTGCTAGAAGGGATTATATTGAGGCCGTTAAGCTTTTTAATAATCAGGTAACTGTGCCACCTGAATCAATCATGAATAGCTTATTTTATAAGTTTAATAAGATGCCACAATTTACAGTGGAAAACTTAGAAGAAGTTAAAGAAGCACCGAAGGTAAAATTCTAAGAGTGCCTACCATGAGCCAGAGGATCCTCCACCACCGAAGGATCCTCCGCCACCACTAAAGCCTCCGGATGATCCACTTGAAAATGAACCACCTCTTGAACCTCTTCTGCCTCCTGCAACAAAACCTACTGTTGACAGCCCAGCACCTTCATAAAGTCTTATAGCTTCTTTCTCTATCTTTTCTTTGCTTGGAAATTTCTTTTTAAAAATAAACAAAGATGTGATTGCCCAAAAGGAGATTATTCCATATAAAGACTCTTTTGATCCAATCATAAACGCATTAAATATTCCTACACCTGAAAATAGGCCAGGTAATAAGAGCATAAACAATGATAGAGGTATAACAATGATATTATGCCA
This sequence comes from Halobacteriovorax sp., assembly GCA_002686115.1. GTDB lineage: Bacteria > Bdellovibrionota > Bacteriovoracia > Bacteriovoracales > Bacteriovoracaceae > Halobacteriovorax_A. Next base: position 7,085 of record NZAF01000117.1, on the reverse strand, counting down.
TCCAAATCCATTCTTTGATTCTTTTTTAACATTTTGAATGTTTAAGATAAGGTAGAATAAGATAGTTGAAAATGGAATAAGTCCATTAGACATATGGTATATGCCAACATAGAAAAATACTGATCCAAAGATAAAGATAAAAATAAGTTCAATTAAACCTGAGTTCGCCTCTGTCTGGTTTGTCATAGACTCATCGAACTGCTCACCATCTATTGCGTTTATGATTTGTTCTATTCCGTCTTTTATACCTTTTTCAAAATTTCCTTTTTTAAACTGTGGAACTATATAATGTCTTATGATCTTATTTGCACGAATGTCAGTAAGTGCTCCCTCTACACCATATCCAACCTCAATCCTTAGTTTTCTATCAAATTTAGAAATAAGAAGTAAGACACCATTATTTTTATTCTTTTGGCCTAGACCCCATTCTCTTGCAACCCTTAAAGAGTAATTTTCAAGTATCTCGTCTTGTAGATTGTAAATTGTTAAAATTGCAATTTGATTAGTTGTCTTTTTCTCATGATCTTCTAGAATACTTTCAAGTTCAGACTCTACGGCAGGGGAGAGTAAGCCAGCATAGTCATTGACTCTACCTTTTAAATTAGGAACATCTAAAGCAAAACTAGATAGTGATAATAAAGAATATAATGTTATTATTAATAATTTTACCATGAGCCTGAACTTCCTCCGCCTCCAAATGAGCCGCCACCTCCACCAAACGATGATCCACCACTATAAGAGGAGCCACTTCCGTAAGATGAGCCACTTGTAGATTGGTATTTTCTCTTTTTAGTGAATCTTAAAAGTGCATATTCTTCAACTTCTTTTTTACTTGGATAGAACTTATAAATACAAAATATAAAAATAATAAAATTTAAACTTATGATTAAAGTAATCCACTGTGAAGGTGAAAATAACGTCGTTAATAGATAGGCAAATGAGAAAATCATGATACTAAAAAAGAACAGGATAAAAGGAGCATTTTTTTCACTTTTCACCTGATCAGGGTAAAGCTTCTCGATTGCCTTTTGCTTAACAAGTTCTTTGTTTTTTTTATAAAATTGATAGGCTAGATGTGTCTTTAAGCCGATGACAAAGAGTATAATTGCAAAAGGTATCATGAAGAACTGGAATATAATGGGGTAGATGATGTCTTCATCATTTTGATTTATTTTAGCATTAGCATTTTTTATCATGCTCATCGTTGTTTTATCGACTCCTTTAATTTCTTCCCCACCACTTTTTAATGTATCTACTAATGACTTTACTCCAAGTTCAACGCCTTTTGAGTAATGACCCTTTCTAAACTCTGGAACGATAATTCTCTTTATGATGATCATAGCATGAAGATCGGTAATAATTCCTTCAAGTCCATAGCCAACTTCAATCCTTAGCTTACGATCATTTTTTACGACGAGAAGTAAGATACCATTATTCTTATCTTTTTGACCTAGTGCCCATGTCCTAGCGGTTCTAATTGAAAACTCTTCTAAGACATCTCCTCTAAGTGAGTTGATCGTGAGAATCGCTATTTGATTTGTGGTCTGTTGTTCGTGATAGATAAGAAGTTGTTTTAACTTTTCTCTCGTCTGAGTATCAATAATATTAGCGTAGTCATTGATGCGTCCTTGAAGTTTCGGAACATCAAGAGAGAAGCCATTAAAAGTTACTATTGATATTAGAAATAATTTTATAAATACATAGAGATACTTATTTAACATCATTATTCCTTAATGATTAACTTATCATCAAGTTCGTTAGTGTCTGTATGATCTTTATCAAGTCCATGCTTTTTAGATATTTGCTCTAATTTTTCAATGACAGTTTTAAAGCCTTTTACTGGATTACGGTGCTCTTTATAAGACTTGGAGATATCTTTTATTAATTCATTCCATATCTCATTATCAACGACTTTATTTATTCCACTATCAGCTAAAAGTCTTATGTCATGTTCATAATATGAGATTTGTAAAAGTATTCCTGTTCTGTCTATTGTATTAAAGACTTCATGTTGAATGAAATTTTCATTTAAATGAGTACTGCATGCCTCTTCTATTGCAGCTGAAGAGATGAAAATCTTCTTTAAGGGTGCTATGAAATTGATCATTGTTCCAATGAAAAAGATAATGGCCAGACTCATCATGATAGCGGAGTGATTTATCTCACCATCCCAACTTGGAAAGAGAATAAAATACGTAGAAGTTAAAATGAATGCTACTAGAGATAGGATAATAATCTTATAACTTGCTTCATGGTAGTTTCCAGACCTTGCGCTAAGGATAGGGACGAGCTCTATTTTAGAGTGAGACTCTAGTTGTTTTACATAATCTTTTATTTGTTCAGCTTGTTCTTTTGTAACCATTAATGACTCTTTTTTAGAATTTATAATAATTCTAGAAAAAAAAGTCTAAAATGGAAAAAGAAAATTACTGGAGGTAATTACTTAGAAGCTTGCTCTTTAATAAGTTTTTAAAGGCTTCTTCGTTTTCTTTCCAGATTTGGTTAAGATCTTTTCCTGATTCATCAAGAGTAGGGCATTCAAATGTAATGACTGGTGCACCTAGGTTTACACTTGCATAAGTTCCAAGTGATCCAGGTGTTGGATAGCCAATATCATCAGCAATAGGATAATTATTATAATTTGCAAGAAACTCAGCGACTTCTTTGCAATCACCATTGTAATTTACAATAGGCTTCCACGAATGAATTGTTAAGATGAATGCTGGTGGAAATTTTTTAAATAACTCCATTAGGTAGACATTTTCTGGTTCAGATAAAGGACTTGGCCCTGGATTATTCTTCGCTTCTTTAAAGTCTCCTTGCCAGCACTGTGTATCAAGATTTCTATTTAAATCTACACCGTGTGAATTTACTCTTGAGCCTGAACGGTAGCCATCAACATTAAGTATAGGAACAACAACAAGTGGAAGATCTACGTCGACATCATCTTCAAGCCATTTCATTAGTTTGTCGACAACATATACGCCTTCAACTTCATCGCCATGAACACCACCCATAAGGTAGATATACTTCTTTGATTTTTTATCACTTATATAAGAAGTGATTTCATTTCCTTCAACGGATTTACCTGATTTTAATTTTGATAATTGCATAGAAAATTTTGTCCAGTTAGTTCTCTAATTTGTATATTGCACATTGACCTTTAGTCTCTTCAACCTCTATTTCAAGTGATGAAAAACTAAAGTTAAATCTTTTTTTGGTGAGGTCATTTATCTCGTTTGCAAGATAAATAGCAAGTCTTTCAGCAGACGTGTTTGGAAGCGGAAGTACTAAAACATCAGACTTTGGAATGGAAAAGAAGCTACCGTCCTTAGGTCTTATTTCAATATTGTCATCTTTTGTATCAAGTCTTAGATTAAGGTTTTCACTTGGAAGAAGTAGTTTATGATCAAGACTATCACAAACCTCTCTAACGATTGGTTTAATATCTAAAAAATCAAAAACCATATCGCCTTCAAGATCAAGAGCATCGCCTTTTAAAGTTACTTTATAATTATGGCCATGTAAGGGCTCACGTGTACCATCTTTAAAAATTAGAAAGTGACTACATGCAAAGTTAAAATATTCTTTATAAACTTTTATTGCGTATTTCATAAAATACCTTTGCCTAGAAGGCCTCAACTAAACTATCATCTAAGACTATTAATATAATGAAGTTGACGATGATTGTCGACATTAATGCTTCGCTTTAATCATAGATAAGGATAGAAATGAAGAAAAAAACGATTAATGGTGCTTTGAGTTATTTACAAAAGGTAGCAAAATCTAAAGAAGAGAAGGCCGCTATAGAGCTCTTAAAGAAGCTTACAGACTCAATCGAAGAATCCAAGGGGGATTCTAGAAGCGATGGTTTCCCACTTCCTGATGAGGCGATAGAAGAAGGTGCGTATACTCTTTACAGTGATGGCGCATGTCGAGGTAATCCAGGCCCTGGGGCCTGGGCAAGTATGGGACAAGACCTAGAGGGAAAGATCATTTTTGAACGCTCTGGTGTTGATACTAGAACGACCAATAATCAAATGGAACTTGATGGTGCGATAAATGCGTTATCTGCAGTTAAGGCCCACTTTGAAGAAGAGGGAATTATAGGTTTTCAAAAAATCTATCTTTATAGTGATTCAAAATATGTTGTTGATGGGATCCAAAAATGGGTTCCAGGTTGGAAGCTTAGAGGCTGGAAAAAAGCGGATAAGAAGACGCCTGAAAACGTTGAGAGATGGATGGATCTCGATAATCTGGTTAAAGATTTAAACGTTAAGTTTTTTTGGGTAAAGGGACATTCAGGTCATCCTCAAAATGAGAGATGTGACCTTCTTGCTAATCAGGCCCTAGACCAGGCAGGTTTTTAGTAGATTGAACTTGTCACTTTGTTCTCGTACAATTAACATTTTAGTAATAATTATTTAATTTTGACAAAAAGGAATCTGTCATGAAAAAAATTTTAGGGCTAACGATGGCCTCAATACTTTTATTCTCGTGTAATCAAGCACAAAAACCAGCAAAAATTGAAACTGATGATGATAAGACATACTACTCAGTTGGATATCTTTACGGAAAGAGATTTGCAGACTTTAAACTTAACGACAGAGAGAAAGCTGCTCTTATGCAAGGTGTGAGAGAAGGTGTTTCTGGTCAAAAAGAACAAGTTAAGACGATGGAATTCGCAATGAAATTTAAAGACATCGTTCAAAAGAAAATGGCATCAAAGTCTACTGGTGAAATTGAAAAAGGTAAGAAGTTTCTTGAGAACTTTGTAAAAACTGAAAAAGCACAAAAAACAGAATCTGGTCTAGCTTATAAAATCCTTACTCCAGGTAAAGATCCAAAGCCTAAAGCAACAGATACAGTAAAGGTTCACTATAAAGGTACTCTTATTGATGGAACTGAATTTGATTCTTCTTATAAGAGAAATAAGCCAATTGAATTTCCATTAAATAGAGTTATTAAAGGTTGGACAGAAGGTATGCAACTTATTGGTAAGGGTGGAAAGATTAAACTTGTTATTCCAAGTGATCTTGCTTACGGAAACCAAGGAGCACCTCCAAGTATCCCAGGTGGAGCAACTCTAGTATTTGAAGTAGAATTACTAGATATTGTTACTGGTAAAAATGATGGTGAACACAAAGGTCATAATCACTAAGAGTTATTTTTTTAATGATTGATATAAGGCCCTCAATTGAGGGCCTTTTTTTGTTTTTACATTTTTATAGATTCTTGATCACAGGCGCCGTATCTTAAAAATTCTGCTCCGGCCGTCTCTAAGTAACACATATTAGAGTATGTTTTTTCAGATCCAAGTTTCCCTGGACTCTTACCGCAGACTGGATCATATAGAGCAAAGCAAAACTTAACTTCTGGATTCTTAATTATTGGTTCTTCTTTAATCGGTTCTTGGATTTTGCCAGTGTCTTCTTTCATGCATTCACCAGGATATAAAATTTCCGCATCATCAATATTGGCGAAACAATCTGAAGAATATGTTTTATCGATGAATTCACAAATCCTTTCATCTTTACAGTTTTCATCTTTACTAACTTTTGCACAAACTGGCTCATACACCATTGGACAATTCATATCTTGTGATGAACTTTTCGAAGATGATGTTAATTCAGACTCTTCCACTGTTGAAGTATTTTGAATATCATTACTTGAAGCTTCTTGTGCTATTTCAGATACCTGTTGACACGAAACTTGTAATAAAAGGATAAATGTTAACATTAATAATTTCATAACTAATCTCCCTCGGTTACTTTATTATCGTAGAGATAAATATAGTTATTGATAGAAAAAAAAGAGAAATTTTTATTTTTAAAAATTTCAGATGTTTATGAATTTCATTTTTTCATACGATCTTTAAAAGACTGCCAATATTTTGAGGGTTTGATTTGTAAGTCACTAATTTATAGAGATTACTAAAAATTCATTCCAAGATTAATTCCTACATTAGTGATTGTTGTTTTTTGCTGGGTAGGATTATTATTAACTGACTCGCTAAACTCTTCGTTGGCACTTATAGACTCTGCAAACGCTTCCAGTAAAAAAGAAGTCTTTTTAAAAGCTTTATATTCAATACCAAGCCTTACTGCCGGTAGAATTGTCGCAAGACCTGATTTTGTAAGATCATCAACTGCTGTATTACTTGTCCCTATTCCAATATCTAATGCGAGATAGGGAAGAGCTTTTGTCTTTTTCCAGATATCATTAAGTCTAAGAGTAAGTCCTGTGTAGCCAAAGATTCGCGTCGTCTCTTCGGTTACATTTGGAGTCGTTGAAACATAAGTTTCTCCGTCGTATCTTAGACCAAAGTGATAGTAGAGCCCTTTTTTATAATTTCTTAAGTATCTTCCATTAAAAGTAAGACCTGTTCTTGTTCCATCGACGTCTTGTACGTTTTGAGTAGATTCACTAAGGGCAACAGTTGACCCTACTAGAAATTGATAATTAGTTTGAACTCTTTTCTTTCTCTTTTGAAAGTCTTTTTTCTTTGAAGGGTCTTTCTTTATAATTGCTTGTTGCATTGTTAAACGGTAGTTTTCATCACTGATGACTCTAGGAATTTCAGTCCATACCTTTTCAACCGAATAACTTAAGTTAATAATATCTCCTCTTTTAAAAGGTATGACTGCACTATTTTGTAGGGCACGCCATTGGGAGTATTCTCTATTGACAGTGATGGCCTGGGCCACAAGTGAAATATCCTTAGTTGAAAAGAGGGATCTTTGATTAGGTAGTACATCATCTTTAAGACCTCTTCTAATGACAAAGGTTGTACCGTCTGTTGATACTTTTTGAATAACTACAAGATTGTGATTTTCACGACCTTTTTTCTTTTGTGCAAAAGAATTAAAACTTATGATGAGGCTTAATAGAAGACTTATATATTTAATCATTAATATTATTATTTCATGGACCTGAGTTTTTTAAAGAGAGCGTTTATTGCCGAGTGATTTGGTTTTTGAGTTTAATATAGCAAAAAGTGTATAAAACTAGGCACTTTGCGAGTAATTAATAGTTTAGCGACTTTGATAGCATACATGCAGCAAAGTTATTAACTTACCGCCTCT
>NZAF01000116.1 GCA_002686115.1 Halobacteriovorax sp. | reverse complement strand
ACGACTTTAGAGTTGGTGTATGGGCAACGGGATTAAGTAGAGATCAAATAGTCGATGCCTATCTAGGAAGAAGAACATTTGCAACAGAAGACAAGAATGCATGGGTAAGTTTTAAAATAAACGCTTCTCAAATGGGTTCTCGATTAAGGCCAGGAACTTATAAACTAGAATTGGAATTTGGTGATCGTGATGGAGAAAATGTTAGTGATGCCAGACTTATTAAAAATGGTAAACTTATTAAGTCCTATCAAGTAAATGATAAACAATATATCGAAGATGAGATAGAAGCTAAAGATGGTGATTTTTTCTATGTTATCACAAAGCAAAGTGATGGTGATCACCTCTTAACATCTCCTATCTGGTTTTTTAATTAAGAATTTTTGTCCTGATCAAACATCTCTTCCCAAAGAACACCTTTTTCTCTCATCTCAAGGTTACGCTCTCGTTGATTTGGATAAAAGATACGATCTTCTTTTGCCTCACACTCTCCTACACAGAGATAGTATATATCTTCTGTTGAATCATTAATAAGGGTATGAGCGACCCCAGAACCAGCCTTAAAGTCAATACCATAAAAAGGCCTAGCGCGATGGTTTTCTCCATTAAGACGAACGATGGGATTGCCTTTAAGGATAAAGACAAATTCTTCTTCAAAGGAGTGAGCATGATCCCATGAAGTCCTCTTTCCTGGCGGAATTCTCTCAAGCCAAATAGCAACACTCTTCATATTATAATGTCGACTTAAGCACAGGCCATTAGAAAACGTCTCATCATCCCCAGGATACGAGAAGGTATCTTCTGTAATATTAGAAGGCCCATTTAAAACTTCAATCTCATCACTTAAAAAAGAATCATGATACTCTCCTGGAAGACCATCATGACCTCCAAGATCTTGTATTGGCATATTATCCCACCACTTATCCCCACACTCTTCTTTAAGAGACTGATCAAGGTGAAAGTGATACTTATTTTCACTTTTAGTGCGATCTCCTGAAACAAAGAGTTCACAATCAACACCAGAGTTATTGATAAAACAGTGACCAACACCAGTTCCAGCAGGAAACCCAATACAATCCCCTGCACTCATCTTTTTTATATGCCCATTAAGCCAAAGGTCTATTTGTCCAGAGATTACATAGACAAACTCTTCCTCATGACTCTCAGCATGTGGCTCAGAAGTTCTGTAGCCGGTAGGGATTTTAAAATAATGAGCTGCAATTCTTTTTAAAGAAAAATACCTTGATAGATTTGCATGTAAACCACCTACTTTAAGAAATTCTGTTACATCTTTATTTAGAATATCGAAAGAATCTATAAAGTGACCATTAACTAAAGGTAGGTATCGCCCCTGTTCATTAACGAGCTTTTTCTTTGCCTCTTCAACTGGAAGCCAATAGTAGTAAAATAGCTCGTTATGATCCTCATCATTAGAATTTACTTGATGAGACCAAGAATCTGATAATCCTTCACACATAAAAGAAAAAACATGACGCTTATGAATTTCATTTCGAGACTTAGCATGATAATCAAATTGACCATGATAAGTATGTTTTGACTCTATTTGTAGACCTGACTCCTCTTTCACTTCGCGAAGAACACCTTCTAGTGGCTCTTCCTTATTGTTTAATGTTCCGGCCGGGACCTGAGGATTAACTTCTGGAGCATTAGGGTGATCAAAGACTAAAACTTCTCTCATAGTTCCATTCATTCTATAAATATAGGCGAGTACTTTTTCTTTCGTCTTTAACATTTATGCCTCATTTGTTTTTGTCTTATCCCACCAACACAGTCCAAGCTGCTTTTGTACCTCTTTAAAGCCAACTGTTTGATAGATTTTTACAGCATGGTAATTTTCTTCTGCAACAATAACTAATTCAGAGGCGTTCATCTTACTCATTGCATATAAACATGACTCATACATGAGAGTGCTACAGACCCCTTGCCTTTGGAAGTCTGGATGAGTGTTTACCAGCTGAAATCTTGCTGTATCACCACTTTTAAAAATCCCAAGACTTCCAACAAGAACATCATTAACAAATGCCCCAAACCATTTACCATGACCCTTCTCGATTAAGGAGAGGTATTTTTTCATTGATTTAGTATAGAACTCTTGCCATGTTTTCTTTGACATATCTTTTGTGGCACTAGCAACCTGAATTTCAACACAGCGAGGTAGATACTCATTTAGGTCAATAACTCTCACTTCAATTTTTTCATTATATTGCTTAGGACGAATAAAATCTGAACTTGATAAAACAATATCCTGGTGGAATTCAAAACCATTTTCAACAAATTCTTTATAATCAGCTTCATTAGCATCAAAAGAGTCCCAACCAAAGGCCATGTGATAAATTCGAGGATCAGATAGTTCCATTTCGAATAGACTTTTCCACTTAAAAAAATCACCTTTTTTTGGTGGTCTTTTAAAAAAGAGAAAGTTTCCCCAAAAATAATTAGGATTACTAGTAGTAGTTGCCACGAGGTAATCACCCCTATCTTCAAGAGTACCGTCTAGCTTGTTAAAGATGAAGTCTGTTCTGTATCCCAAATTTTTAATGATATAACTCATCGTCTTCCTTTATTAAGAGAATCTAAAAAAGATCTGACATCTCTTCTCGACCTTAATCTATAAAAATTAACATGAGAAAAGAGCTCTTCATCGCTTGAGCCTTGCCAATTCTTTTTCCAAAAAAGCTTATCAAGCTGAATGTAAGGATAACCAAAGGTAGTGGAAAGTTTTTTTGCAAGTGTAGACTTCCCACTACCTGTAACACCAATGACAATTATTTTTTGCATGGTTTATTATATTTTGACACGCAAACTCGAACAAGGTGCATGCTGTCTTAGAAAGAAATACCTTGTATTAGCTCTCTAAAGTCTTCATATCGATGACAAATCGATGAGCGGGATTTTCTTTTTGTAACTTATCCCACGCATTATTAATATCTTCTGGTTTAATGATTTCACATTGAGGATGAATCCCATGCTCAGCACAGAAGTCTAAAACTTCCTGAGTTTCTTTGATCCCACCAATAAGTGAACCCGCAATTCTTCTTCTTCCAAAAACAAGAGGCGGCGTCTCAGGCTCCTCCATTTCACCAATTTGCCCAACGAGAACAAGACTCCCATCAATATCAAGAAGTGGCGTATATGTATTAAAGTCGTGTTTTACAGGCACTGTATCAAGAATAAATTCAAAACTATTGATAGCACTCTCCATTACCTGTTCATCAGTTGAACAAAGAAGACCCTTAGCTCCTAAGCTTTTTGCATATTCTTCCTTATCTTTATGACGGCTGATCACTGTAACTTCTGCGCCCATGGCCACTGCAAGTTTAACACCCATATGACCAAGACCACCTAGGCCAATAACACCAACACGTGTTCCCTTTGTCACATTCCACTTTTTAAGAGGCGAATATGTAGTGATACCTGCACATAGAATTGGAGCAGCTTTTGATAGATCAAGTTTTTCAGATATCTTTAAAACAAATTCTTCTCTAACAACGATGTGCTTTGAATAGCCACCTTGTGTGATTGACCCATCAATTCTATCTTCAGAACCATAAGTTCCAGTTAAACCATTTCTGCAATATTGTTCTTCATGCTTTCCACATTGATCACATTCTAAACAACTATCAACCATACAACCTACACCAACGTGATCATCAACTTTAAAGTTTTTTACGGCAGGGCCAACTTCTAAGACTTTTCCAATGATTTCATGGCCAGGAATAAGAGGATACGGCTGCTCGCCCCAATCTCCTTTAACGGTATGAAGATCAGAGTGACAAATCCCACTATATAGAATTTCAATGAGAACATCATTTTCTCTAAGGTCACGTCTTTCAAAATGATATGGAACAAGTTCTGATTCCGCTGAATGAGCTGCATATCCAATAGTTTTCATCATAAATCTCCTATTTTAAATTGATTAATCTTTCTAATAATAAAGTTATTCTAACGTTTCATAGAATAAAATAAAGATCATTATCATTAATGAATTATTAACCTGACGTTAACAACGAAGAGCAATTCAATCAATGAATTGACTAGGAATATAGGAAAAGTCTAGTAATGTCTTACTGGCATTGAACAGTGTAGTCGTGACTATACTTATTTGAAAAGAAGCCTAATTTCCATTTTAAAAGCTGCATTGTATCGCTTTCTAAATCATAGTTGACTCTTGTGATATGAGTTGTGTTCTTTAAAAACCCGTACTCATCTTTACCTTTGTTACCTTCACTTTTAATGAATAGAATTGTTCCGGTGTCTTGGTCACCAAATTTAGATGTACTGAAATTTTCATTCTCTGAGTTTTCAACTCTCCTATGTAGAGAAAAGTTGTTCAAGGTATCAAATACTACTAACTCTTGTAACTTGGAGTTTTTAAGATTAATGATAATCGCACATGCATTTGTATCGTAGACCTCTGGAGCATTCGTATTTCTATTTACCCCCATAATAAGGCCCACTCCATCAGTAATAGATGAGCAATCTTTTATTTGAAATGACTCGATTTTACGTTCTTGCTGAGAATATATATTTTTAATCTGCTCTAGCTCTTCTTGACACTTGTTGCTGTTTGCAAATGAGTTAATTGTGGAAATAACTGTAGCTATAATCAATAATTCTTTCATTATATATCTCTAAGAGTTAGTAGTAGCCTTATTAAAGCTAATATTCATATATTTTTATTTATAGCAAAAATAGAGAACATATTGAAAGATATATTGTAATTATTTTAGTCTTATAGATGTTTATATTTCTTCGTTTCTTTGTCATAACGAATGGTTGAAGTCATTACCTTACAGTTTCCTTTGCTCTGGTTCTCACACCTTTTCAAAGAGAAGTTGTAACTTTCAAGAAATTGTTTAGGCTTCTGCGCCGTGATATAAACAAAGGTCTTAAATACTCCAACACCTTTAATTGCAACTATTTTCTCTTTTTCATTATCTTTGATGACTTTAAAAGAAATATGTTTGTATATAATGTCTTTCATCTTTTGTGGAACTTCGCTATTAAAAGGTTTATTTCTTAAAAAAGAAATGGCTTCATTAAAGGTGAGATCCTTAGCATTTGTATTAAAAACCAACATCGTAAACAATAAAAGAATTTTCATAATTTAAGGATAGCAAATAAATTATAAAAAGCTACATAAAAATTAGTTAAAATCTCATTTGATTGATTACACACTATTAACTCCAATACCCACACATAAATAGACTAAAAGTAACAAGTAAATTAAAGTATAGAAAAAAGTGAGATTTATATGATTAGCGCAACTAATATTGCCATGAGCTTTGGCGGACAAAAACTATTTGACGATGTGAATGTTAAATTTACCCATGGAAATTGCTATGGACTTATAGGTGCAAATGGAGCGGGTAAATCGACGTTTGTAAAGATTTTGGCCGGCGACATTGAAGCCCCAACAGGTCATATCAGCATCACTCCAGGAGAGAGACTATCGGTTCTAAGACAAGACCACTTTGCCTATGAAGAAAGTAAAGTCTTAGAGACTGTCATGATGGGTAATAAAAAATTATATGACATCATCGCCGAGAAAGAAGCAATCTATGCCAAAGACCCCTTCACTGATGAAGACGGAATTAAGGCCTCAGAGCTCGAAGCTGAATTTGCAGAGATGAATGGCTGGGAGGCGGAGTCTGAAGCAGGTATTTTACTCTCTGGTCTAGGAATTGAAACAGAACTTCATGATAAATTCATGAAAGATCTTGATACTCCTGAAAAAGTAAAAGTACTCCTTGCCCAAGCTATTTTTGGAAATCCAGATATACTCCTATTAGATGAACCGACAAATAATCTAGACTTAAAAAGTATTCACTGGCTTGAAAACTTCATCATGAATTTTAAAAACACCGTTATTGTTGTCTCTCACGATAGACACTTTTTAAATAATGTCTGCACTCATATTGCTGATATTGATTTTAAAAAAATAAATATCTACGCTGGAAATTATGATTTTTGGAGAAAGTCTAGTCAGCTTGCCATGCAACTAAGAAGTAACGAGCAAAAAAAGGCAGAGGATAAGGCCAATGAACTAAAAGCTTTTATCCAGCGCTTTAGTGCAAATGCATCGAAGTCAAAACAGGCCACTTCAAGGGCAAAGCAACTAGCAAAATTAAAAATTGAGGATCTGCCAAAGTCTTCAAGAAAATACCCATTTGTTCAGTTTAAACAAGTAAGAGAAGTCGGAAAAGAAATCCTAAAGGTAGATGGCATTACAAAAGTCATCGACGGAGTAAAAGTTCTTGATAACGTAAGTTTTAGTGTGAATAAGGATGATAAGATTATTTTCTTAAGTGATAGTGATCAGTCTATCACCACTCTTTTTCAGATCATTAACGGCGAAATGGAACCAGATAGCGGAGAATATACTTGGGGTGTAACCATCACAAAAGACTACTTTCCAAGTGATAATTCAAAGTACTTTGATGGAAAAGACGACATTCTAAACTGGCTAAGACAATACTCAGAAGACAAGCACGAAACCTATATAAGAGGCTTCCTTGGAAAAATGCTCTTCACTGGAGAAGAGGTCTTTAAAAAATCTAATGTCCTCTCTGGTGGTGAAAAAGTAAGATGTATGCTTTCAAAACTCATGCTCTCAAAAGCAAATGTCCTAACACTAGATGGACCAACCGCTCACTTAGACCTAGAAAGTATCACTGCGCTAAATGATGGCCTAGTTGACTATAAGGGAGTGTTATTATTTTCATCACAAGACCATGAATTCATCCAAACAATTTCTAACCGCGTGATAAAAATAAATCCTTCTATTACAGTAGATAGAAAATCTACTTATGATGAGTATCTTCAGACGATTCTCTAAACTACTTAATTTAAATATGTAAAAATTAAAATATGCAAAACAACGAATTAATTAAGCTAGCGACTAAAGAAATGCCATATGGGAAATACAAGGGCAGTCTCTTGATCGATTTACCTGAACCCTATGTCGTCTGGCATCACTCAAAAGGTCTTCCTAAAGGTGAACTTGGAGAACTTCTAGGTTTACTTTATGAAATAAAACTTAATGGACTTGAATACTTAGTACATAAGTTGAAGAAAATCTGATATACCAAAATTATCCGAGTATCTCCTTCTACCCATAACATATACTTTACCTCATCATTTAGAGATATCCGGCTGATTTCAACTTACCAATGCAACTTTCTTATTATAATAAACTTCATATGGTGTTTTGTAATTCAAAAATTTT
>NZAF01000115.1 GCA_002686115.1 Halobacteriovorax sp. | reverse complement strand
TTGCAAATGAAGGATATGAAAACCTAGCTTTTCTACATCTTAACTACGGACAAAAAACTGAAGAGCGAGAGCTTGATTGCTTTAAAAAAATAGCTGATCACTATGGTGTTGATAAGTCGCTTAGAAAAGTTATTGATGTAAGCTTTCTAAAACAAATTGGTGGCAGTTCTCTAACTGATGACGGGATTGATGTTAAAAAGTTTAAGGGTGACTCAGATGAAATCCCAGATAGCTATGTCCCATTTAGAAATACACATATTATCGCAATGGCCGTTTCATGGTCAGAAGTTCTTGGAGCAAAGAAGATTTTTATAGGTGCCGTAAATGAAGATAGCTCAGGCTACCCAGACTGTCGTCCAAGTTATTACAAGGCTTATAACAATCTTATAAAAGAAGGAACAGCCGCCGGTGATATTGAAATCATCACACCCGTCATTGATCTTAAAAAAGATGAGATTGTGAAAAAAGCTGTATCTCTAGATGCACCACTCATTAATTCATACTCTTGTTACGCTAGAGGCGACAAGGCCTGTGGTGTTTGTGATTCATGTGCTCTAAGACTTCGTGGATTTCAAAAGGCGGGACTCGAAGACCCTATTGAATACGACAAAAGGCCAAACTACTTGTAGTATACGATCATTAACTAGACGAATGACTCAAGGCTTACTAAGATAACTCTAATGAAGTTACTTAGGAGATAAAATGAAGTTCTATAGTCTTTTAATATGCCTCGCATTAGTGGCCACGACATCTTGCCAGTCAAAAAAAGAAAACAAATCGACATTTGTCTACTGTTCAGAGGGCTCACCAACGGCATTTAATCCACAAGTATTTACAGATGGAACTTCTAATAATGCTGCCGGACACACAATTTATAATAAACTCGTCGACTTTAAGCTTGGTACAACTGAGATTATTCCCTCTCTTGCTGAGAGCTGGTCAATATCAGATGATCAGTTAACTTACACTTTTAACCTTAGAAAAGGTGTGAAGTTTCATACGACAAAGTATTTTACACCTACTAGAGAATTTAATGCTGATGATGTTCTTTGGTCTTTTAATAGAATGTTTAATAAGCTCCATCCTTATAACAAAGTAAGTGGAGGTACCTATGAATACTTTAATGGAATGGGCATGGGTGAGCTCATTAAAGAGATTAAGAAAGTAGATGACTATAAAGTTCAAATTACACTCAATAAACCAGAGGCTCCTTTTCTTGCAAATATGGCAATGAGCTTTATGTCTATTCTATCAAAAGAGTATGCAGATTATTTAAGTAAAAAAGATGAAAAAGATAAGATTGATACATACCCAATTGGAACAGGTCCATTTATCTTTAGAAGCTATCAAAAAGATAATGTGATTAAGTATAAGGCCAATGAAGATTATTTTCTGGGTGCTCCAAAAATTAAAAAACTTGTTTTTGCAATCACTCCAGATGCTTCAGTAAGATACCAGAAATTAAAAACTGGTGAGTGTCATCTTGTTATAGAACCATCCCCGACTGATTTAAATAGCATGAAAAATGATAAGAATTTAAAAGTTATCAGTGGTGCAGGATTAAATGTTGGTTATCTGGCAATGAATGTTGAAAAGAAGCCATTTGATGATGAAAGAGTAAGAAAAGCCGTCAACATGGCGCTTAATAAGAAATCATATATTGATGCGATCTACCTTGGTAATGCAAAAACAGCGAAGAATCCTCTACCTCCAACAATTTGGTCTTATAACGATGAGGTAAAAGAAATCGAGTACAATCCAGAAAAAGCAAAGTCTTTATTAAAAGAAGCAGGCCTTGAAAATGGTTTTGAAACTACACTATGGACACTTCCTGTTTCTCGTCCATATAACCCTGCTGGTAAGAAGATGGGAGAATTAATGCAAGCTGATCTTGCGAAGATTGGTGTAAGAGTTAAGCTCGTCACTTTTGATTGGCCCACTTATCTCAAAAAGTCTTCAGCTGGAGAACACGACATGCTTCAACTTGGTTGGACCGGTGATAATGGAGACCCTGATAACTTTCTTCATGTTCTCTTAGGCTGCCAAGGTGTTGGTGCTGGCTCTAATTATGCGAGATGGTGTGATAAAGATTTTGACTCTCTTATTAATCAAGCAAAAATTCTAACTGACGTTGCAAAAAGAAGTGAACTCTATAAAAAAGCACAAGTCATTTTTAATGAAAAAGCACCTTGGGTTCCAGTGGCACACTCTACTATTTTTAGGGCCATGGCAAAGAATGTTGAAGGATATGTTATTGACCCATTAGGTGGTGATAACTTTGAGACAATCGAGCTCAAGTGATTATTCTTTAAAAAAATTATTTTAATAGATCGTGAAGGTATTTAAGATTTTTCTTTTTAATAACTTGATCATGAGCTTTTTTAATGAGCTGTTTTTCTTTAGGAGTAAGATTATCTCCTAAATGAAGCCAGTTATTTTTTTCGTTTATTTTTGTACTATTTCTAAAGAACTTATCAGGACATCTGATTTTGTCATTTTGACAGTAATGGTTCTTTCCTGTCGAAGGCATTACTAAGTGAGTAAGCCTTAAATACTCAAGCATTCTTATTCCCTGTGCATAATCTTTTAAAAATATCTTTTTCTTCTCATCAAGATGATCAATTTCATCACCATAACTAGCAGCGCCGATAACTCCAATTTTAAAATTTTCATTCTTAGGATCAAAGCTGTTAATCCCCACTACGTAATTAATATTTCCAAGAGATTCATGATATTGATACTTTGTTGTTCCTGCTTTTTCATTTGAATAAAAAAGGGCAAGATCTACATTTCCAGACTTTAACTCTTCTAAGAGTCTATTGTAGGGATAGATTCTGTATGTAAATTTTAGAGGGCGGATCTCTTTATCTATATCATTTAAAAAGTCGTATAAGATACCAGTAATTTTTCCATTTTCTTCATATGCATATGGGATAAAACCAAAGAGTCCAACTTTAACTTCTTTCGCAAATACATTCGCTGAAAAAATAAATAAGAAGAGAAAAAAGAAATTTTTCAAAATTCACTCACAAATTGACGCTTAACATTCATAAACTTACCCTTATAAGGTAATCATCTGGACGGAACGTGTCAAATATTTTATATTTATTTAATAAGCACAAGGACGCACATGAAAAGATTCTTAGTCGAAAGACTACTTCAACTCATTCCAACCCTTATTGGAATATCTCTATTTTCTTTCTTTATTATAAGAATGGTTCCTGGCGACCCTGTTCTTTTGATGCTTGGAGAAAGAGGTGCAGACCCAAAAATCTATATGGAGATGAAAAGTTCATTAGGACTTGATCGCCCAGTCTTTGAACAATATTACTCTTATATGGAAAATGCTCTCACTGGAGATTTTGGAAAGAGCATTGTTTCAAAAAGACCTGTCACATCAGAATTCTTTGCCAGATTTCCAGCGACTCTTGAGCTTGGAATTTGCGCGGTGCTATTTGCCATCATACTAGGAATACCAGCAGGAGTGATTGCAGCGACAAAGAGAAATACCCCTATTGATTATATCTTAATGGGAACTTCGCTAGTTGGATTTTCAATGCCTATTTTTTGGTGGGGACTTATCCTTATTATTATTTTTTCAGTGGGTCTTGGACTGACCCCTGTTTCTGGAAGACTCAGTGTTATCTATGATGTGGAAGCGATGACTGGTTTTATGCTCATTGATTCACTTCATCCTGATGTACTTAATGAAGAAGGACTTGCTCCTTTTATTAGTGCCATCAAACATCTTCTACTTCCAACCATTGCCATGGGTACAATACCTCTAGCTGTAGTGGCAAGAATGACTCGATCGTCTGTGCTTGAAGTTTTACGTGCTCCCTATATTCAAACAGCAAAAGCTAAGGGACAGTCATATTTCAAAGTTATTTGGGTTCATGCTTTTAGAAATGCTCTTATTCCTATCGTGACAGTTATTGGACTACTCTTTGGTAGCATCATCACGGGGGCCATTCTAACGGAGACAATATTCTCGTGGCCTGGAATTGGTAAATGGCTCGTGGCAAGTATTCACGCGAGAGATTATCCAGTCATTCAAGGTGGCGTTCTCTTTATTGCTATCATGATTATCACGATCAACTTCATTGTTGATGTGATCTACACTTATGTGAATCCAAGAATAAGGTAAAAGACATGAATGATTTAACAAGTGAAGATATTCCAAAAATTAATCAGCTCTATTTATTAAAAGAGTTCTGGTCTCACTTTAGTGAAAATAAAGGCGCAGTTTTTGGGCTAACACTTATTATAACTTTTATCTTTATTGCTCTTTTTGCTCCAGTCCTCGCGCCCTATGGACCAAGTCAAATCTTTAGCGACTCACTAACTCTACCTCCTTTTTGGTCTGAGGGTGGAAGTAGCGCCTATCTTTTAGGCACTGATGATCTCGGTAGAGATGTTTTAAGTCGCCTTATTCACGGAGCCAGAGTTTCATTATTTGTTGGGGTTTCTATTGTTTTAATTTCGACTATTATTGGTACTTCACTAGGACTTATCGCAGGCTACTTTGGAGGAAAAGTAGATAGTGTGATTATGAGATTTATTGATATCTTAATGGCCTACCCTTCAATTCTTTTAGCGATTATCGTGGTCTCTGTTATAGGCCCTGGAATGACAAATGCAATTATTGCGGTTGCGATTGTCAATATTCCTTCATTTACAAGACTTGTAAGAGCAAATGTCTTAGAGGTTAAAAAAAGGCAATTTGTTATGGCCGCTAAAACATTTGGAGCGAGCCCCGTTAGAATTATGCTTAAAGAAATTCTTCCAAATTGTATGGCGACACTTATCGTACAAACAACTCTTGGTCTATCCGAAGGGATTCTTTCTACCGCGGCCCTAGGATTCTTGGGACTTGGTGTTCAGCCCCCAACTCCAGAATGGGGTATTATGCTTAGTGATGCTAGACCTTATATAGAGAGCTCACCATGGCTTGTGACTTTGCCAGGTCTTTGCATCTTAGCAGTTGTCCTTGGATTAAACTTATTTGGTGATGGTCTAAGAGATGCCCTTGATCCAAAACTAAAACGATAATGAATGAAAGTAGAAAATATGGAAAAATTATTAGACGTTAAAAATTTATCGATAAGTTTTGAAACAAAAAAAGGTATTGCCCATGCGGTAAGAAATGTTAGTTTTGAAGTTTATGAAGGAGAAACTCTTGGCGTCGTCGGTGAGTCGGGGTGTGGTAAGAGTATTACTAACCTTGCAATCATGGGTCTACTCCCAGAAAATGCAATCGTTAAAGCAGATCGTCTAAACTTTAAAGGCACTGAGCTTTTAAACCTTAATGAAAAATCATGGCAAGAAATTAGAGGTGAAAAGATTGGTATGATCTTTCAAGACCCTATGAGTTCTCTAAATCCATGTTATACAGTTGAATATCAAATTGATGAAGTTCTAAAGATTCATAAACCAGAGCTTAATAAAGAACAAAGAAAGGAAAAGGTTCTTTCTCTTTTAAAAGATGTTGGAATACCCGCTCCAAATGAGAGACTCAAGTCCTACCCTCATGAACTCTCGGGGGGAATGAGTCAAAGAGTCATGATTGCCATGGCCATTGCTTGTGATCCAAAACTTCTTATTGCTGATGAGCCTACAACTGCACTAGATGTGACGGTTCAAGGACAGATTCTTGACTTACTTTCAAAGCTTCAAAAAACTAAAGCAATGGCGGTCATCTTTGTTAGCCATGATCTTTCGGTTGTAAGAGATATTACAGATAAAATTCAAGTGATGTATGCTGGAGAAGTTATTGAGAGTGGAAGTACTGAAGAAGTCATTAATGAACCCAGGCATCCATACACTAAAGGGCTTCTTGATTCTATTCCAAATTTTCATAAGAAAAATACAGAGCTCTATTCAATTCCTGGAATTGTACCTGATCTTTTAAATAGACCGAATGGATGTCAGTTTGCAAAGAGATGCTTTAATAGAAGTGATGATTGCGAAGAGGCACTTCCAAATATTGAACAACGAGACAATCGAAGCCTTAGATGTCTTCACCCAGTTGTAACAGAAGGGATAAAAGAATGAGTGTCTTAACAGTTGAACATCTGAAAACATATTATCCAGTCATTGGAAATCGTGATGGAGACGTTGTTAAGGCGGTTAATAATCTCTCTTTTGATTTAAAGGAAAATCAGACTCTTGGCATTGTTGGTGAATCTGGTTGTGGAAAGAGCACCCTTGCAAAAACACTTATGGGCCTAGAATCAAAAACCGACGGAAAAATATTCTTTGGTGAAAAAGATAGTGATAATATCTCAGCCAAAGAGAGATACCAATATATTCAAATGGTCTTTCAAGACCCACTGGATTCATTAAACCCGAGAAAAAAAGCATGGGAAATCATCACTGATCCACTGATGATAAATAAGAAGGTTTCTAAAAATGAATGCATAAAAAAAGCGGCTGAACTTATGGAGCTTGTAGGATTAAGATCTGAGGGTCTTCATAAGTATCCACATATGTTTAGTGGTGGGCAGAGGCAAAGACTTGGTATTGCCAGAGCTCTTGTTTTAAATCCAAAAGTATTAATCTTAGATGAGCCCGTTTCCGCTCTTGATGTCTCAATTCAAGCACAGATATTAAATCTACTTAAAGACCTACAAAGAAAAATGAAACTTTCATATATCTTCATTTCTCATGATTTATCTGTTGTTAACTATATCGCTGATGAAACTCTTGTCATGTATCTAGGAAGAGTCTGTGAATATGGCCCAAGCGAATTAATCTTTGGTAAACCTTTTCATCCCTATACCAAAACCCTTTTAAAGAGTGCCCATATTTCTAACAGTGAAGAGATTAAGAATTTTCCAAAGTTATTAGATACTGAACTTCCCTCACCTCTAAATCCTCCTTCTGGTTGTTTTTTCCATACTCGCTGTCCTGTAGCGAAAGAAGAATGTTCTAATTTTGCTCCGATGTTGGAGGAAAAGAAGGAGAGACAGGTTTCTTGTTTTCTTGAATAATATAGATTCAATGTGTGTTATGAATTCCGAAAACAAATGCACGAAGTTTCTTATTGTTAAAATTCATGACGAGTCTGTATTTTCCAACATCTAAGTAATGGTCAAAATACTTATGTTTGCTTTTTTTAGAGTTCAAAATGGGTATGATCTTATTAATATCACCAACACTCATACCCAGTCTTAATTTTTTAACTTTTCTAATAAAATCATTGTCCTTCATTTGCAATATTGCAGCGGGAATCATCAAAGGAATGGCGAGTAACGCAAATGGAGTATAGGCAGTAATCATGACTGTTTTTTCTACAAAAGATAATTTTTTACGAGAGTACTCCAATGGACACTGAGCGTTCTTAAGATTTAACTGATTTACCTTAGTAATTGTTAAATCAATTTTTTTATCAATACTTTTTCCAGAATCATAAAAGGATTGAAGAACATTAAGTTGAATGGCCGGAAATAAATAAGTTTGTACGTCATTTTTAAAACCAACAATAACATGGCAAAGCTCTATATCATTTTCTAATTGGATATGCCCAAAATAGTAAGAATCACCTTGTTGAGAAAATGCAAAAAAAGAGGGTTTTATTCTCTCTACGTTTTCTTCATAACTTCCACGAATTTCGTCTGTGGTATAAGTTGTCGCACATCCAGAAATTAATAAGATAAACATGAGTTTAAGCAATAGAGTCTGCCTTAATTTCATCTTAATAATTTCTCCTTATTGAATTAAATAACATTTTATAAAGAAAAGCATTCTTTAGCAACAAGCTAAACAACTGAAATAACGAACGCCAATCGGTTCATTTTTGTAAGATTATGTTTAATTAAATGCCTCCCTATTTAAGTTACATTCGCTTTAACAAACAAAATGACAAAAACAGGAGAAACATGATGAAAAAACTATTTTTAACAACTATCAGTACATTACTTTTAACTTTGAGTGTGTCTCAAAATACTTTTGCAGATGCAGTCTGCTTAGGCTTTACTTGGGATGATTGTAATATTGTTAAAAGAGATGTAAGGCTCATGTCTAGAGGCTGGAGGTATGGTCCAATTCAAGGTGTTGGTTCGACACTTCTTGGAATTATACTTTTTGTCCCGGCACTTGTCGTCGACAATGATATGAGTATTAACCAAAGCTCTTTAATAGAATCGATTAAAGCAAGTACACCGTTTCTAGGCTCTTATGAACAGTCGTTAATTGCAGAATCATTTATTTTAAAATTTAATGAAGAAAAAGAAGTAGAAAGTGAAGAACATATTTTAAAACTAACAGAGAAGGAAGTTCTTTATGCTCTTGAAGCATCAGATGTTATTTTAGATGATCAAGAAATTGAAGCATTAACAGAACTTACTGTAGTAGTGAAATAAATGAAGTCTACCTTATATAAAATATTATTCTTTATCACACTATCAACAAAGCTGCTCGCCTCCCCCAATGAGCAGCTTTGTTTAGAACTCATGAAGGAGATAGATAAAAAGTCTGAAGTTAGCAGTTTTAAAGTTTTAAGTGACTACTTTAAGCTCTTAATTTCACCCGATGAAATTATTGATACGAACTTTGAAGAAGTACGAGTCAAACATTCTAAAGATGTGAATCAATATATAATTCAAAATAGCGAATTTAAAAAAAAATATTATATTTTCTCTTGGAAAGAAGCCTAACCAACAAAATGATAAAAACGTTGCTCTTATTCGTGATAGTTATCAAAGGTTACTAGATCGTCTTAAAGAAGAAGA
>NZAF01000114.1 GCA_002686115.1 Halobacteriovorax sp. | reverse complement strand
CTATCGAAATTCTGCAAAACTGCGGCAAAGAATTCGAATTCCCTGTTGAATGGGGTATCGATTTATCTTCTGAGCATGAGCGCTATCTTGCCGAAGAGCATGTTGGTGCGCCAATTATTATGCAGAACTACCCGAAAGACATTAAAGCGTTCTACATGCGCATTAACGACGACGGTAAGACAGTTGCAGCAATGGACGTGCTAGCGCCAGGTATTGGTGAAATCATCGGTGGTTCACAGCGTGAAGAACGTTTAGATGTATTCGATGCGCGTCTTGACGAAATGGGTCTATCGAAAGAAGACTACGCATGGTACCGCGACCTTCGCCGCTACGGCACCGTACCTCACTCAGGTTTCGGTCTTGGGTTCGAGCGTCTTGTAGCATACGTAACCGGCATGCAAAACGTACGTGACGTTATCCCATTCCCACGTACACCAGGCAACGCCAGCTTCTAAGCGGTTGTTCGCTAAATTTAGAAGCCCGCTACAGCAAAGTTGTGGCGGGCTTTTTTATAAATTACGTATGAAGCCTAATTGCGCTCCTCAATCTCGAACCTTAGTACGCTCGTCTTCAATACAAGGGCCATTATAACTACACCTACTGCATGATAGTCGCAACTTTAGCTGTGTTTTCCTTTTGCCATTGCTTTGGCGATAACCCATACATCCTTTTAAAATCACGGCTAAACTGAGATGAGCTGATATACCCAACATCCATAGCAGCAACACTTACGTTTGTGCCTTCAGCTATACGTTTGGCTGCGTTATTCAACCGCATCGATTTAACAAACTGAATAGGCGACATAGTAGTGGCTTGCTTAAACTTGCGGTGAAATACGGCCCGGCTCATGCCTACTTTATTTGCCATATCTTCAATGGTAATACTTTCATTGAGGTGAGACGCCAAGTACTCGATAGCTCGCACAATACCGTTGCCCACACCAAAGCTTCGGCGCACGGCCCCACCCGCCTCGCCTTTTAGAACAGCGTAATACACTTCACGCAACCGATTACTTGCCAACATGGCAATATCTGTTGGTCTGTCAGTTAGCAAAAGTAAGCGATACAAAGCATCATCAAATTCGGTACTCCATTGCGCTGAGGCAATACCAGAAATCGCACTTTCTGCTGACGAGGGTTTTGGACTTCCTGCCACACTAAGGAAAGCATTATTTTGTTGCCTATGGTATGGTTTGAAGCAAGAGGGACTTTGACTAAAACGACGAGAAAATCAAAATGGAAAGTAACACGTGGCTAACAGATGTACAGCTGGATGCCAAGACAATTACGCTTGCTCCGCTAACACATTCTCACGTTGCACCGTTACTTGAAGCCGCTAGTGATGGTGAACTATGGAACTTATGGTTTACTCAAGTTCCAAGCATTGACACTATTGAAGATTATGTGCAAGAAGCATTGAGACAGAAAGATGAAGGGGTGGCTTTGCCGTTCGTCGTAATTGAAAAATCCACGGGCACAGTAATTGGTTCGACTCGCTTTTGTAATGCCGATGCAAACAACCACCGCGTCGAAATAGGCTATACATGGTATGCCAAACGTGTACAGAAAACTGCGGTAAACACTGAGAGTAAGCTGTTATTGCTGACGCATGCATTTGAAAAGCTAAATACAATAGCAGTTGAGTTTAGAACCAGTTGGCATAATCACGGTTCTCGTCAAGCCATCGCTCGACTTGGTGCAAAACAAGACGGTGTATTACGCAATCATCAGAAGCTGCGAAACGGCGGTTATCGAGACACTGTCGTTTTCTCGATCATTAACAGCGAATGGTGTGCTGTTAAGGCGCATCTACATTTCCAATTGAATAAACCTCGCTGACGTTTCTAAAAACAAATTAGCTATTTTCATCACCTCCAATGGCCGCCGAACGGCAGGGTTCTACAGAATACGAATAGCCATTTTCACTTTCCGGCGAAACGGCTATCTGTAAAATTTCATAGTCGTTGAGTTCAATCACTCTTGTTTGCTCCGGATGAGCGCACCGAGAGCGGCTATCTGCTTCAAATCGATAGATAAATGCCGCAAGTAAGTCGCGCTGTGCTTTGCTAAATCTAAGGCTTTTCTGCCCGGCGTCATCTAAAAGCGCGGTTAAATCCGCTTCTAGCTGTTCGTTATCATCTACGTTTGCGCTCTCACGCGGGGCATCGTTACGATCTGAATTGCCTTTCCATGTTCGTTCTACAGTAATCAAAGGCGTTCCCTCATCACTACTGAACAAGTCTAAAAACCCAATTTGGCTTGACAACACAACAAGTTGAACGGCAATCGCGAAAGTCCAGATATATCGAATTAAGGCTGTAGACAGCACAAAACGATAGTGCTTTGCGTGCCACAAACGTTCTCTCCCAAATGGTTTTAAACATATCAATATAAAGAGATAGGCTGGCATAAACAGGGTTACAAGGATGAGAGCAGCAATAGTTGTAGCAAAAAACCACGTCGGTAAGGACAAGATAAGCGCAAAATTGTGGCTATACGGCAGCGCATCGGCAGACACGCCTGTCACGGTATTAACCAAGCCACTTGCGAACGCTAACGCAAAATTTGCAATAACTGCATAAACAAAAAGGATAAGAGCCTTGCCTGGCAAACTATTCCAGAGTGTAATAAATCTTGGCCATATTTCGTTTGTTATGCCTGCCATGGCGAACCCAAACATAGTAAGCTCAAATACACTGCTGTTTATATCTAAAAACAAATAAAGCACCAGCAACACGGTTGCAATGCAGTAGCAACGCTGAGCGAATGACAGGCTTCTCCAGAAACGCACCGCACCAATGCGCTTTTTAGAGACCAGGCGACGTCCATAGCGCTTACCTTCTTCATATAATGCACAAATTAGACTGAATCTTTCCATTTTTTCGCCACTCATTAAGATGTCTGAAGATCGAAACGCTATGCTTTTAGCGTTTCAAACAATACGCTATGCTGTTAGTTCGTAATTTTAAAAGGTTATATATCATAAACATTATGCAAGAAACGACTATTTATGACGCGAACTCCTAGCTTACTTTTGGTGTGTGAACAATGCCACAGCCAAATTCGCATCCCTGCTTTATCTCATCGACAAAGAGCCATTTGCCCAGTTTGCAATCACACGCTTCTTTCACAGAGAAATCAAGCAAGCGAAAAACTGCTCGCGCTGTCGTTAAGCGCTTTGATCTTTTTATTACTTTCGTTACCTTTTAATTTTTTAACTTTCAAAGCAAGCGGGCAAAAGCACAGTATCGACCTTCCCTCAGGTATTACCATTCTTATCGAGCATGACTACCTGTCACTTGCTATCGTCACAAGCTTAGCTACAGTATTACTGCCCGGCATCGTTATTCTGGGATTTATCGTTCTTTCGCTTGCCCAGATCAAACAGCAGAAACCTTTTTATTTGCCAAGGCTTTTTGCCATTGTAAAGGCACTCGTTCCATGGAGTATGGCTGAGATATTTCTCGTTGGAACTCTAGTGAGTTTAATAAAAATAACCGAATTGGCTGATGTTGCGATAGGGCTGTCGTTCTACGCGTTTGTAGGGTTTTCTGCCCTCACAGCACTGTGTATTTCACAGTTTGACACCACGCGATATGCGATGTGGTTGGCCGATGGAAAACCGCCAGCACCAAAACCACTTAGCGAGAAACAAGCGAGAAGAAGTATACAGCGCACGTGGGCATTGCTGTTAACCGCCTGTATTTTATATATTCCTGCTAATATTCTGCCAATTATGTATACTGAATTTTTTGGGCAAGAAACCCCCAATACGATCATAGGTGGTGTAATTTCTTTGTGGGAATCGGGATCTTATCCGGTAGCACTCATTATTTTGCTGGCAAGTGTTATTGTGCCGGTTGCGAAAATAGTAATACTTGCGTGGTTAAATTATTCGGTTCATCGGCAGAAAACCACATCTCGGAAAACCAGAATTCGCTACTACCGTATAACCGAAGCTATAGGTCGCTGGTCTATGATAGACGTTTTCGTTGTAGCAGTGCTTGTTGCACTTATTCAAATGGGCAATACCATGTCCATATTTCCAGGCCAAGCGGCACTCGCATTTTGTGCCGTCGTATTTGTAACAATGGTTGCCGCAATGACGTTTGATTCGCGACTAATCTGGCAGCAATGGAAGCAGTTATCATGAACGACAAGCTTGATGATCCCAATATAAATGAAGCAAATGTAAAACCGACATCATCGGTATCTCGTATTTGGATAATTCCTATCTTGGTTATTGTTATTGGCGGCTGGATGGTCTATTACCAATGGAAAAACCAAGGGCCACTTATTACCATCGAGCTCAACTCCGCAACAGGGATTGAAATTAACAAAACGCCTATCAAAGTTCGTGACTTGGATATTGGCCAGGTAAAGAAAATCACCCTAAAACCTGACCTTAACGGTGTACTGGTTACCGCGCGTATTGACGCAAGCGCAGCGCATCTGTTAAACGAGAATGCAGAGTTCTGGGTAGTGGCACCGCGGATCAGCTTTTCCGAAGTATCGGGGCTAAATACGTTGCTTTCAGGAAGCTACATTGCCATGTCTGCGCGTGATAAAGGCCAGGAGCAATTGCATTTCACCGCTCTAGAGCGGCCTCCTGTGACGCCGTCGGGCACGCCTGGTTTGCACGTTATGCTTAAAAGTGACGATGAGTTTGCTTATAAGCCTGGCGACCCGATAATTTACAAAGGTTTCAAAGTTGGGGAATTTGAAGACGCCACGTTCGATATCGAAGAACGTGTAGTGTATTACGATGCCTTTATTGAGGCGCCTTATCATAAACTGATAACACAAAACACACGCTTTTGGGACGTTAGCGGCGTAAAGTTGTTACTTGAGTCCAGTGGCGTAAGCGTCCAAACGGGGAGCTTAGAAACACTGCTAGCAAATGGCGTTACTTTTGGCATTCCAGAGGGAGTACCAAAGGGAGAGCAAGTCGTTGAAAACGCATTTTTTACCATTTTTGAAGACAGTACATCAGCATCTGACGCACGCTTTAAAGTGGCCGCCGAATACTTACTTTTAATTGACGAAAGCGTGCGTGGGCTTACCGTAGGTGCGCCAGTAGAATATCGAGGTATAGAAATTGGTAATGTAACCGCCATTAACTCTTTTCCTGCAGTAGAGGGTAACATTCTCGAGCGCGACTACCCCATTCCAGTGTTAATCAATATCTACCCTGGCAAAGCAAGGCAGCCTGATACTGAGGAAGGATTAAGCGCCATAAAGCAAACTATCCGCAACTGGTTGTCGCGAGACCTTCGCGCATCGTTGCGTATGAGTAATGTTCTTACCGGTGGGTTATATGTTGATTTACAGCATGTACCTGACGCGAATTCCCGTGGCCATATTGACGTGATAAACGGCTATGAAGTGATCCCAACCGTCAGCAACGAATTTACACAGCTTACGCAAAAGGCCGATGCGATTCTTGACAAAATTAACCAGTTACCTCTCAAAGAAATGGTAGAGAATGTGCAGTTAGCGGTATCAGACATGCAGGCTGCTGCAGCATCGGTTGAGGCCGCAAGCAACGATTTCGATGCCTTGATTGCCGAGGTCGATGCAAAGGCCCTTAACAGTAACTTAAATCAAGTGCTTGTAAGTTTGGACGGGTTATTAAAAAATTACAGCGATGGTGGCTTTAACCAATCTGAGATCAAAGAGACCGTTGATGCGTTGCAGGAGACTATGCGCAATATTCAGCCATTACTGTTAAAGCTAAATCAGTCACCCAATAGTCTCATTTTTTCAGACGATAACGACACGGACATTCAACCTAAAGCCAAGCAGTAAAACGTTTCGCTAGGCCGATTATTGAAGTAAGGAATAAAATGATGACAGTAACGTTGAAACCACTGAAGCATATGCTACGCACCGCCATATCATCCGTGTTAATCATCGTGTCTGCCCTGCTGACGCTTTCTGCGTGCACCAGCACACCCACATCACTGACTTATTATTTACTTCATTCCACGTCTGAAGTGTCAGCTACTTCAACTTCAGAGGAAGCATTAACCGTTATAGAAATTGAACGCTTAGTGCTGCCTGAATACTTAAAACACCGAGGGTTAGTTTATCAAACAAGCGATACAAATTTGCATATTTCCACTCGCCATTTATGGGCAGAGCCCGTCGATGAAGGGCTGACTAAAGCACTTTCTTCTGTTTTGTCAAAGCATAATATCCTTCTCACCAGCACGGGCGATTATCAGGGTGGTCCAGATATGAGAGTTACCCTGCATATCGATGATTTTGTGAGCACTTATAACGGCGAAGTGATATTAAATGGTCATGTTGCAATAGCAAAAAGCACGGCCTCACCAGTGGTAAAACGATTTGCTCTGCGCTCTTCACTAACAAGTGACGGGTTTTCACACAGTGTTATAGCGATGCGAGAAAGTGTGAAGCAACTGGCCGAGATAATCATTACTGCTACGAACGCTTAGCTTATGATCAGCGCAATTAAACAATATGTTCTCAGCGGTGTTAGTCGTCATTATAAGGATGAGACTAATCGCCGCATTATGGTGGTCAACCTGTTTACCGCCGTGGGCATGTTTATAACATTTACGCTAGGTATCAGAGCATTGTTTGGTGGAGAATATTCGCTCTCTACCCTTTTGTTTTTCTCTAGTATCGCGTTTGCAGTGTCTCAGCAAATTCAGGTGAGATATGGAACGCCAAAAGCACGTACTATATCAATAACGCTGCTAATAAGTTGCCTAATGATATTGACATTACTGCTCCTTATTTCTGGAGGGAAAGATAATACCGGCCCACTGTGGATTTATCTGGTTCCTCCGGTAACGATGTTTTTTGCGGGATTTGTACGCGGTCTGCTTGCACTTATCGCGTATACCGTTACTTGTGCTGTTATTCTTTTTGGCTTCGACGAAAAACTACTGATGACATCGTACACCTACGCGTTTAAATCTCGTTTGCTTTACTCATTTCTTACTGTGTCTTTTCTCTCTGCTTTTTATGAATTTAGTCGTCAAAAAAGCTATGAAACGGCGCTTTATCTAAGTGAGCAATTTGAAAGACAAGCAAAGCACGACCACCTCACTCAGCTACTTAACCGCAGAGGCGCACAGCAAAGCCTCGAGAAAGAATACGCCAGAATGAAGCGCGATAATCAAGTCTTTTCAATCGCTATAGCCGACATTGACCGCTTTAAAAGCATTAACGATACGCTTGGCCATGAGCAAGGTGATGAAGTCTTAAAAAAAATATCGAAGGTATTTAGTGATCGATTAAGAGGACAAGATGTCTTAGCTCGCTGGGGCGGCGAAGAATTTATGTTTATCTTCCCAAATACTGATGAATCTGGGGCAGTGCACGCACTCGAACAGATTAAAGCTGCGCTAAATAGTAGCCCACTTAATATTGGCGACCAAGCGTTGCACGTCACGAGTAGTTTTGGCGTCAGTGAGGTGAATTCAACTAATAGTGTTGCTTCGGCAATTAAACAGGCCGACAAAGCCCTCTATTTTGCGAAAGAAAACGGAAGAGACAAGGTCTGCCCGATATCTTCTGTAACGCAACAAAGCTAACTCCACGTCGATTTTCACATTGGTATCAATGGTTTTAAGACCAAATATTTTTCGCGATTTACACCGGTCATCACTCTTTACATAAAATTGACTCATGTTTAGTTACATTTGAACTGTATTACTGAAACACTTTAGCGCTACACTAAGCCAAGTATTTGTTATAAAAGTAGACTAAGCTATGAAATGGATGAAAATTGCATTACCTATTGGTGTTCTGCTAGTAGGCTACATGGGGATGAAAGGAATCGAGGCATCAGCGTCAGACTCAGCAATTCAAGAAGAAGTCGACACTCGCCCTACTGTCACCGTTGAGTCCCTCACGCCTGAAAATGTTCGCGTTCAGCTACACTCTTACGGTGAAATTACGCCCCTTGAAACGACTAATCTGGCTGCTCAAGTTTCTGGCGAAGTAGAAAAGTGGAACCCGAAATTCGTAAGCGGTGGTCTAATCAGGCGCAACGAGGTTCTTTTTGAAATAGAATCCGATGCATATGAGGCAGCGTTTCTGCTTGCCGAAGCCAACTTGGCCAGCGCCAAAGCACAACTCATTCAAGAACAAGCCCAAGCAGATGTTGCAGCTAAAGAAGCCAAAACAATGCCTAACGCAAGGGTAACAGATCTTTACCTTCGAAAACCGCAAGTGATGAGTGCCCAAGCGGGCGTTAAGTCGGCTGAAGCGCAACTTAAAATAGCGCAAAGAGACCTAGAAAATTGTAAAGTTAAAGCCCCCTACGATGCATTAGTCGTCTCACGTGATATAAGCACCGGTGATTATGTGACGCAGGGTTCTCCAGTCGCCGTGCTTAATAACATTGAATACGCTGAAGTGACTTTTCCAGTAGCAGGTTTTGATAGCGTCTTTTTAAGTGAAGCCACAGTTGGTAGCGAAGTAGCTATAGAAATTGACGATGTTCAAGGCGTTTCGGTAAAAGGCGTGATCCACAGAGACACCGGCGTTATCGATAACACCACACGCATGCGCTATTTCGTAGCGCGTATAGAAGATCCCTACGCTATCAATTCAATCAAGCCTGTAGTGAAATTTGGCGCTTACAGCACGATATCGTTTGAAGGTAAAACACTCAGTGATGTTTATCGCGTTCCACAGGAACTTGTTACCAATCGCTTATTGTGGACGCTCGATGAAGACGATAAGTTGAAGTCGCAAAAAGTAACGGTAGTTCGTGAAGAAAGCGGTGATTTTTTAATTCAGGGGAGCTTTGATGCTAACAAGGTCGTGATGAGCTTGCCTGAATATCCTCAAAACGGTATGTCAGTTAAGGTGATTAAACCCACCAGCGAACTTGTGACAGCTAAAGCGAATTAAGGGGCTGTCATGGATAAACAAAACGACACACAAAGCGGCATCATTTCTTGGTTTGCGAGAAATTCTGTAGCCGCAAACCTTTTAATGGTGTTTATCATCATTATGGGGATAGCGAGCTACCTGACTATTCAACGCCAGATGTTTCCCAATATCGAGATAAACTACATTACCGTTAATGCAACCTATCCAGGTGCATCACCTCAAGAAATTGAAGAAAGCATTTTTATTAAAGTCGAAGAAGCGGTAAAAGACATTACTGAAATCAAGCGCGTGGTTTCTCGAGCTTTCAGAGGCGGGGGGGCGGTAACGCTAGAGGTTGACACCAAATCAGAACTCACCGATGTGCTAGATAAGGTCAAACTTCGCGTAGACAGTATTGCAACCTTCCCCGCAGGCATGGAGCCTGTCAATGTATCGCAAGTTGAGTTCCAACAACAAGTTATTGAAATGCCAATTGTGGGAGACCTTCCTCTCTCAGAACTAAAAATACTGGCAAAAGAAGTAGAAGATGAGTTGCTACAGCTTGGGTCAATTTCACTGGTTCAAGCCAATACGCCAAATGACGAAATAGCTGTAGAAATTAAGCCCGATACGCTAAGAAAATATGACCTGACTATTGGTGAAATTACCCAAGCTATCAACAGCTATTCGGCTAATATTTCTGCCGGACAACTACGAACTAATTCAGGTATCGTATCTGTGCGAGTAGAGAATCAATATTACAGCGGTGAAGAGTTCAAACAGATCCCTGTAAAAATTGGTGCCGGTGGTGCCAAGGTGACACTTGGTGACGTTGCATTAATTACCGATGGTTTCGTAGAAGGCGAACGCTATTTCAAGTACAACGGTAAAAATGCCATTTATATCGCCGTTAAGGCAACGAAAACTCAGAATACCATCCCGGTTGCTGAAACTGTAAAAACATATATTGAACAAAAGAACGAAACCCTTCCTCAAGGTGTCAGTCTAGAAGTGTTAGTCGATATGACATACTACCTCAATGCAAGGTTAGACATGATGCTGTCAAATTTGGTGCAGGGGTCAATACTTGTCGCTCTAATGTTAACGCTATTCTTGCGCTTTAGGTTGGCCCTTTGGGTCATGGTCGGCCTTCCAGTATGCTTCTTGGGTGCAATGATGTTAATGCCTGTTTTCGGCGTCAGTATCAACATTCTCTCATTGTTTGCATTTATTATGGTGCTGGGGATCGTCGTTGATGATGCCATTGTTATTGGTGAAAGTGCTTATACCGAGATAGAAAGTAAAGGGGGCGGCGTAGACAATGTTGTGCGCGGCGCTAAACGAGTTGCTACGCCAGCGACGTTCGGCGTGCTTACAACTATCGCTGTATTTGCGCCATTTACGCTTAGTAGCGGTCCAGAAGGAGCATTCTTCTACAACATTGCAGTTGTTGTTATTCTTTGCTTAGCCTTCAGCTTGATAGAATCTAAGCTTATACTTCCAGCTCATCTTGCGCACACAACATTTTCGCCAGTCAAACAAAACAGTTGGCGAGCGCGTTTTAATCGTGGTTTCTTCTCGTTTGTAAATGGCCCGTACAAGCGCACGGTAGAAAAAGCCATTGAATGGCGATGGGCTGTATTTATGCTTTTTATCGCAATGCTGATGTTAAGTATAGGTCTTATCAGTGCTAACTATGTACGCATGGTGCCGAACCCCAAAGTACCTCATGACTTTCCAAGCGTTAAAATAGAGATGAACGAAAATGTCTCTGATTTAACAACAATAAACGCCCTCAAAATTGTTGAAAATACGATTCTTAATGTTGAGCAACAGATCATTGACGAATTTGGGCGAGGCATGATTAGAGACCGCCTTGCGTTTAATGAAGATCGAACTGAAGGTCGTATATTAGCACCGTTAGTTAATGAAGAAGACCGTCCTATTGATACGTTTGAGCTAGCGAGACGTTGGAGGGAAGCTATTCCAGAAATTACCGGTATGAAGTCATTTACCGTTATCGATGATGTTAACGGAGATGGTGACGACGGTGAATTTGGCTATCTACTTTTTGGCCCAGATATCGATACGCTTAATGCAGCAGGTCTCAAATTCATTGAAATGTTACAACAGCAAGAGGGTTTGTTTGATGTAAGTTCAACAATTGACCCTCCAAGCAAAGAAGTTCAAATGACATTACTTCCTGTTGCATACGATCTGGGGCTCACCTTATCTAGCATTGCATCGCAAGTTGGCGCAGGCTTTTACGGTGGTGAAGCGCAGCGTGTTATTCGCAATGGTGAAGAGGTCAAGGTCATGGTTCGCTACCCTGAGCTTACTCGAGAACGCTTTGCCGACCTTAAATACTCGCTTATTACCACACCCTCTGGGCAAGAAGTGATGCTTGGCGATGTCGTGGCATTAGAAGAAAAACCTGGCATTAGCTACATTCGTCGCGAAGGTGGCTATCGCAGTGTTTACGTATGGGGCAATATCGATGAAGAGCAAGTCGAGCCAAACGAAATTGTAGACGAAATAAAGGAAAAATTGCTTCCTCAATTGAAAGAGACTTTCCCATCAGTAATGACGGAGCTCGGCGGCGATATCGAGGAGCAACAAGCGCAGCAAAATGAACAAATATTGTTCTTCTTAGCTGCCATGATTATGGTTTACATTCTTCTTGCAGTGCCACTGAAAAGTTATGGTCAGCCTCTTATCATAATGTCAGTTATTCCGTTTAGCTTCACCGGCGCGGTATTTGGCCACTTTATTCTTGGTTTAGACCTCTCTATGATGTCAAACTTTGGATTAATTGCGGCTGCAGGCGTAGTGATCAACGACTCGTTGGTCATGACTGATTTTGTTAATCAACGAAGGGCGCAGGGTTACAGCGTAAAAGAAGCAGTAACTGAAGCAGGAACCGCACGTTTCAGAGCGATCACGCTTACATCAATAACTACCTTCGTGGGCGTGCTTCCAATAATGTTTGAAACAAGCTTACAGGCAGCGTTTGTTGTTCCTATGGCGGTGGCACTGGGTTTTGCTGTACTCTACGCCACTTTAGTCACCTTAATTTTGGTGCCTTGCTTGTATTTGATCCTGCTCGACTTACACGGCCCATTTTCGTATATAAAGAGCAAGTTCAAGCGTAAAAAGTCCAGCCAAAGCGAGGGGAACAACGGAATGTCGGATCCTCATAGCCCTCAACCTGCGGGCTCGGCAGACTAGCTTACGTTCAATAGGTGTAACACAATAAACGCCCTGTTCAAAGTACACGCTGAGTATAAAAATGAGCCCTTCGGGCTCATTTTTTTCGAGTATATTGAGAGAGACATCATGAGCAATTCTATTACTATAAGATCTGCAACGCCTGGCGATATTTCTCAAATCCGTCAGTTCATTCTAGAGCTTGCTATTTACGAAAAAGCCGAACATGAAGTAGAAGCTTCTGAAGAGATGCTTACAAACACATTATTTAGTGAAGGCGCAACGGCGCATTGCGTAATATGTGAAAACGGAGGCGCCCCCATTGGCTTCGCTGTATATTTCTTTAATTATTCCACGTGGCAAGGTCGCAATGGACTTTATCTTGAAGACCTGTACGTTTCACCTAAATCCAGAGGGTTGGGCGCGGGTAAAGCCTTGTTGCAGTATCTTGCTAAAACAGCGGTAGAAAACGATTGTGGGCGTTTTGAGTGGAGTGTCTTAGATTGGAACAAGCCTGCTATCGATTTCTATGAATCACTCGGCGCTAAACCGAAAACTGAATGGCTGGGCTATCGCATGGATGGACAGACACTACTAGACTTTGCAAACCAGGGGTAACACTGACTTACTCAGTATTAATAAAACGCTAATAGTAGGTATTACACCAACACCACTAACGTTGTTTGTCACAAACTACCTCATACACTATACGGTATCATAAACAAAAAAAGCCATTCGCTGTCACGAATGGCTTTTGAACATTAATTAAAAGTTTTTTCTTTGTCTAGAAAGAACCAATTAAAGATAAACGAGCGTTAATTGGTGCACCAACTGTTACCTGATGCGTAGAGTGTGCATTAGGGAAGTAAAGCGTATCAGTCAGGTTTTCTACATTAAGCTGAAGACGCATTTTGTCGCTCAATGTATAGTATGCTGATGCATCAACTCGGGTATAGCTAGGTAGTACTGGTGATGAAGCACTTGTCGATACTTTGCTTTCGTCTTGGTATGTTGCGCCAATACCGAAACCAAATACATCATTCACATCATATGTTGTCCATACCGACATGGTGTTTTCAGGTAATTCGCGTAACTCAACACCGCTTGCATCTTCACCGTCAAGATTGCTGTAGTTAGCCGTGATATACCATTTATCCGTAATATAACCTTGCAGCTGAAGCTCAAAACCAGATACATCTGAATCCACTTCTATGAAGCTTTCAATGTCGTTAGGATCGTTATCAAGCGATGTTTGCTCATTTTCAAAGATGGCAGCGGTAAAACTCATGCTGTCATTGAAATCCCATTTAATACCAATTTCTTGGTTAGTAAAGGTGTCTGGGTCAAGAGCGTCGGCATCACCGTTTATATTTGCATATTGCTCGCCACTGCGCGGTAGGAATGACTCGCTGTAGCTTGCATAAATTGAGATATTTTCTTGTGGCTTGTACACAAGACCAGCTCGCGGCGACACTTCTTCATCTTTTCTGTTGCGCGTCTCAGCCGCAACAACGTTAAACACCTCAATATCGAAGCTGTCAAAGCGCGCACCTAATACCAAGTCGAAATTCTCTGATAGTGCAATTTCGTCTTGCACATAGAAAGAGTAAACATCGAGGTCTACATGGGTATCGTCGTTAATATCAGTGAATGTTGCCGTTACCGTTTCACCGTCTGCGTTAGTGCCGGTTAGGCCTCTAAAACTCAGAGGGCGAGATATGTTGAATGCTTCTCTATCGCCGTCTGTAGAATCAAAAACTGGGTTAAAACGATCTTGGTTAGACTTTGTATTGATAACTTCGCCACCAAAAATAACCGTATGCTCAATGCTGCCCGTCGCGAACTCGCCAACTAAGTTTGAAGACAAAATCAGGTTTTCACGCTGAGTGCTATCTACATAACCATCAAGGGTTACAACTTCAGTATCGGCGTTGTAAGCCGCCGCATAGAAGTTTGAATACACCTTGTCATAATCACCGTAAAAAGCATTGAAGTTACCTTTTAAGTTATCAGAGAAGGTGTGCTCTACGTTTGCACGGAACACGTCAGCGCCTAGCGTTTGGTAATTGCTGTCAGGATCGCCAAATACGATGTTTTCGAATGCTTCAACAGGCTCGCCGTTTGCCGTTGGCACACCACGGTCAATGAAGCGCTCGTGATCGATATATTCGTATGACACATCAACAATCGTATCATCGCTCACTTCAAAACGTGCCGTTGGGTTAAAGCCATAGCGATCGCCGTAGAAGAAATCACGATGGTTATCTAAGCTTTCGTACATTGCATTAATACGAAGTGCAGATTTGTCGCCTGTATCAACGTTTGTGTCTAATTGAAGGTTATAGGCACCAAAGGTGTTAGCAGATACGTTATAGTTTACGAATTTTTCGCCCGTTTTCGCCTTTTTAGATACACGGTTTAAAATACCGCCTGTACCACCGCGACCGAAAAGTAGTGCGTTAGGGCCGCGAAGGATCTCAACTTGCTCCACATTATAAAGTGCGCGGTAGTATTGAACATCATCACGGTTACCGTCTAAATAGAAATCGGCAGCTGAACGTACACCACGGAATACCACAGAGTCACGGTGACCTTCGCCTTGAGACGTATTAACACCTGGCGTGTAATCGATAATTTGACCAACACTTGTGATACCGCGAGCGGTAATTTCTTCTGCTGTGATAATCGATAGACTTTGTGGCACGTCAATAATTGGTGTTGGGCTCTTAATTGAGTTCGACTGATTAACAGAAAGGTACTTGCCCTCTACCGTCAATCTCTCAATATCTTCCATATCAGCAGCAACTACAGCTGGACTTAACATTATCGCAGTAGCAATACTCGTAAGTTTGAATTTCAAAATTGCTCTCCAAGTGTTCTTTTATGTGGTGTGGATATTTTTCAACTATT
>NZAF01000113.1 GCA_002686115.1 Halobacteriovorax sp. | reverse complement strand
TTTTGAAAGATCATATCCAAGAGCAGTATTTGCTTCATTAAATGTTTCAAAGGACGAATGACCTTCAAGACCTTTTCCCATTCCCACATATTGTGAACCTTGTCCTGGGAAAATAAGGACGACTTCTTTAGTCATGAAATTCTCCATTAATAAGTAAGTAAAGTTGCCCCAGTCGTGAGGCCTGCACCAAAGGCATCAAGTAAAAGAGTTTGTCCTCTTTTAATTCTTCCATCAGTAATCGCCTCATGCATCGCTATTGGAATTGTTGCTGCTGAAGTATTGGCATATTCATCAATATTAATAATAACTTTTTCAGGATCAATTCCTAAAAGCTTTCCAGTTGTTTCTATAATTCTTACGTTTGCCTGATGTGGGATAAGCCAGTCAACATCTTCAAGCGACTTATCAGCTTTTTCTAAAACCAGTTTTGCATTTTCTGCTAATGTTCTTGTGGCAACCTTAAACATTTCTTTTCCCTTCATTTGCATGAAGTGAGTTTTTTCTTTAAGGTGGGTTTCAGCGATTGGCTCGACAGCACCACCGATAGGTTGGTCAAAGAACTCTTTTCCACTTCCATCTGCGCCTAAGTGAACAGAGAGGATATCTGAGTCATCGTTATTCTCATTCGCTCCAATAATTGCGACTCCACAACCATCACCAAAGAGAATACATGAATTTCTGTCTTCCCAGTTGACTTCTCTTGAAAGCATTTCACTTCCAACGATTAATGCATTCTTAATGGCACCAATCTTTATTAGCCCTGTGACCATATTAATTCCATAAACAAAACCAGAGCATGCAGCTGCAATATCTAGGGCCGCACATTTATTTGTGATCCCTAGTTTTTGTTGAAGAATACATGCAGTATTTGGAAGTTTATAATCGGGAGTAACTGAAGCAAAAATAATCATGTCGATATCATTTGCTTCAAGACCTGCGTTCTTTAGTGCCATCTGAGTAGCTTCATAGGCCATGTCACTTGGCCATTCACCGCCTTCAGTTGAACATATATGTCTTCTTTTAATACCTGTTCTTTCATAGATCCATTCATCAGAAGTTTCTACAACTTCAGCGAGATCAAAATTAGTAACGACTTTTTTAGGAGCGTAAATTCCTGTTCCTTTAATTTTGACTTTAATCAAACTATCCTCTCAATTCATGGGAAATTAAATAAGTGGAAATTCTAGATAAGTGCCTGATATATTGGCAAGGTTTTATTTGGTGAAATTTCCATATCTTAGAGACAAATATGGCGACGAAAATTTAATATTTGGCTTAGTTCTTACAAATGATTTTCTGTGTTGATCTTATGTCCTAGGTCTGCAACTTCACCTTTAGATCTCTCTTTCTCGATAGGTGTAAGCATTTTCATTGGTGTGACATCTTTCACAGCATATGGATTATATTTTTCAATCTTTTCTTTATAGCTATTGCTAGCAATGAATATTGTTAAAGCGCTAAGTGCAAAAATAATTCTTTCAAATGACATGCCGACACTCCATTTTATTTTTAGATTGGGCCTGTAAGTAGCTAAGAAGCTAACTTTTTATAATACTTGATAAAATTGTAGAAGGAATAAAGATGTTTTGTCCAATTAAATTCGTACTAAAACACGCATTGAGTTAAGAACTATTTTTTTAGATTGTAAAAATAGCAAAAGCTCGAAGCAAAAATTATGCTTCGAGCTTTTTATATGAAAAAATAATTTTTTAAACTTTTTGTTTTTGACTACTCTTCAGTATCGTCTTCAACTCTGTCAGCTTTCGTTTCGAAAACTTTCTTACCTTTCCACATACCAGAAGGAGTAATACATCCTCTTTTAGTAAGTTCACCAGATTCTGAATCAGTTAAAACTTGCTTATTTGCGTAAAGCTTATGAGTTTGACCTGCTCTTCTTAAGCCTTTTCTTGAAACACTGGTCTTTTTCTTAGGTACTGCCATTTCTAACTCCGTTATCTACAACTTCAAATTCAAAATTAAATCGAGAGATATAGGTACACTTTTTATCGTCTTTTGACAACAAATTTCTAGTGATGCCCACAGTCTACATGATTCTTATTTTCTCCGCATTGACCACATAGGCCTTTGCATTCACTTTTACAACTCGGGTAGGGGTTGATTGCTAAAACTGTCGCCTCTGTTATGAGTTCAGATAGATTTGCTTTACCTCTATCGTGAAAATAGAGATCGCAAACTTTCTCATCGATGTATATTTCATCAACTTCTTCATATTCAGGATCGTTTTCATAGCGAGAATGGACATAAGCGCCTGTAAATTCGCTAGAAAACTCTTGTTTGGCATCATCGAGGCACTTTACGCAAGAAGCCATATATTGTCCTGTAACAGAACCGTGTGCAACAAGATATTCGCCAAATGTATTATTGCTGTCTCTCTTTAAAGTAATTTCGACATTGAGTATCGGCTCTATCATCTCTTCAGGCTCATACTCTGCAGTAATGCTTGAGAGTATCGTTGAAACCCATGGTGAAGATTGATCAAAAGTTAGAACAATATCTTCTTTGTCTTTTAGTCTTGAAATAAGAAAGACTGGGTTGTCGCTAATTTCATCTTTAATTTTACGTTCAATTTCATTAAGCATAAGGTACTCTTTTTATATTAATTCGTGATTTTTAGACAATATAATGCATCTTGTAAATAGTCTTAATCGTGAGTTAGTCAATTTTTACAAGATGGAAGAAGTTTTTGGGAGAAATAATGAGACTTTTTATTTGTGGTTTTTCTGGATCAGGCAAATCAACACTGGGAAGAGTTTTAGCAAAATCAAACGATTTTCAAGTACTAGATCTAGATGAAGAGATTCATGAGAGGATGGGTGCTGGTCACGACACTCTTGAGGAATATATTGAAGAAATAGGAATCGAAGAGTTTAGAAGAGACGAAGAGGATATGATTCGCCTACTTCATCAAAATTTTAAGGATGACTACATCATTACATTAGGTGGTGGAGCCCTTGAAACTCAAAGCGTTAGAGATTTTATTCGTGAAGTTGATGGGAAGGTCATTTATTTAAATGTTCCTTTTGATGATTGCTATGAGCGTTTAAAAAAAGATGGAGGAAGGCCTCTTATGAAAAAGGGCAGAGAATTCATGCAAGAGAAGTATGATTTTAGAAAGCCTATTTTTGAGGAGCTCTCTGATTTAAGTCTTAGTGTAGATCAGATAGACAAGGTGAGCGCCGTGTCAGACTTAGTGAGTCTTTTAAAGTAGTAAAATAGACGGATTTAAATAAATATGGTCTTATAAAGAAGTAAACTATTGCGTCATCGCGGAGAAGATATGAAATCAAATAAGCGTTTAGAAGTGGCCATTCTTAGTTCAAACTTAAGTCTTGCTCGTAAGATAAGTGAAGTCTTTAAAAAATTAGACATGATCACTCATACATATGAAAACGCTTCTGATTTTTTAAACTCTCTTAATGCAAATCATTTTGAACTTTGTTTAATTGATATTAAAAACTCTAAGTATCAAGATCAGAGCGTTGCCCTTGATAAGAGATTAGATGATTCAAATCTAGCTTTTATTTATGATCAAGACTCTGAAAAATATCTTGGCCCAACTTATACTACAAATCACTTAGGTTATGTAAATGCTGAAGGTAGTATTGCGGGGCAGATTAAAAATATCCTTTTTAATTATAATGGTAAGAAAAAGCTTATGGCCGAATTTGAGCAGTATAAGTCTTTTCATGCTAGTTACTCTGATAAAACTAAAACACTTTATGCAAAGAATGAGTCTTTAAAAGAAAGTTTATACAATATCACAAGGATTAAAGATTTCTTTATCGACCTTGAAACAGAACTCGGACAATTCTCATTTTCAATTGCATTATCAAATTCATTAACTAAATTTGAAGCAGTAAAGTCATATGCACTTTTAAAGTTAAATGATTCTGGAACAAAACTGATTAATCTCGATTTAGATGGCAAGAAGTCTCTTGATGTACCATCGATATGGGTTGGTAAGAATAACGATGTCGGTATTGGGGATGAGTGTATCTCTGTTGCATCATCAATAATTGAGCCATTTGTTGATGAGACACTTCTTTGTGTGACAGTTTCTAAGAATAATGTATCAGCAGACCTCCTTCTTGTTTTAGAAATATCTGAGGCTGATGCTTATACACTGGATTGGAATTTATTTGAGCAATTCTTAAGCGGTAAATATTCTCAAATGCTCACAAGACTTGGGGATTATGAGAAAAAATCAACACCAGAAAAATCAATCTTTAATTTACTGGATGACCTTGGTCACGTCTCTTCTGATGATCATTTACTTGGAATTGATTTAAGTGATATTTCTGATTTCTTAGAAGTTAAGTTTGGTGCAAGTTTTAATTACTTAAAGTTTTGGCAAGATATGAAAACTTATATGAAGACTTTCTTCAATATAGATGACCTTTATATTGTTGATCACAATCTACTTTGTGCAAAAGTATCAAAAGACGATTTTGCGATTCTCTTTGATTCGATGAAATCATCATTTAATTCCTACGATATTGGGAAGTACTTTTCTGATATTTCTCGTTCTGAAGTGAGTGCTCTAAAGTTAAGAGTAAGTGAAATTCCTTATTCTCATTTTGGACTTGTTCAAAAGAAGAAAGAAATCGAAAATACTACAGAAGTATTTAAAATGAGAGAATCGACTCTATGAGATTTGGCTCTCAACTAGAAATAAACCTAAGCGCACTTGAAAAAAACCACCAAAAAATAAAAGCAATTTGTAAATCAAATGAGATGATTTTTATGGTTAAGGCCGATGCTTATGGACATGGCCTCGTTCCTATAACTCAATTTTCATTTCATGAATTAAAAATTAAAGAATTTGGAGTTGCGTCTTTGGGCGAGGCCATGACATTAAGAGCAAAGCTTCCAAGAGATCAGTTTGAGATTTATGTTTTTTCCGATGTGAATTTTAGAGATGAGAGGTTGATTGAAGTTTATGCTAATCAAAGACTAATCCCTGTCATTTCGAGTATCGATAATTTAAAAATATTTTTATCAAATTCAGAGTTTCGCCATGTTCCACTTTGCTTAAAATTTAATACGGGCATGAATCGACTGGGTATAGAGATGAATGAATTAGAAGATGTCGTTCATCATTTGAAAATGAATGGAAGAAAGTCCATTGATCACTTAATGACTCATCTTGCTTGTGCATCTTTATCAATAAAGAAGAATAAAAAAAATATTGAGCAATTTGAAAACTTTGAAGAGGTAAAGTCTTCTTTAAAGACAAGTGGAATTTCAATTTCTAAAACTTCAATTGCAAACTCTGGCGCCATTGAACAAGGTGCAGGATTAAACGAATCACACATTAGACCAGGTCTTATGATGTATGGACCAAGCTCGCTTATTCCAAGTATTAAAGAAACGAGTCTGTGGACAGGAGAGCTTATCTCAACATTAAAGACTCGAATTTTAAGAACTCGTCTTATTGAAAGAGGAACTCCTATTGGATATGGAGCTAGCGCATGTCCAGGCAGTGGACTTGTCGCTATTATGGCCCTTGGTTATGGAGATGGCTTTTCTACTTCTAATCAGGGCGCTGAACTTAAGTTCCGTGATAAGAATTATAAAGTTGTTGGCCGAGTGAATATGGATATGACTCAGCTTTTATTGGAAGGTGGAGTGCTTGGAGATATTAATGTTGATGATGACTTTACCGTCTGGTCCCCTGAAAGTGAGAACTTTGATGAACTCTGTAAGCGCTCAAAAATGATTCCCTATGAAGTATTCACTTCGCTAACTACCCGAATTTCTAAAAACTATATTCAGTAATCCACTTAAAAAGTGTGTACTCTTGTTAGACCTTTAACAAGGAGGTATCAAAATCTTAGAGATAAAATAAATCTAACGAGAGTTCTTATCGGAAGACAGACTCAAGTAGTACCAGATGTTTTGGATACAATTACTGAAGAGGTCCAAAATCTTGCGGACTCCATAAAATGTAAATTAAATTCTTATATTTATAACTAAAAAAAAGCCCTTTTATTCTTCGCTTTCTTCAAGGTTGTGATAAACCGTAACAACATCATCGTCTTCTTCTAAAAGATCAATGAGTTTATCAAATTGCTTTTGAGTCTCTTCGTCATCAATTGCTTTATAGTTCAGAGGAAGTCTTTCTAGAGAAGCTTCTTCTGGTTGAATGCTGATTTCTTCTAGTTTCTTTTGAATAGAGCCAAATGATTCAACCGGGCCAGAGATCTCATAAGTATCATCTTCTAATTCAATATCTTCAGCTCCAGCATCAATCATTTCTAATTCAAACTCATCTGCATCAGAAACATTTTCTTTTTGTACTGTGAAGATTGCTTTTCTTTCAAAAACAAATTCAAGAGAGCCTGTTTGCCCTAAGCTTCCATTTACTTTATTAAAGTAACTTCTAACGTTAGCAACAGTTCTTGTATTATTATCAGTTGAAGTTTCAACAAATACGGCAACTCCACCAGGGCCATATCCTTCGTAATTTAT
Source organism: Halobacteriovorax sp. (assembly GCA_002686115.1). Taxonomy (GTDB): domain Bacteria; phylum Bdellovibrionota; class Bacteriovoracia; order Bacteriovoracales; family Bacteriovoracaceae; genus Halobacteriovorax_A. The sequence goes on along the minus strand of NZAF01000113.1, from coordinate 407 downwards.
ATCTGTGTATCCAACACCATCTCCACCTTGACCTTTTTTAATGGCACGGTCGATATTGTCCTTTGGTACGTTAAACTTTTTACAACGGTCAACTGCAACTTTTAATAAGAAGTTGGTTTCAACATCTCCGCTTCCACTTTTAGATGCTAGAAATACATCTTTAAGTGCTCTTGTAAAAATTTGTCCTCTGGCCTTGTCTGCAGCACCTTTTTTGGCCGCAATCTTCGCTGACTTTCTACCCATACTATCTCCATATGCGTTATAAATTATGCGCTTTGTCTTAAGTTAAATCTATATTCTTAAATATAATGAATATCAGTATGGTTTGTAAATTTTGAATTTAAGTTTAAAGCTCTATATTGCCGAGTTTATGAAGTCTTACTAATTCTATGTGAAACAGGGTCTTC
>NZAF01000112.1 GCA_002686115.1 Halobacteriovorax sp. | reverse complement strand
TAACAACTACGCCACCATTGATTTCACTTCCAAGATGCTTCTCTTCGATAATTGATTTTATGAGCTCATAAAGCTCATCAGCTCTTGCGCCTAAAACTTTTGCAACATTGCTTAGTTCAATTTCTCTTGGCTTAGTTCCTGATATGCCTTGAACTGTAATATGAGCTGATTGATTCACTTGTTCAGCTAATACACTTCCGTGATTTATTTTAATTCTCTCTGCTTCAGCATGAGAAATCTTAAGAGCAACTGCTAAATCATTAGTGAAATGATTCCCACCAACAGGAATGACGTGTGTGTGAACAAGACTTCCATCTTTCCATAAGGCAAGATCTGTCGTACCACCACCTACATCAACCAATAGAGTTCCCATTTCTTTTTCTTCACTTGAAAGAACAGATTCTGAAGATGCAATTGGTTGAAGTGTAATATTATCAACGTGAATACCTGTTTGCTCTACACATTTTACCAAGTTTTGAATGAGAGAGATGGCGCCTGTTACAACATGAACATGAACCTCTAATCTCTTTCCACACATGCCAACAGGATTTTTTATCCCGCCAGTATTATCGACTTTATACTCTTGTGGAATAACGTGAATAATTTCACGATCACTAGGCATAACAACTGCTTTTGCAGCTTCTAAAACTCTTTCTACATCTTGATCAGTAATCTCAGCGCCTTTAATGGCAACAACACCTGAACTATTAAAACTATAAATATGACTACCAGCAATTCCAATTGTCGCTCGATCAATTGAAACTCCGGCCATAAGCTTTGCTTCTTCTAAAGAGTTTTGAATACTCTTAACTGTTTTATCTATATTAACAACAGAACCTTTTTTTAACCCATGACTAGGATGAGTTCCAATTCCGATGATTTCTAATTCTGTTTGAGGATTTTTTGGATCGCTGATACCAACAATGGTACAGACCTTAGTTGTTCCGACGTCAAGACCGACTACGATACTTTTTTCTTTCATTTCGAGAATCCTTTCTCCACACGAATTATTCATTAATTCAGAGGCACCGGAAATATTTTCCTTACGCCTATTGGAAAATTGTATCGTTTACTGGTTAAACTTGACAACTACTTTTTTTGGATTTGTAAGATTTATAACCGCAGGAATGCGACGTTTAGAGCTCATATAACTGACTATTTTTGTTAACTTATTTACTTTCTTGTCCCACTCACCTTTGCCCATAAAGACGCTCGAAGGACTTCCTTTAATCGAAAGAATCATTGTTAACTCTTTAGAATCATTCACGATTACTTCAGAAAGTTTCTTTCTAAAAGCTAGGTCCATTGAACCGACAATTGTCGTGATTTTTTCCTGAACATCCTTCTCCATTTCACCAACTGGTATGGCCAAAAAAGGAAGGTCATAATCTAACTTTTTCTCTCCTCTTAAGAGAACTTCATAAGTTGGATCATACAACATACCATTATCAACTAATATCGCTTCATAACTTTCAAGTCCGTTATCTTTATAGATTTGAACCTTCATAAGAGGTTTAGGACAGTTAAATCTAAAGCTTAAAGTCCCATCAATAGGATCATGCTTTATTTTATAGTCAGAAATGAAATGCTTTTCTTTTAATCTATCTGAATGGATTACTTTCTTCATTGAACGAAGAGACTTCTTTTCTTCAAAGTTTTTAACAAGTTTTAAAGTAAATTTACCAGCCGCTCTTGAAGGACAATATCCAAAAGAGGTTTTATATTTCACTTCATCTTTAGACATGAGGTTTGCCGACACAGAAGCTACTATTAAAATTGCTGAAAAATATTTAATCACTCTTCGATCCTTGCTTCGAGTTCAAAATTTACACCAAACTGTAAATACAACTCTTCTTTTGCGAGCATTATAAGCTCTAGGACATCTTCTCTAGTTGAACTTCCTGTATTTTCAAAGAAGTTTCCATGCACATCACTGATACGCATGTCACCAATTGATAATCCCTTTAAACCAATTATATCAATATATTTTCCCGCAGGGCAAGGGTTCTCATTAAAAGAGCTGTTCTTAAAGACACAACCACATGTCCATTCCTTCATTGGTTGTGAATCATTTCTTTTCTTAAGGTAGTTTCTAATAACTTCTGACACTTTTTCATCTTTACCAAGATTTTTTATTTCAACTTGATAAATCACATCGCCATCATTTAAAAAATTATTCTTTCTATAGGTGAAACTATTTTCATCGATATCAATAGTTTTCGTCTCTCCATTCTTTTGAACAATCCAAACTCTTTTTACAAGATCACCAATCTCACCAAGACTTGTTCCCGCATTCATAACGACAGCACCGCCAAGAGAAGCAGGAACTCCAGTGAAAACTTCCCACCCCTTTAAGTTATTCTTTACAGCAAAACTTGTAAGAGTACTGAGGCGAAGTGAAGCTGGTAAAATAAAATCTGTTCCTTCATCAACTAATGACTCTTTATCAAATTTGAATTTTAAACTTATATATGGAACTTCTGAATTTTCAGATAATAATGTATTCGCACCCATTCCAAGAATTTGATAGCTTTGCTTATTTGAAGAAAATATTTTTAACATCTCCTCCAAAGCATTAGAACTTCTTACTGTTATTAGAGTACCTTTTGCCTTAAGCCTCATCGTTGAAAATGTTGAAAGATCTTTATGTTCTTCAACATCAACATCTAAATGTTTTAATTCATTTTTTAGATTCATAATCTAAAACCCATTCTCTGATGACACGTCCAATAGATCCGGCCCCCAATGTAGCAACTGAAGCACCTTTATTTTTTTCAATGATTTCGTCTAATTGATCATAAGAGGATAAATGATGAGCAAATCCAGGATGAAGTTGATTAATATCTGAAACAAGTCTTTCAGAGTCAATTCCAGGGATTGGTTTTTCACTTGCTGGATAAATAGGTCCAATATAAAGTTCATCTACATGATTAAAACAATGTAAGAATTCATTCCAACAATCTCTAGTTCTTGTGTATCTATGGGGTTCAAAAACCGCTATCGTTTTACAAGATCTCGTTTCTTTTAAAGTTTTTAAAGTAGCTGCGATCTCTGTTGGATGATGTCCATAATCATCGATAATTTCGATGTCTTTATCTTTATAAAGAGTTTGAAATCTTCTCCCGACACCCTTAAAAGCGGAAATCGATTTACTAATCAGCTCAAAACTAACTCCCATATGCTGAGCCAGTGTAATAGCTCCAAGAGCATTTAAAACATTATGCTTTCCTGGTAGATGAATAATAACATCAGCCTTTTTCTCGTTTTGAAAATATAATTCAAATTTAGATTCATTATCTTTAATCATTAAATTTCTGGCTTCAACATCTAGACCTGTTTTAATTTCATCACCAAGACCAAAAGTTAAATAAGGTTTTTTAATTCTAGACTTTATTTCCATTAGTCTTTCGTCATGAGCATTCAAGGCAACAAGTCCATAAAAAGGAACCTTATTAACAAATTTCTCAAAGCTCTCAATTAGCTTTTCTTCACTTCCGTAGTGATCTAAGTGATCATTATCTATATTTGTCACCGCTGACATGATAGGACTTAAGAGCAGAAAAGAGCCATCCGACTCATCCGCCTCTGCAACTAGATAATCACCTTTACCAACCTTTGCATGGCCATCTAAGTTCTTAACAATTCCACCAATGATATAAGTTGGATCATATTCACTTTCTTCTAAAATCGTAGCAAGAAAACTAGTCGTTGTCGTTTTACCATGCGTACCACCGATTGCAATTCCATGCTTGAGTCGCATAAGCTCAGCAAGCATTTCAGCTCTTCTCATTACTGGGATCTCGTTATCTCTTGCATATCTCATTTCTGGATTATCTTCTTTTACCGCAGATGAATAAACGATAACTGACGCATCTTTTGCATTTTCACTTTTATGGCCAAGAAAAACTTCTGCGCCTTTCTCCTTTAATCTCTTAACATTTACAGACTCAGATAAGTCAGAGCCAGATACTTTGTAACCAAGACTTAGAAGAACTTCAGCAATACCACTCATACCGATACCGCCAATACCTATAAAATGTAATTTAATACTATTGTCAACTCTATGCATAATAACTCACTTTAGATTAAGATATAGATTTACCACAAATGTGCAAAGAGAACAATTTAAGAGAGGTTTGAACGACTTTCAATTTGCCTATTAAGGCATGAAAAAATTAGGCCAATTCCAATAAAATTAGCGAAAAGTGATGATCCGCCGGAACTAATAAAAGGAAGATTGAGTCCTTTTGTAGGTAAAAGCCCAAGAACAACACCCATATTTAGTACGACTTGAATACCAATAATGAAAACAACGCCAGAGGTTAATAATGAAGACACTCGATCCTTCATCATTAAGGCGACTTTAAATCCCATAAAAATAAAAGCTATAAAAAGTGACACTAAAAAGACAACACCTATAAAGCCAAACTCTTCCCCAACAACAGAAAAAATAAAATCATTATGTGCCTCTGGCAGGAAGAAAAGTTTTTCTAAACTATTTCCAACACCCTTTCCTAAGAATCCTCCATTTGCAAAACCAATCCAAGACTGAATGATTTGAAAACCTGACCCTTTTGAATTGGCCCATGGATCAAGAAAAGTCGTCAACCTTTTAACTCTATAAGGCTGAGACAACATTAATGCGATAGCAATAATTGAGCCGCCGCCAAGAAGAGAATAAAATATCTTTCTAGGAAAGTTACTTAGAAAACATGCAAACATAACCGCGCAAGAACATATAAAAAAGGTTCCAAAGTCCGGTTGATTTATAAGAAGAACAAAGGTCAATAAAAGACAACCAATATTCTTCACTCTTTCTTTCATAGTCATTTTTTCAAAAAACTCAAATACATAAAAAGAAAGAATCATTGTTGTATACTTTGCGAACTCTCCAGGCTGAAGTGTAACACCACCGAAGTTCAACCATCTGTTTGCACCCTTTGCCGTTACCCCGAGTCCTGGAATAAAAGTTAAAACAAGAAGGCCACAAACTAATCCGTTTAAATAGATGCTGTTTTTAAACCAAAACTGGTACTTAGACTTTGAAACAATGAATGCACCTACAAGTGAAACTAAGGCGAAAATCACTTGCTTCCACATGTAATATAAAGAAGAGCCATGCACTTCTTTAGAGTACATGTAAGATGCAGAATAAATCATAATAATACCTATAGTAACTAAGGTACCAATTATAATTTTTAAGAAATTTCCATTTTTCTCTAGTAAATCATTCATTTTATTTAATTCTACATTAAACTTCTCAATTAAAAAACCAGTCAATAATTCCTATATCTTTTTTAAACTTTTTGTATTTACGGTAGAATTCATTCATGAAAATACTAATTCTATTTCTCTCTCTAAATGTTTTTGCAGGTAATAACAAACCCTTCATTTTGGCTTACAACGAAAATAGCGAAGGGCAGAGTATTTATATAAAAAAAGCTTTAGAGTTTACGAAGAAAATTTATAAGCTTGCCGGTATAAATTATAAGATCATCTCTCTCCCCCCAAAAAGATCTCTTGCGTATTTAAAATCAGGTAAAATTGATGTTGATCTCGTTAGAATTGAAACAGTAGCGAATCAACTTCTTTCCTCCAATAAGGAATATGGACTTTTCAAATACCCTTTCATTGATGAGGTCAGTATTGTTTCTACAAATAGTGACATCGAAAAATTCAAAGATATTCAAGAATTTCGAAATTCGAATAAAAAAATAGTCGCACTAAGAGGTGCTGAATTAGTTGAGTTGTTTCTAAAAAGAGAGAATATAATTTATGTAAACAACCAAGATCAAGGACCACAAATGCTCATCCGTGATAGAAATGAATATCTCTTAACCGGAAAAAGTACGATGCCCATACTTAAAAAAGCATTTGCTAGCGCTGGGAAGAAGGTATATTGGGGTCCACAAAATAAAAAGGTTGTACAATTAGTTCAAGTGCATGGTGAGAGAGCAAAGAGAGAAATCCTACCGAAGTTAAATGCTCTAATGAAGAAATTTAAGGATAATCAAAATGAATATCCTGCCACAACAACTCCTCCACCATCAGCTGGAATCACAGCAAATTGGTAAGGTAGTTCTTTATCATAGGCATACTTCAGACCCCATCCATAACTAGCACCAATCCCCATACCAACAAGTACATCGTGAAGGTAGTGCCAATCATCATTGATTCTACTAACACTAATATATGTAGCTAATCCATATGCTAATGAACCGTATGCCCAGCCATGCCTGGCGGCAACAACTGAAGCAAATGCAAACGACATCGATGAGTGTCCAGATGGAAAGCTATCTGTATCTTCTGGATAACCTGGTCTTCTTTCATTCACAAACATCTTTAAAGCACTCGTTGCAAAAAGTGTATAAGTAGATGCTTTAAACATATGCTCGGTAGCTTTGTAGCTCTCTTGATCATCGTTAATATAACCGTAAGTTAAATGAGAGAGCATATAAAGAGCATTGAGATAACCCCACCCGAGAGTTTCTCCAATATACCCATAATCTCCAAAAGGTCTCGCATCATCAAATGTCTCCCTCTTATTATATTCTCTTCCTTGTTTATTAATATAAACCATACCTGCACTTAGTAGTGAGCCAAATAGAATATAACGGGCATTAGTAGTAACGGGTGTTTTAAATTCTTCCCAAACTTGTTCTCCAAAACTGAATTCTTCCTTTTGAACTTCAACTGAAAAAGTGTTTGAAAAGAATAAAAGGAATATGATTAAGTACTTCATTCAATCAACTCCCCAAATAAATAACTAAAATTAAAATTTAAAGTATAATTCTCAAATTCATAATCTATATCTTGATCGAGATCCTCATTTGTAGCGTTATAAATATACGAGCTTTTATCGAAAGTAACTTGAACATAAGTTTTAGATGACAAGAAGTAGTTCACCCCTATTTTACCACCAATTATAAATCCCTTATCTGCAGTTCTCGTAAGCTCTGGTGTTTCAATGTTGTAATCAGAACTTAAAGCAAAAACTCCCTCTAATAAAAAAGATACTTTTTCATAACTTTTAAACAGGTATCCTAACTGAAGACCAACTTCTGTGAATGACTCTACTTTAGTAGCTCTTGTATCCCCTGGTAGAAATGTGCGCTTCTTCCCATAGTAGTTACTAAAAAGTTTCCCATACATATAACCATCTTCTCTTCTCTTGCTGAAGCGGTATTCAACAAATACATCATTGCCACCTCGATAATTTTTACCAGGCTTCTCTTTTATATCAAACGGATTACCACCAATTACTAATTGCTGAGACCAAGAGTCTTTAAATGGAATAAACTCATATATAAAAAACAGTTCTGGATCAAGTAATCCAGATGAACTTGATTGAACAGGATCTTCACCAAAGCGGCTTGAACTCTCTCCAAACTTTAATTCATATTCTCGGTCAAAGTCATAACTTAAACGCAAGCCGAGTGCCAAAAAATCCCATGGAGAGACGACATAGTTCAAATGACTTTCATTAAATTTATAGATTTGATCATCAATCTTAGAGCCAGCATTCTCATACTCTATTTCACGATGCCCATTGCCTGCTCCAATAGTTAATATACTATCTTTAAAGCTTGGGATAAAGTACGGATGGTCGATACTTAATCCAAACACGTATCGATGACTTACTAGCGATAAAATTATGAATATAATAAAATTAAAAACTTTTAACTTACTTATGTACTTTTGCATAACGACTTTTGTTTGTAATTATGTTTTTGGGAAAGAGCAGAGAGATTATAGCAACTTAATCTATTCAAAGAAAGAACATTCTATCTGGCTTCCCATCACATACTCAATTACTGGAACTATGGATGTTATTCAAAATCCTTACTGGTTCAGTCAACATAACTACTCTGAGAAAGTTAAAGAGGTATGGAATCGTATAAAAGACCCTCATAACAATATTAAGAAAGATGGTGGCTACAACAAATTCTTTAAAGATGAATTCTTATCTTCAAGAGTACTTCCTAATATTGGGCTACACTTTCTTGGTGGAGCTTATGATACCCGCTGGCTTACTGAATACTACTCACATTATAACTACCCTGCTCCTAAGCTATTCGCATTTCTAACGACATATATAGCACACCTTGGAAATGAAGCTCTTGAAACGACAAGTGATGAAATCTCTTCACATGATCATATCGCCGATCTTTACTTTTTTGACTTAGCTGCTTTCTTTGCTGCAAGCTATGATCCATTTATGAGATATCTTGTAGATGATCTCGGAATGAAAGCATGGCATTTTAATCCCATGTATGACATAGACAGCGGAGACTTTTTTAACTCTGGTCTAAATTATATTTTTAGGCCCAAAAAGTTATACTTCGCAAATAATAAGATCAAGCCCTTATATTTTTTAGGAATGCAAACTCTTGCTGGGGCAAGTTACAACTACACTAGTGATGAGCAAGTCACTATGGCCGCTGGAATTAGTCTCACTAATCCCCTCGAGCAAAAAGGTCGTTTTGTAACAATGCTTGCCCACGAGAAAATGAATACCTTGGAAGCCTCCCTCTTTATTAATGGCAGTGAGGACTTTCGTTGGAGGCTAAATCTTTATGAGAAGATTCTTGAAAGATTTGACTACTTTAAAAATAAAACGAGTGTCTATAATTTTGGATTAACAATAGGCCAAACGAAAGGACCCGCTTATGCCTTTGGCTTAAACGTGTCTCTTCCTTTCGGCTTAGGCTTTATTAAAAATACTAGAAATAAAAGATTCTTTGAATAATCTACAGTTGGTAAACTAACTTCTTAAAGTAGTTACCTCTCTCTTCATAGTCTCTAAAGAAGTCCGTTGCTGGATTCCCTGGAGAAAGAAGAATTGTATCTCCTGTTCTTGATTTTTGGTAAGCTAAAAGAACAGATTCTTCAAATGAACCAACGATAAAAGTCTGAGGGTGATCCTGAAGAGCTCTATTCATTCTCTCTTTACATTCACCAACAAGAACTACAACTCTTGTATTATCGATAACATCATCATTAAAAGGTTCAAATTCAATTTCTTCGTTATCTTTTCCACCAGCGATAAGAATCACGTTATTCTTAAACGACTTTAAAGATTCACAAAGGTTTGGCATTGTCTCTGCCTTAGAGTCGTTATAGAAACAAACTCCATTTTTTTCCATAAGGAACTCAAGACGATGTGGAATCCCTGGAAATTTTTCAACACAAGTTTGAATAGCTTCATCACTTGCATCCAATGCCTTACATGCAGTTACTGCAGCAAGAAGATTCTCTCTGTTATTTTGTCCAATAATTCTCATATTTTTTACAATATATTCAGAGTGAAAATTAATATTTGAATGAATTCTTCTTTCATGGAAGTGAGTACCTTGAATCTCATCCATTACGCCCATTGCAACGAACGACTTTCTTGAATACCAAAAAGTCTGGCAATTAGCGTTTCTAAAAAATGTATTATTCGCAAGCTTGTCAAAGTTACAAATGAGAGTATCTCCTGGAGTAAGAGTTTTCACGATTGAAAGCTTCGTCTCCATGAAATCACCCATTGAAGTAAAATGCTCAGCCGGATACGTTTCAGAAATATTTGTGAAGACAACCATCTTGGGATGAAAATCTTTAAGACTTCTCATTTGAACTGCAGAAACTTCAACAATAACATAGTCGATATCATCTAAGTTCGGTTGCATTGCATATTCAATAAAAGGTGTATCACTTGTTCCACCAACAAAGACATTCTTTCCATCACGTCTTAAAGTAAAGCCAATCATATGTGCAACTGTTGATCTTCCATAAGATCCACAAACTGCAATTATTGGCTTTCTACACAGAAGATTACCAAGTGCAAACTCACTATAAACCTGAACGCCATTTTGTCTTGCAAGCTCAAGCTGTTGAAGACCTGGATCAACTGATGATGAATAAACAACAACATCAGCTTCTAAGAAGTCTTCATCTCTATGTTCACCAAAAGTCATCTCAACTGCTGGCTTAATTTTTTTAAGTTTCTTAACAGGCTTATTTAAATCAAATATTGGTTTGATATCTGTTACTCGAATGTCGCATTCAAGTCTATTAAAGAAGTTAATCAGTTTAAAACCGGTCTTACCAATTCCAACGATAAGAACTTTTTTACCTCTAAACCTATCCATTATTACCTCATCTTAAGCGTAGCAATTGCTAAAATTGCTAAAAATATACTTATAATCCAAAACCTTACAATTACCTTTGGCTCAGGCCATCCCTTTAACTCAAAGTGATGGTGAATTGGCGCCATCTTAAAGACTCTTTTCTTTCGAGTTTTGTAAGATGCAACCTGAATGATGACTGAAAGAGCTTCAACAACAAAAATTCCACCGATAATAACGAAGAGAATCTCATTTTTAGTTAAAACTGCAATGGTTCCAAGTGCTCCCCCCAAAGAAAGCGAACCAACATCACCCATAAATATCTGAGCTGGGTATGTGTTATACCACAAAAAGCCCACACCGGCACCTACTATAGCAGCACAAAGTACAGCGATCTCACCAACATTTTCAATGTATGGCACAAAGAGGTATGATGCAATTTCACTATGACCCGATGCGTATGAAATTATCCCAAGCGTTGCCGCCGAAGTTATAATTGGCCCAATGGCCAAACCATCTAAGCCATCTGTTAAGTTTACAGCATTTGATGAACCTACAATGACGACTGATGCAAAAACAATAAATACTGATCCCATGTTAATAACTGGACCTTTCACAAAAGGAACATATAAGTCCGGAGTAACTAGCCCCCATTTAACCATTAACCAACAAGCAATACCACCGGTAACGAACTGCCAAAGAAGTTTTCCTTTAGCCGACACTCCCTTTGTATTTCCTTTTGAAACTTTTGAATAGTCGTCAATGAAGCCCAAAGCAAAATATGAAAGTGTGACAAATATCGTCAATAAGAGAGGTTCCGAATTAAAATTCCCAGCAATTGCTAACGTTAAGGCAAGTGTTCCAATAATGAACACTCCACCCATTGTTGGAGTTCCTGCTTTTTTTAAGTGAGATTCTGGACCATCATCTCTAACAACTTGCCCAAATTGTTTCTTTTGCATAAAAGAAATAAAAAACTTTCCCCAGATAATTGAAATAACTGTAGCAAGCAAGAACGCAAGAACGGTTCTAAAAGTTATATATCTAAAGATATTGAATAAAAAAAACTGATCACTTAAAGGATATAGATAGTGATAAAGCATTAAGTCAGCCTTAATTTAGATAGTTCATAGTTTAAAGCATCAAAATAGTTGAAACTTTAAAAATCTTGGGTTTATAACCTATCTTTTATATCTAGAATTTTCTCAAATTGCAAAGATCGGCTAGCTTTAAGGAATATATATCTGAAAGAATTTAACACTTCAGGGGCATGCTGATTAAATTCCTCCATGCTATCGTACTTATGCGACGTGCCAGCAAATGCTTCATCATAAAATCCTGCATAGCGTCCTATGAAAATTGCATCTTTCACGCCAAGACTATTGAGAAGTTTTGCAATTCTGTTGTGCTCACTCTTAGCAAATTCACCAAGTTCATTCATGTCACCTAATATATAAATAGAATCTTTAAGAGGCTTCTGTTTAGAAAACTCTACTACCGCCTTTTCCATTGAACTCGGGTTAGCATTATAAGCGTCTAGAAAAAGCTCCTTACTTCCAACTTTAATCCATTCTGAACGATTCATTTTTGGCATCTTAAACTCAGATGCAATTTTCAAAACCTTCTCATTTTGCCCAAATATTTCACAAGCAATGAAAGCCATCATATTTAAGTTTTCTAGATTATATGATTCAAGAATTGTTTGATGCTCAACATTCATGTTCTTACAATCAATACAATATTGTTCATTAGATAATCTCTTTAAAAATTCATCAGATGTATTAACAAAGAAGCTGCCTTTATTCTTTTTTATATTTCGATAAAGAGCAGTCTTCTCTTCAAAAATCCCCTCTTGGCTTTTCAAAAATTCAATATGGGCCAAGCCAATATTTGTAATATATCCAAAGTGCGGATTAACTAATTCTGCAAGAAACTCAATTTCTCCTGGAAAACTTGTCCCCATTTCTATTATTGCAAACTTAGTTTCATTATTGATTTCTTGGTGAATTGTTAGCGGCACACCAATGTGATTATTAAAATTTCCCCTAGTACTAGCAACTCCACCACTCAAAAGTTTTGTTGCAATAAACGACATCATTTCCTTATTCGTTGTTTTTCCATTTGAGCCTGTTAGAGCAAAAACTTTACCACCGCGACTCTTAAATTTTTCAATTTTATATTTCGAAGACTCTTGCAAATATTTTAGTGAGTCTTCAACAAGAATAAAGGCAACTTGTGGATAAGTGTTAATAACTTCTTCATATACATCTGCTCTGTCGAGTATAACATTTGTAACCCCAAGCTCTATTGCCTTAGAAATAAAATCATGGCCATCAAATCTTTCACCCTTTAGCGCCAAGAAAGCTGAAAAACCATCAATCTTACGCGAATCTATTGTAAGCCTTAAATTCACTTCTGGACTCAGTTTAAGATTAGACTTTATGAAGCCATCAACATTTTGTAATTCATTAACTTTCATTTTTTAAATTTCCTACTAATTCTTCCACAAGTGCAATATC
>NZAF01000111.1 GCA_002686115.1 Halobacteriovorax sp. | reverse complement strand
TGAATTACTTTGGAAACTTTCCAATGCTTGGCATAGGCCAGATTGAAGCTCGTAAACCAACGATCTTTAAAATGACTTTAGTCGACAGTAATTTATAACGTTCATAAAAAAAACGACAGGTGCGTCGTTTGGCGCACTGTCAACAAGAATGCTGCACCACGAATCCTAGTCAAAATCTATATTAAGTTTGCCAATTCTTGATCATATCGCTACGATTTTTCCAGTCAAAATTTTTGGGGAATTTTCATGATGAATAAAGTATTAGTTTTATTATTTTCAATCTTTTTACATATCACTCTCTTTGCTGAAGACTTTGAAGGTCCAAGTCTTAATAGAGATGTTGAAAAGCCAGTGTGTGATGTTGAAGTTAAAAGGTGTGTTTATTACACTTCGAATATAACAGGGCGCCAATTTGTTACACGTGTAACGACTCAACTTTTTCCACAGCAGTCGATCTTCTTTACTGATGGAAGCTACCTCGAAGTCGAGAGTGGTAACACAGTTGTTTTCTGGTTTGAAGAAGATGAAATTTTAAAACGTTTTAAACTTCTTATTCCATATGTTGATGCTCTTGAATCTTTTAAGCCTGTTGATATGGTAAAAGTAACGACTGAGATTGTAGAGATGACTGAAACCGGTTTAAAAAACCTTCGCGCTCAGATCACCGCCGTAACCATGAGAACTCCTGGAAGTTTAGGGGATTTTAGTGGGGGGATTAGTGATGCTAATAATGGTGATTTATCATTCAATATCCCACTAAAAACAGTAGACCTCTCTGTTGTCTTAGGTGCTTCAAGTGTGAGAAGGCATACAAAAAGAGCAATCACGAACGAATCTTATATTACAAATTTTGAAAATATTAACTTTTCGGATACTACTTTTGTTCCTTTCGAAGGCCCTTCAGGGATCTTAGAGAAACAAACTGGACTTACGATCAATGGTTCTGTTTCAATTGAAAGAGATAATAGTGATCTTGTTAAGATTTCAAACTTTGATCTTAAGTATGAAAAGTCAGTTGTAAATCCAGTTGATGATACGATGATGTCTGTTAATAGCACTGATGTTGATAGAGCATCGATGTTTCTTTATCGAGGACTTACTCAAACAACTGTTAAGAGTATTTCAAGTGCCTCTAGTACAGATGGAGGTATTCAGCTTAATGGTTTTAATAGATCAACTGGAGAAGAATATAATAAACTTCTCATTCTTGTGAGAGCAGAGTCCATAAGTCAAGATGACATCGCCGCAGAGGCCAGAAGAATTGCTGACTCTGTCATTAGAGGTAATTTTACTGATCAACAAATCAGAAACTTCGATACAACTCCAGTTGAAATGGATGAAGTGCTAGAAGATATTAAACCTTTTGCTCGTTTTGGTACGACTGGTGAGAGAATCATTGGTTTTAAACTCAATCCTGAACTTGCTCGTGATGAAAATTACAAAAAGAGATTTGATATAAAAATTCGTGGGGGTGGGATAAAGCAAGAAGCTAACCGATCTCTAGAAGAATTAATGACAAGAGGCCTCGTGCTCTCAGATATAAGACAGCGCTACCTTGATAAAAAATATATTAAGATAAAGGTTTCATTTACAGAATTTATCAAAGGACCTAGAGGTAATACGAGACCATTTTATAAGAGAGTGACACTGTATTATAACCCTCAGACTAATAAGTTTATTTAATGACCAAATCTTTATCGAAAACTTTATTCAAAGCTTTATTGAGATATATCATTTTTGTAGTATGTCTGAATCAAGCAATGGCGTCAGTCCCTCAAGGAATGCCAACTTATTCTTCTCTTATTTCAGAACTTAGAGGAACAGTTGAAGCCAAGTTTAGAGAGATTCCAAAGAATTATATTCAAAGAGTAAATGGTAACTCTATTACTTACTTCAGCAATAAAGACGTTCAGTGCGCTGGAAAGACGATAAAAAGTAAAGAAGAGCTTACCTATATTTCTCTCTATTCAAATCTAAGTGATGACGGAAAACAATTAAAGGAAGTTGGAAAGTTTAGAGGATGCTTAAGAGACTCAGAGATTACAGAGGAGTTCTTCTATAAAGGCGAAGAGTTAGAGAAAAATTCAGTGAAGGACTATCTTGCAGGTAAGCTTAATCTTGATATCTTTAATTATGATTATTTTCGTTACCAAATAAAGTATTCAGTCTCAGATATGCCTTTTTTATCTGTTGAAGGAAAAAGAGATGGAGATAGACATTTTTCGACGATAAGAGTTTATCGCCAAAAAATTATGCAGCTTACAACTTATAAAAGAGACAGTGAAAACACTGATTATGTTGTGACGTTCTATCCTTATAAAATTAAACGTCTCTTTTATGGAGTGAATGTTAATATTGATCAAAAAAGTATCATTATCAAAAAGAGAAAGAAGAATTTTTTCTACTTTAGTAACTCTAAGCAAATTTCTGAATTTGAATTTTCTCAAGCGTTTAATAATATTATCGTAAATATTGGTCTCGGTTCACTTAGCGGGATTGTAAAATTCTCGGTAAGTAACTTTCCAAATACTCAACAAATAAGCGCCAGTGGGCAAAATAGTAGGCTTATTGATGAGCTTCGTTTGGCATTTACACAACTTTTAAATCGAGATCTAGAAAGAATTAGAATTCTTCTTTTACAGTATATTGAAGCCGCGGAAAATAACCTTATACTCGATCAAAGACCCAAGGATTAAATGAGAAGATGAAAGCGCTAGTCTTTTTAATTATTCTTTTTTATTCTTCTAAAGCTCAAGCGAGTAACCCCTTAATCTTTCCATCATTTCATCCAGATCCAGAGAGTATCAGTGATACATTATTTCGCACAATCAAAAGAGAGTTTGAAGAATTTAAAGAAGGTGCGATCATTGATGGAAGGGATGATGATAATGAATCCTGTGAGCGAATAACGAAGTACGGTATAAGCTTGTGGCAATGCTATAAAGAAAGAATTGTTTATAAAAATGATATCTTTTCACATCATGAACATCAAATGACTTTAAGTCTTTGGGGTGAGATGAGAACTTTTCATATTAAGAACTATCTTGAAGAATCACCACTCAGTGAAGAAGATATTCGCACTTTTAAATTTATTAAAAATTCAACATCTCATCTTCAAATAATTTTAAAAGAAAGAGAATTAGTCATTAACTATTCTTTTAATGAAAAAGGATTTCAGTATCAATACTATAATAGACTTTTAAATTTCCGTTTATTATTTGAGCAAAGAAATAATGAAGATCAAACTGCTGAGCAGTACCTAGAGGCCATATGTGCTCCATGTTCTTTAAAAGGATTTAGGGTGACGGCAATTCCAAAGACATCTGGTCTCTATCAATACTTTTATGAAAGACAAAATGTCCCCGACCTTGCAACTCCACAGGGCTTTTTAAGTTATGTTAATTCTGGGCTTATCAGACCATTTGAGAGAGAAGGGGAGCGTATCAATCTACATTTTCATACATTTTAGTAACTTAGGGCCGTCATTTTCTTTGTCGCTTCAAGAGTCACCTGTCAAGATGTTTGACACTGTGCTCATATTAACCGTCTAGATTTCAATCAATTAGTGAATTAACCTAAAGAGTAGTTATTGCTTTTGTTGGCACTTTTATTGCTACACAAGTATGCAGAAACTCGCTAACTGAAAAAGGGAGATAGCATGAAAAAACTTTTACTAATGACATTACTTACTTCTGGAGCCTTTGCAGCAACTACGGCAACTTTAAATCTAACAGGAACAATTGCACCAGTTGTTGAAATTGAGATTAACGGAGCAGCTTCTGCCTCTGCGACTGTCGACTTATTAGACAAAACAGCTCAATCTGTTGCAACAGTGACGGAAACATCTAACGATGCAGATGGATATTACATTACAATTTCCTCTGCAAATAGTGGCTCGCCTAATAATGGCGCTGCAGACTCTGCAACCTATACTCTAGGTTACGGTGGAACTTCATATAATCTATCAAGTGTGGCCACTGTTGATAACGCTGGAGTTGTGGGATCGACTGATAGAGCAGTTACAGTAACTGTTACTGACGCTAGAACAGATGCCTTTGATTTTGCAAGTGGTTCTTATACAGACACAGTAACATTTGAAATTACTGCAAAATAATTAATTAAAACGCTCAAGTATTGTTAGCAACCTTCCGAGAAGTTACTTCAATGAAGGTTGCTAACATAATTATATTCATCTCCTTTGTAATCTTTGTTTGTTCAGCGGCAATTGCAAATGCCTCATCAAGAATTGTTCTTCAACTAAATGCACGTATTCCGGCCAGTATCGAAATCAATCAAAACAAAAATAATAGTAATTTAGACTTTGATATCAAATCTAATACAACTTCAAACTCCATAAGAGTGAATAGAAGAGATGAAAGTCAAACAAATCATCGAATTTACACAGTTACTGTTAATTAAACGACTTCTATTCTACACACTAAAGTGATAAAATTTTATCTGTAAATCATCTGTGACAATGGAAGTTACTCTATGAAAAATATTTTTAAAATCATCCTTGCGACTCTTATCGCACTCCCTCTTTATGCATTTAGACTCTCTCCTTTGTCTGACTCTATTATCATTGGAAAGGATAAGAATACTGTCGTTTATCAAGTCACTAACAATACAGATAAACCGATGGCAATTGAAGCTAGTTTAGTTAAAAGAGAAATGAATATTGATGGAAGTGAAAAACTACCAGCTGTAGATGATAAAAATTTTATTATTTATCCCAATCAGATTATTTTAAAGCCTTCAGAAAAAAGAGGTATCAAAGTGACATGGCTGGGTCAAAATGACATTAAAAGTGAACTTAGTTACCGTTTAAAAATTGAGCAACTACCGATCGATTTTGATAAGAAGAAGAAAACTGGAATTAAAATTATCATGAAGTATTTAGGAGCTCTCTACATTTCAAAAGAAGAGTTTAAATCAGACATTCATGTTGATTCCATTTCAGTAGAAAAAGACGAGGTGGTTTTTACTATCGAAAACAGGGGAACGTCTCACCAGCTTTTGAAGAGTTTAAAACTTAAGGTTAAGGAAAAGGTTCTTCTAGAAACTGAGAGTTTAAAAGGATTTGCTGGAGAAAATGTTCTGGCAAAAAAGAAGAGACAATTTCGCCTAAAGAAAAGTCTTTTTAAAGAAGTCCCAAAAGTAAATGAGGTCGTTCTCGATTATGAATAAGACCTTTACTTATATCATCTCTCTTTTTTTGGTGTTCTTCTCTACTCGTGCGACGCAGGAAGACCTATATGAAAAGGTATTTGGTACAAAGCAAAGAGAACAAGCAGTTAGATTAAATATTTTTTTAGGACAGAAGTATTTAGGAGAGTGTGACTTTGTTTTAAAAGGGACCCAGGTTATGTCACTTGATGGGACCTGTTTAAGAAATCAACTGCTTCCAATATTTGAAGAAGATTTTGTATCTAATATCGCACCTAAGAACATAGCACGTACAGAATTATCGAAGGATATAAAGTTATTCTATGATCCAAGCGAAGTTAAAATCATTATTGATATTCCAGCACAGTTTTATAAGCTCAATGCTAAAGAAGTGTATTATGGGCCTAAAACTTTTGGAAAGAAAATTTTTAGACCTTCCAAATGGTCTCATATTTTAAATTATTGGCTTCAGTATGATTTTGAAGAAAATGATTCTAGGGGACGCTCAAATAATGACTATGAATTAGATCTCGACAGTTCTTTAAAGTTTGGTGATCTCGTGCTGGAAAACCGCTTTGAACTTACTGATGATATTAGAAAAGAAAGTTTTACAAGAAAACGCTCTCGACTAACTTATGATATGCCTAAGAGTGACTTAAGACTAAGCTTTGGAGATATCGATACACAAGTCCTCACCACACAAAGTAG
Source organism: Halobacteriovorax sp. (assembly GCA_002686115.1). Lineage (GTDB taxonomy): Bacteria > Bdellovibrionota > Bacteriovoracia > Bacteriovoracales > Bacteriovoracaceae > Halobacteriovorax_A. The sequence continues at coordinate 9,305 of NZAF01000111.1, read as the reverse complement.
GCTTAATCTCTTAGGGCTCTCATTGAGTAAGAATTTTGCGCTAAACCCTTATAATAGAATTACACCAATTAATGAATTTGAATTTGTCCTAGAGAGAAGATCATTTGTTACAATTTATATAAATGATAAACCTGTAAAGAGTGAGATTTTTGAAGAGGGAAGACACTCAATAAGAGATCTTATTTTAGACTTTGGTAGAAGCCGTGTGAAAATTGTCGCAAAAGAAGTCGGTGGTGACACTCGAGAGTTTAGTTATCAATGGGCGGGCTCTGAAGAACTTTTAAGAGTAGGTCTTTCTCGTTACAGTTTTAATCTAGGGGTTAAGGGAAATTATAATCTTGAGCCTGATTATGAAAGTCTTGATGATACTATTTTAAGTTCTTTTTACTCTCAAGGTATCACTAAGACCTATACTCAAAGCTTTTCACTTCAATATAGTGATGAATCACTACTTGTTGGTCCGTCTCTTATTAAAGCGACGCCACTTGGAAATTTTAGAAGTTATTTAAATTTTTCAAAAGATAAACTGAATGAACATGCAGGTGTTAATTCTTTAAATGAATTTGAGTTCTTTACACAAAAAAATGCTCGTTCAATTAGAAACCTCATTACTTATGAATATCGTTCTCCTTATTACGCTAGCTTTGATACGGAGTCGAAAAGGAATGAATATCAGCATACACTACGCTATGATATGAATTGGTTTTTTAATGACTATATTAATGCAGGGATTGATCTTGAAAGATCTCTCTCTTATAGAAGTTCAGACTTTGATAGACAGGTATATGGATTAAACCTAGGCCTAAGACCCTTTCGTGACTCCTCCTTTAATGTCAATTTTAGAAGAAGAAAGAATTTAAATGAATGGGATACTGAATTTACGCTCTTTTTTAATATGAGCTTCTCTGAGACGGGGCATTTTGTAAGTAATTTTTATGACTATGAAAATAAAACTAATCTAGCTCAAGTAAGCTATAGCCCTCTTGATAGGCAAGATACTTTTAATTATTTTGCCTCTTATGACACCGATCCTGATTCTAAAAATGCAGATCTACAAGCAGGATATCTTAGTCGCTATTTTTCAACCGATATATCGGCAAGACTTACAGATACAAAGAATGACGAATATGAAGCACGTCTTAGAGGTTCAATAGTGATGACCGATGACTTTATTGGTCTAACTCCATACATTGCAGATAGCTTTGCATATATTAAAGGTAAGGAGTCTCTTGAAGATAAAAAGATTGGACTTCTAACACAAGTAGGTGGAGTACTTTCAAAAGAGTTTCGAAATACTATCTATCTTCCAACTCTTACGAGTTATTATTTATATAAAGTTGACATGGACCCAACTCACTTAGACTTCGGCGCCTCTTATGATTTTGAAGAGTTCTTTATTGCTCCGACATTAAAAAGTGTTGTTCCCGTTAGGCTTGGTAGTGATAAGACCTTTGTTATTAAAGGACGATTTATTTCAGATGAGCATTCTCTTAAGGTTGGTAATCTTGTGAGTGTAGGTGGAAGAAGCTTTCCTTTTTTCACAAATCGACGTGGAGAGTTTGTTGTGAGTGATGTTAAAAAAGGTGAGTATGAAATCTGGCTGGAAGATAAGGTTTTTTCAAAAAAAGTTAAAGTTGATGATGGGAATATTGTTATCAACATTGGAGATATTCAATGATGAACTTAAGACACACACTCTCTTTTATAATTTGTCTTCTTTTAACCTTCGAGTCGATTGGATGTAATTTTCAAACTCGTAATGTTGATTATCGATCTAACTACTCACTTGTTAGTGACCCTGTATCTCTACAAGTAAATATGAGAAGAATTAATCGTATCGGTCAAAATGATGATGGAAGAGGCTTTCTTTGCTATTTATATTCTTATGGCTTTGATGAAGGAAATGCCGGTAGTTACAACCGTTTCATGACAAACAATAGAGGGGATCGACTCTATTACAATATTTATAACTCTAATGGTTTTCAAAATGTTCTTAGAGATATTGATGATATTTCACAAAATGGAGAAGCTATAACGGGTTATGCGCTCACTAGAAATACATGGTATTCAGACTCTTTTGATTTCAGACTTATTATAGATAACTCTGTTCTTGTTCCAACTGGAAATTATACTGATACAGTTGCGATAAAATTATACAGTGGCTTTCCTTTTAATTCGCCGGCACTTGAAAGAACCAGAAATTTAAATCTGAGAATTACTGTCGATCCCTTAGTTTATGTATCAATTGTTAGTGTTGGTGCGCCTCATGATCCAGGTCAAACTTCATACACGATGAATTTTGGTGAATTAGAAACTGGGGAGAGACTCGCTGCAGATTTAAAAGTCGTCTCAAACACACCATATAAGGTCTTTTTTGAAAGTCAAAATGGTGGAGTGCTTAAGAATACAAATCCATCAAGTGCCTCAGAAGTTAACTATCAGCTCTTTTTAAACTCTTCTCTTGTCACTTTTCCTGGGCCAAGTACAAGGGTTGAAATCATTGATTCAAGCTCTGTTACTCCACCTGGTGGGGAGACATATAATCTTGAAGCAGAGATCGGAAATGTTACGAGTAAAGAAGCCGGCAGCTATGTAGAGTCTATTACAATAACAGCTGAAGCCAATTAATTAGAGTTCACGTCTTTGTTGTGGAGTTGGAGCGTAAACACAGTACTTCATAGCACTAGTAATTTCATCAACCTCATCACAAGCGTATCTTCCTCTAACTTCACAAAGGTCTTTTAGACAACCCTTTGCATAAGTTCCACCACATCCGCGTGCAAGTAGAATAATTTCATGCTTATCAAGGCCAAAAGTTCTTACTAGTGAGTAAGTATCACTTAGACAGTCTTTAGAAGAGAGCCAGTGAGCATCGTTAATTTGAGTGACTTCATTAAGATCGTCATATTCAAAAGAGCTTAAATATTTTTTACTTTCTTTTACTGCAGAAGAATCGACATACTGGCATGACTTAGCAACTCTTGATAATTCATACACATCATCTGCTTCAAAAGATGAAAGGGCCTTTAGAGAATTGTTTAGACAATTGATATCTTGTTGCCTTGAGCAGGCATCAAACATTTTTCTTTCATCACTACTATCACGACATGCGTATCTTCCAGCTAACTTACAAGTCTTTTTAAAGCACTTCATTTGATTAGCTGCCGGTATAACAGGCTTTACAAACTGAGCAAGAACAACAGGCGAGACTATTAATAGACAGATTAGCTTTAAAGATTTCATAAATGGCTCCTTGAGTGACAACATAACCTAAAATCGACTAAAGGTTGAGACACTATGTGTTATGTGTGAAATATTTGTAATCGGCGTTTTATTAGGTGTTGATCAAACTTTTCTGAGACAACATATTTTTTCAGTGAGAAATGCGTTAAATTAGAGCTATAAAAACTTAACTTATTTAATGTGCAAAGCACAAAAAAAATGTGTCATTTTAAGTGGTTAATAGAGAATTTAATTGTTATATTGGGGACCAAAACAGTAATTTATTATCATATTATTTAACAATTGAAAGTTTATGCTTTCATACGTGCGGAGTACATGTCGTTATGATTCACATTAAAAAAGGACTGGATCTTCCCATTACAGGTAAGCCTGCTCAAAAAATCGAAAATGGTCCACAAGTGACCAAAGTCGGTGTGACTGGTTTTGACTTTGAAGGGATGAAGCCGTCAATGGATGTTAAGGTTGGTGATAGTGTTAAGATTGGACAGCCTCTTTTTACATGTAAAAAGATTGAGGGTGTTAAATACACATCTCCTGCTAATGGAACAATTCTTGAAATTAACAGAGGTGAGAGAAGGGTATTTCAATCTGTCGTGATTGAAGTAACTGGAACTGAACAAGTTGAGCTTAAGAATTACAATGGAAAAGATGTTAAAGACCTAGAAAGAGATGAAGTTGTTGCTCTTTTAAATGAAGCAGGTCTTTGGAACAGTTTAAGAACAAGACCTTTTTCAAAGGCTCCAGCTCTTGATTCTGCCCCTAAGTCACTTTTCATTACGGCAATGGATACTAATCCTTTAGCACCAAATCCTGAAGTAGTTATAAATGAAGATGCTGAAGCTTTTAAGTACGGAGCGGAAGTTGTTTCAAAACTAAGTGATGGTGCAACTTATATTTGTAAAGAAGCTGGTGCAAAAATAGATGTTCCAACGACAACGAAAGTTGAAGTTAAGGAATTTTCTGGTAAGCACCCAGCAGGAAACGTAGGAACTCATATTCACTTTGTTGATCCTGTTCACAATCAAAAAACTGTTTGGCATATCGGTTACCAAGATGTCATCGCGATTGGAAAACTTTTTAAAACTGGAAAAATCTCTACAGAAAGAGTTGTTTCAATTGGTGGACCTAAGTCTGTTAATCCAACTCTTGTAAGAACCGTTGTTGGAGCTCACCTAGGTGAAGTGACAAGCGGTAAAGTTGGAAGCGGTGAAGTTAGAGTAGTTTCTGGCTCTCTTCTTAATGGTAGAAAAATGGAAGGACCATTTGCATATCTTGGAAAATTTCACAATATCATCTCTCTTTTAGAAGAGGGAAGAGATAGAGAGTTTCTTGGATGGCATATGCCAGGATTTGATAAGTTCTCTTTAAAAAGAACTTTTCTTCATTGGTTAAAACCTGGTCAAAAATTTGATTTTACGACAAAGCTTAATGGTTCAAAAAGAGCAATGGTTCCAATTGGATCTTATGAAGCTGTTATGCCAATGGACGTATTACCAACTCAACTTCTAAGAGCTCTTGCTTGTGGAGATACTGATCACGCACAAGAACTTGGATGTCTTGAAATGGATGAAGAGGATTTAGCTCTTTGTACTTTCGCAGCTCCTGGTAAAGTTGATTTTGGTCCAATGTTAAGAAGAAATTTAAATACGATCGAAAGAGAAGGATAATTAAAGATGAAAAAACTACAACATCTTCTTGAATCTCAAGAACATCATTTTGTGAATGGTGGAAAACTTGAAAAGTTTTATCCCATTTATGAAATGCTCGACACTTTTGTTTTTACACCAAGTGATGTTTCTAAGGGATCTGTGCATGTAAGAGATGCAATTGATCTTAAGAGAACAATGATCACTGTTGTTGTTGCACTTGCGCCTTGTATACTTATGGCCTTGTACAACACAGGTTACCAAGCAAATAAAGTTATAGCTTCAATGGTGACAACTCCAACAGGTTGGAGATCGGACATTATGTTAGCTCTTGGATTAGCTTATAATCCAACTGATATTATTTCTAATTTTGTTCACGGACTACTTTATTTTCTTCCAATCTTTTTGACGACTCAAATTGCTGGTGGTGCATGTGAAGTTATCTTTGCAACAGTTAGAAAACACGAAATTAACGAAGGATTTCTTGTAACTGGTATGCTTTATCCTTTAACTCTTCCAGCGACAATTCCTCTATGGCAAGTTGCTGTTGGAATTATCTTTGGTGTTGTTATTGGTAAGGAAGTTTTTGGTGGAACTGGGAAGAACTTTTTAAACCCAGCTCTAACGGCAAGAGCTTTTCTCTACTTTGCTTATCCAGCTCAAATCTCTGGTGATAAAGTTTGGACAGCGGTTGATGGTTACTCTGGTGCAACAGCTCTTGGACAAGCAGCACTTGGCGGAGTTGAAAAGATCTCTTTTTCTTGGTGGGACTCATTTATCGGTCTTGTTCCAGGATCAATGGGAGAAACTTCAACACTTGCGGCCCTCATAGGAGCAGTTATATTAATTGCTTCAGGAATTGGCTCTTGGAGAATCATTGTATCAGTTTTTGCTTCTGCGGCCTTCTTTGCTTTTATCCTTAATACAATTGGATCAGAAACAAATATGATGTTTAGTGTAACTCCAGCATGGCATATGGTTATTGGTGGACTTGCTTTTGGTGCTGTTTTTATGGCAACAGACCCTGTCTCAGCATCGATGACTAATTTAGGACACTGGTGGTATGGAGCTCTTATAGGCTTTATGACAATTCTTGTCCGTGTTATTAACCCAGCTTTCCCAGAAGGGATTATGCTAGCAATTCTTTTTGCAAATTGTTTTGCACCACTTATTGATTACTTTGTGGTTCAAGGCAATATCAAAAGAAGAGCCGAAAGAGTAAAGGCGTAGGGGGAAAATATGTCAAATGATAGTACTTCTAAAACCCTAATCGTTGCGACACTTCTTTGTGTTATTTGTTCAATCGTTGTTTCTTCAACGGCAGTACAATTAAAGCCAATGCAGGTTAGAAATAAAAAACTAGATATAAAGAAGAACCTTCTTGTTACAGCAGGTCTTGTTGATGATTCAGCAGAAGAAAAGCAAATTGTTGAAGCTTTTAAAGCTGTTGAAACTAAAGTTGTTGATCTTGAAACAGGTGCTTATGCAGATATTGACCCTGAGTCTTATGATGCGAGAAAAGCGGCTAAGAATCCAAAACTTAATTACAAAATTCCAGCAGAAAAAGATCTTGCAAATATCAAATCTAGAGCAAAGTATGGAAAGGTTTATCTTATTAAAGATGGTGAAACTGTAAAAAACTTTGTTTTTCCAGTTCACGGAAAAGGTCTTTGGTCTACAATGTATGGATTTCTTGTTCTTGAAAACGATCTTAACACTGTTAAGGGATTAGGTTTTTATGAGCATGGTGAAACTCCAGGTCTTGGTGGTGAAGTTGATAACCCAAATTGGAAAGCAAATTGGAACGGTAAAAAAGTATTTAATGATGCTATGAAGCCGGTTATCAAAGTTGTTAAAGGTATTGCTGAAGAAGATGCTAAGTATAAAATTGATGGACTTTCTGGAGCAACAATTACATCTAATGGTGTTACTGGCCTAGTAAGATACTGGTTAAGTGAAAATGCTTTTGGATCTTTTATTAAAAAGTACAAAGCGGGGAGTATTTAATGAGCCTTAAGAAAACCTTATTTGATCCACTATTTGAAAATAACCCTATTGCTCTTCAGATCCTAGGAATCTGTTCTGCTCTAGCTGTTACTACGAAACTCGAGTCTGTTCTTGTTATGTGTCTAGCGGTTATTGTCGTTACGGCATTTTCAAACCTTTCAGTTTCATTAATTAGAAACCACGTTCCAAGTTCAATTCGTATCATTGTTATGATGACGATTATTGCTTCACTGGTTATCGTAACTGACCAAATCCTTAAGGCCTTTGTTTATGATGTTGCTAAATCAATGTCTGTTTATATTGGTCTTATTATTACCAACTGTATCGTTATGGGGAGAGCGGAAGCTTATGCCATGAAAAACGGTCCAATCATGGCACTTGTTGATGGTATTGGTAATGGTATTGGTTATTCCGTTGTTCTTATCTTTGTTGGAATCTTTAGAGAACTTTTCGGTTCTGGAAAGCTTCTTGGATACAATATTATGACTCCAATTAGTGAGGGAGGATGGTATCAACCAAATGGTATGGCACTTCTTTCACCTTCGGCGTTCTTTTTAATTGGTATTTTTATCTGGATTTTAAGAACAGTTAAGAAAGACCAAGTTGAATCAAGTAATTAATTTAAAGGAATAATATAATGGAGCATTATTTAAGTTTATTTTTAAAAGCTGTATTTGTTGAAAACCTTGCGCTTTCATTCTTCCTTGGGATGTGTACGTTCTTAGCGGTATCTAAGAAAGTTAAAACTTCTCTTGGTCTAGGTGTAGCGGTTGTTGTTGTTCAATCAATTACAATTCCAGTTAACAATCTTCTTTATAACTACCTATTAAAAGAAAATGCTCTTACATGGGCAGGAGTTCAAGGAGTTGATTTAAGTTTCTTAGGTCTTATCTCTTACATTGGTGTTATTGCAGCAATGGTTCAAATCTTAGAGATGATTCTTGATAAGTTTTTTCCACCTCTTTATAACGCTCTTGGGATTTTCTTACCACTGATCACAGTTAACTGTGCCATCCTTGGTGGGTCACTTTTCATGGTAGAAAGAGATTATAATTTCGCTGAAAGTGTTGTCTTTGGTGTTGGTTCAGGTGTTGGCTGGGCACTCGCTATTGCAGCTCTTGCAGGTATTAGAGAAAAAATGAAATATAGTGATGTACCTGAAGGCCTAAGAGGTCTTGGAATCACTTTTATTACTGTTGGATTAATGGCACTGGGATTCTTATCTTTCAGTGGTATTCAATTATAAGAATAAGGTAAACCGATTATGAATGAAATTGTATTAGGTGTCTTAATGTTTACAGTCGTCGTTTTGGCGCTTGTTCTAGTTATTCTCTTTGCAAAGAGTAAACTAGTAAGCTCAGGTGACGTCAAATTAGTAATTAATGGTGAGAAAACCGTCATGGTTCCGGCCGGTGGGAAATTACTTAACGTTTTAGCTGATCAGAAGCTCTTTGTTTCAAGTGCTTGTGGTGGTGGGGGAACCTGCGCTCAGTGTAAAGTTAAGGTCCACTCTGGTGGTGGAGAGATTCTTGAAACTGAGAAGTCTCATATCACTAAGAAAGAAGCCCGCGAAGGTGAGAGACTTGCTTGTCAGGTTGCCGTTAAAACAGATATGGAAGTTGAAGTTGAAGAATCTGTTTTTGGTGTTAAGAAATGGAAGTGTAAAGTTAGATCAAATGATAACGTTGCTACTTTCATTAAAGAGCTTGTTCTTGAGCTCCCAGATGGTGAGTCAGTTCCATTTAGAGCAGGTGGTTATATTCAAATTGAGAGACCAGGTGGTCTATCAATCGATTACAAAGACTTTGATGTAGAAGAGCAGTATAGAGGAGACTGGGATCAGTTCAACTTATGGCAATATAACTCTACGGTTCAAGAAGATACGATCAGAGCTTACTCAATGGCCAATTACCCAGAAGAGTATGGGATCATCATGCTTAACGTTCGTATTGCATCTCCTCCTCCAAGAGCTCCAAAAGGAACTCCTCCAGGAAAGATGTCTTCATATATCTTTAGCTTAAAGCCAGGTGATGAGTGTACAATCTCTGGTCCATTTGGTGAGTTCTTCGCAAGAGACACTGATAAAGAAATGGTCTTTGTTGGTGGTGGAGCTGGTATGGCGCCAATGAGATCACACATTTTTGATCAATTCAGAAGAATTAAGACAGATAGAAAAGTAACTTTCTGGTACGGAGCTCGTTCTAAGAGAGAAATGTTCTATGTTGAAGATTTTGATATGATTCAAAGAGAGAATGAAAACTTTAAGTGGCATGTGGCACTTTCAGATGCTCTTCCTTCGGATAATTGGGAAGGATATACTGGATTTATCCATAACGTTCTTTTCGAAAAATATCTTAAAGATCACCCTGCTCCAGAAGATTGTGAGTACTACTTATGTGGACCTCCAAT
>NZAF01000110.1 GCA_002686115.1 Halobacteriovorax sp. | reverse complement strand
GTTCTTTTAATGAGTTATCTAGTTTATAATTAATATCTAGTGGAGATATTATGAAACAAGATAAAAAGAGTAAGTCACAGCTCACGCTTATTTATACCCTAACATGTTTAGCTTTGATTCCTATTTTTGTACTTAATGGATATTACATTTATCAATCAAGACAGAAAGCGGTTAATGAAAAAGTTGATAAAATTAAAGCGATTACAAAGTCAAAACAAGTAACTCTTGAAAATCATCTTTCTAACTATATTTATTTTCTAGAAACACTTGCAAAATCAAGTGTTTTAAAGAGTGATTTAAAAAACTCTAATTTTAATGGTGAAGGGTCTAACTTGGTTAGAGGGCTTCAAGAAAGTATGTGGGGTGCCTACCATCATGTTTTCATTGCAGACACCTCAGGTAATATCATAATAAGTCCACATCATGGAGATAATAAGAAAAGCACACATGCAGGTCACTCAATTAAAGAATCTAAGTTTTTTAATAAATCACTTAACTCTACTCAAGTTACAGACTTTTTTGGTTTTGAAGAGACGACACATTACCATCAACTAGTGATGGTTCCTATTAAAGACGGAGATAAAACACTTGGTGTTATTATTTCAGAAATTACTATTCAGTTCTACATTGACCTATTAAAGAAAGACTTTGAACTTGGAAAAACAGGAGAAGTTTATCTCTCAACTCTTAATAAAGAGAAAGTTGTTCATTTAAAAAAGAGTGAAATTATAAAGCTAGATTCTCCTCTGCTTAATCAGGCTCTTGAAAGCGGTGAGGCCTATGGTGTTAATCAGGATAAGCTAGGATCTTATTTGAAGAGTAAAAAATTTCCTTGGATTTTGATTGTAGAGCTTGATAAGAGTGAGTTCATTGGACCAATTGATGCAAATGTTAAAAAGATAAGTATCATATACGTCATTTTGATTATTCTCTTTCTCTTTGTATTTAATCACATTGTTAAATTACTAAAGAAACCTGCTCAAAAATACAGCGAACAATTAAGTCAGATATCTGAAGATACATCGAAGAATTCTCAAGTTTTAAATGAACGTTCAAAAGAACTTGTAGAGGGAGCATTTCAATTAGCAGAGTCATTAACAGAGAATCAAGGGCAATTAGAAAGAGTTGTTCAAGGAATTAAAGATGATGAGAAATTGATTGAAGATGCTCTTAGAGAAAGTGATCGAACAAGTGAAGTTGCAACAAAAGGTCAGCAAACTGTTCAAAATATGAATATGAGTATGAGCAAGGTTGTTGATTCAAACGAAAAAGTTCAAAAAGAAATTTCTTCATTAATGGAGAGTATCTTTGAAATTTCTGACTCTATTAAGCTTATTCAAGAAAAGACAAATTTAATTAATGACATTGTTTTTCAAACAAAACTTCTCTCTTTTAACGCCTCGGTTGAAGCCGCTAGGGCCGGTGAGCATGGAAAGGGTTTTGCTGTTGTTGCAGAGGAAGTTGGAAACCTTGCAGATATGAGTGGTAATACATCTGTCGAAATACACCAAATGATTGAAGATAGTGTGAAGAAGGTTGAACATATCGTTAAAACAAGTAAAGAGTCCCTTGATATTGTCATGAATCAGTCACATGATAGCACTTCTACTTCTAGAGACAATGTTGAAGATTGTAGAGTCTTATTTAATGAGATTTCATCTAATATTAATCAGCTACACCAAAAAGTAGAAAATGTATCTAAGAGTGCAGCACAAAATGTTATCATCATTGATGAAGTAAATGATAGATTTCTAGATTTAAGAAAGGTCTCAGACTCATCTTCTGAAATAGCTGAATATGTTAAAAAACATATGCATCAGCTTAAGAATGATACACAGAAATTACACCTTGTTTCTAAAGGACTAAGAGATAAGTTTTCTTCTTAATTAAAGAAGTAGATTATTCATCATTAAGGTGAATATCGATATTGTTGTTTTCAATATCTGCTGCAGTATTATTTCCTCGGCATCCGTAAGAGTCTCTACGAGTTGTACATAAGAAGTAGAATGTTTCTCTGATGGGCCTTCTTCTCATAACCTGGGAGCTGTACTTATTAGTGACTGGTAGATCAACAACTTCTACTTCATAGTCAACCCAGTTTGGGGCAAGAAGACTTATATATGATAATTTGTATGCACATAGGCCAAATCTTAAATTCTTTTCTACTTCTGTCACATCTTGAATATTGATACTTTTAAAATGTTTCTTAGAAATATATGAGCCTTTTTTAAATTTTCCGCAAAGAATATTTGGAGCAGAATAATAAATGAGTTGTATATTTGATACTTTGATCTTTGAGTTATTCTTAAGTGTTAAAGTAACTCTATCTTTGGCCAGTGCCGTAAAACTCATTAGGAGTGAACAAAAAAACAATTTTCTTATCATATTACTTTCCAAATTTGTTATTATGCATACTTAGTATAATCAGAAAAAATCAATAATACTACTTGATAGTAATCTTTGTTAAAGTTTTATTAGGATTATTCGTTTTCATTTAAATGTTTCTAAGTGTAAGAAATTGCTGATTCTAACGTTGTATTTTAGAAATTAATTTATTAATTTGATCTTATATTATTTATTGGAGGCACATAAGGTGAAATCTTTTTTTATAAGTTCTGTTTTATTAATGAGTACTCAAGTATACGCTTCATTTCCTCTTGGGGATACTGATAATTCATGGGGGGTTAATGTCACTCCAAATAAAGATGGTGAATTACAGTTAAAGCTTGGAACCAGATTACAAACGATCACAAGCCATTCAATGAGAAATGATACTGTCACAGGAGAAACGGAAACGTTTCAAGATTTTTCTTTAAGGCGAACAAGATTTCAAGTTCAAGCTGATTATAAAGAGGGTATTAAGTTTTACATGGACGTCAGAAACGATAAGGTGAATGAAGGCGATAGTGGAGAGGGCGACTTCAATGTTGGTGATGCTTATATTCAAGTAAAGAATATATTTAATACAAAAGGACTTCATTTTAAAGCCTTTAGAGCAAAAGTAGATGTCTCAAGAGCTGAAACAATTAGTTCTTCAAAACTAAACTACCTCACTCGAGCAGCTATTGCTGATGAAGCGGCAAATTACGTTTCTCATAATCGACGTGCTAATAACTTTCAACTGCAAGGTATCTTTGATAAGTGGTACTTTCAACTTGTGGCAGGTGATGGTGTTGAGGCCGGATCTTTTCATGATGCAAAAGGTGAGGATTTATCAAGTGGTGATATTTCTTCTCAAAACTTCATGGTTGGTTCTAAAGTAAGATTTTATCCAATTACAGGTTATGAAGATAAGAGTCCAACAGAGACTTATTTTGGAAAAGGAAAGCACTTTTCTTTTGGAGCAGGTATCTTTCACACAGGTGGTATTAAATACCAAAGCGCCTCTACAAACTTTGAAGTTGATAGAACATTAATTAATGGTGAATTTTCTTTTCATTATAAAGGTCTTTCATTTCTTTCAGAATACTTTAAATTTAAGAATGTCGTTCAAGACTACTCAACATCAAATAGAGTGTTAGGTGATAGTGATGGCTATTTCGCTCAAGTAGAATACGTTATGACAGAATTTCATTACCTCGCTCCATTTTTTAGATATGAATCATGGGATAGATTTAACGACGCAGAAAACTTTGATCAAACCTCAACTGTTGCCGGAATAAACTGGTACCTAAGAGCAAACAAAATAAGAGTAGGCCTTTTCTATCAAATCGAAAAATACGATTCAAACATAAGAAGCACAAACGCCAGAGGCCAAATCTTTGACAACAACAAACAAATCAACCTAACAACTATGTGGCACTACTAATTAAAAGGTGCCAGGAGACTTTCTCACTACGCATCACGCATGGAAAAGTCTCCTGGCACCTTAAAAAAGCAAAAAAAAAGGCTTCCGATGGGAAGCCTTTCTTTTTTTATTTTGTATGTTTTTCTTAGAACATGTTAATTGTTGCAGAAACACCTACGTTTGTATTTTTGATATCTAGGTTATCTGGGATAAACTGGATATTTGGGTAAATCCAAACGTCTCTTGAAGCAACCCAACCAATACCAACTGATTGATACTCATATGCTCTAACCATATGACCTTTGTCTCTTCTTCTTTTGTTTCTGAAGTTAAAGTAACCAAAAACAGTTCTTGCAACAAATTTATCACTAATTTGGTATTCAGCAAATGGGAAGATACCAAGAGTGTATCTGTTTAAGTTATCTTCTAAGCTATCAGAGTACTTTGGAAGACCAACAGAGAATGAAAGACCAGCAGAAAATCCAGTTCCTTCAAATGCTTTTGTAAAAGTTTGACTTAGACCAACTGAGTAATCTAGGTTTGTTCCTTGAGCAGTGATGTTTTCCCATCCATCCCAAGTACCATAAGTAAAACTAACACTTGAAGAAGTTTGGAATCCTAAAACTTTCCCAATAAAAGAGTAACCTAAGCTTGGGTTTGTGATTTGAAATTCATTAGCTTGCGCATACTTGTCTGATGATTGAAATGGTTGAAAAAATGAGAAACCTGCACCAAAAGTAAATGAGTGGTTCTTACTTACACGGTAACGAAGTGATAAAGATCCGCCACCTTCAGATAGTGCTGGAACTTCAGGGTCACCTGAAAGGTTTGGACGAGTAGCTGAAAGTGGTTTTTCAATTGACCCACCATCATAGAATGCTGATAGAGAACCAGAAAACTTTGACTTCGAACCTGAAGCAGCTCTCATTCTTGCGTTAGTAATTTCGTTATCGATATCACCTTTAGTTTTGTTTGAAAGTACTTTACCAGTAGACTCTGTTGAAGAGTTCTCTTTCCCTGTGCTCTCTTGAGCAAATGCACTTCCTAAAGTTATCAGTGCGATCACTGAAAGTTTTTTTAAGTTCATAAACAATCTCCCTAATCTGTGTAACCTTGTCTCTACAAAGGTCTTTTCCATTTAAAATAATTTTAATAGGAGACTAAAATAATATAATTAGCTTGGATTGGTAAGTAATTAACCAGAAAATACGGTTTTTTTTGGGTTTCTGTTAGGAAATGTAAGAATCTGATGCTCATTTCTCAGGTTTAGGGATGTTTTGACCCTAGTGAAGCTTTGCGTCTTAGAAACTATAATAAATGTATGACAAACTTTTTGAAGCTTAGAACAAATGAAGACTTCTTCTTTGCTACATTTATTTTTCTAACACTTCTTGGTGCAGGCTTTATTGCATATTATTTTAGCCTCGGTGCTATTAATTGTGCCATCTCAATAGCTTTTTGTGTTTCCATGTTTTGGTTTATTTATAAGCCTCTTGTTTTTCTTGGCTACCCAATGGTAGCGGCGCATGTTGGTGTCTTCTTTTATCTTCTTGCTCATACTCTACTGACAATTTTCACAGGTGGATTCTTTAGTTTTAATACTTGGTGGATACCTTCGACTGGTCTCATCGCTAGTAATTTTTTAAATCGTCGAGCAGCAATTGGATGGACAATAGCTTCCATAGGAGTACTTCTTGTTTTAAATGTTTTTAATGAGAGGCTTCTTCATTTAAATGAAATTAATATGGAGAGAGTAAACTTTTTTCATACCATTTCACTTCTCTCATTGAGTGTTGTGAACTTTGTTGTGGTCTTCTTGGCCGAGACTTATAAAGATATGGTTCGAAACAGTGAAATGAAAGCACTCAACTTACTTGAACAAGAAAACAATCTAACTCAAATAGGAGAGCTCGCAAGTAATATAGCACATGAAATAAATAATCCGCTTGGAATTATTATGGGCCACTCAGAGGTTTTAGAAGCACAACTTAAGAAGTCGCATGATCAAATTGATAAAGAGAAGCTTAGTAAGAGCTTACACACCATAACAGAAACAACTGATCGAATTAGTAAAATTATTGTTGGATTAAAAAATATTGAAAGGAGTGATCATACTCCCGAAACGAAAGTAATTTCTATCGCTGAGATTATTAGGGATGTGAACCCTGTTATTCAAATGAAAATAAAGGAGTACAATATTAAGTACTCTGTTAGTTTTGATTTAAATATCGATGAGGTAAAAGTTGATGTGAATCCTATTCAGATCTCACAAGTTCTTATAAACCTAATCAATAATTCAATTTATGAGATAAAAGAATTTAAATATAAGTGGATTAAAGTCATCATATCTAAAAATACTTTTGATACAATTTCAATAAGAGTGCAAGACTCTGGTAATGGAATTAATAAAGAAATCGAAGAAATGCTTTTTGAGCCACTTTTTACATCAAAACCACAAGGTGAAGGTACAGGACTTGGGCTTTCAATTTGTAGAAAGATTATTGAGTCTCATAAGGGACAACTAAGTTACGAACTTTTTGAAGAACATACGTCATTTGTTTTTAGCTTACCAACAACTCTTTAGATGTTTTTACAGATACAAGTTTATAATAAGCAAATGCTAAAAGATACATGCTGATTGAATAGACAACGGCCGGTAAGACGACGGCGTCATTCTTTAATAATGTAAGGCCTATAAATATCGTTAGCGTGCTATTTTGTAGGCCACACTCGTAAACGATGGCAGTGATCTGTTTCTTAGGAAATTCTAAAGTACTAGCTGTTAAATATGACAGAAGCATTGTCACGATATTAAGAGCGAAGACTGCAGGAGCAATTTCTATAAAGTTATCTTTAATAAGATTGATATCTTTTACAATAGCACCAATCACTATAAGTATGAATAGAACTCCCGAGACTTTTCTTAGTTTTGGCTCTATTTCTTTTGCAAGCTTTTCTTTGTAAAACTTAAAAGTCATTCCTAATATAATAGGAACCGTTGTAATGAAAAATACACCTAAGGTCATTTTTTCAACTGATATATCAACAACGCTATTATCATTAATAAAGTGAGCTTTTGAAAGACTTACAAGAATAGGAAGTGTGAAGATCGTCGCAATACTGGAGATGCTTGTTAAACTGACAGAAAGAGCGCTATCTCCTTTTGCAAGATGGGTAAGTATATTTGACGTCACTCCTCCTGGGCATACTGCTAGAATCATAATTCCTAACGCGTAAATTGGTTTAAGTCCAAGATTAATAGAGACTGTTGCAATAACTAAAGCAAGTATAGGGAGAGAGACAAATTGTAAAAGGATACCAGTCAAAAATGGTTTAGGAAATTTAACAACATTTTTAAAGTCTTTGATCGTTAAATCAATTCCCATCGAGAACATCATAAATGCAAGAATGAGTGGTAGTAATACTTGTGCAAGTATATTCATGAGAACTCCCTTTTGATAAAGGCTATAGAAAAGTCGATGTGATGTCCAAGATCAAATTTTGATTTGAGGTAATCTCGTCAAGTTTGGCGCATATATTTTAAAAGTTCGTTTGAATAAGAGTTGGAGAGGTCCTCTGAGTAGTGGTTCCATCACCTAATTCTCCTAGAGAGTTATTTCCCCAGCAAAATAGATCATCATTTTCTTTTAAAGCACATGTGTGAAGAATTCCTGCATTAACTACTTTATAATCACTTGATCCATCTATCAAAGTAGGTGACGTCACAGGCCCAGTCGTTGTACCATTGCCAATTTGGCCATTTGAATTACGACCCCAGCACTTCAATTTCTTATTCTCTGTAATGGCACAAGCATGGCGCCAACCAACTGATACACTTTCATACTTTTCACCTGTATCAATATGAGTTGGTACTAGTGTGTTTCCTCCATTTGTTCCAATACCTGTTTGAGCGTCAGAGTTTGAGCCCCAACACTTTAAAGCTCCTGCTGTTGTAATGGCACAGGTGACGTTTTCCATAGAAGAGATGAACTTATAGCTTTCACTTTCATCTATTGTCACAGGACTCTGTGGGCTTGTTGTATTGCCAACACCGATTTGACCATTACTATTATATCCAAAGCATCTAAGTTTTCCTTCAAGTGTTATTCCACAGCTATGATTACGTCCACCAACGATCTGTTGAAATTTCGTACCAGAGTCTGAGACAAGGGGGGTTTTATTCTCTCCACTTCGACCAAGTTTTCCGCCCCATGAATCACCCCAGCATTTAATGTCGTGGGCACTAGTCACTCCACAAGTATGATATGAGCCACTATGAACACTTATATAAGTATCTGTGTCATCAATGATTGTCGGTACTAGAATGTCTGAAGAGTTACTTGCATCACCTGTTGCCCAGCTTTTTCCCCAGCAATAAACTTTGTCATCATTTCTAATCGCACAATTAATAATTTCACCCCGAGTGATGTGTTTGTAGTCATTTAATGAATCTACATCTTGAAAAGTTGTTTCATAACTATTCGTTGCATCGTTGGTTCCAAGTAAGCCATTAACATTGTCATCACTATCATAGTTTGAACCCCAACACTTTAGTTTTGAAGTACTATCAATGGCGCAGCTTGAACGATTGTTAGCGAGGGCCAATTTATCAATTCGATAAGTGTATGTTGGTGTTACAGAGAATAATTCAGCTTCAGGCATTGTAACTTCGCTAAAGCTTTCATCATTTATTTGAAGTGAAATACTCAACTCGCCACTTCCTTGGCAATCTTTTAGTGTAATGGTTGGATTTGCAGATGTGCCGTTAGTGATTACAACATCAGTACAGGTCACATCTGAACTCTCTTGGTTTATGTGATTGGAAAGTAATTCAAAGTTTTCAATATTGTTAAATTTCACCTGATATACGAATTCAGTATTTTGATCTCCTGAACTTGGACTAGGTCCATTGACTTCTATACTCTTTGCCTTCACTTCGGCGATCACTTTTTCAATACCTAAGTACTCAAGTTCTGAGCTACAGGAGAAAAAAAGAAAGCATATGATGAAGAGATTAAAATACATACTAAGTATTGTATCGGAGTAATGATCTTGAAGTATTAGCGACGTAAAATCAATACTTTATCAAGTGTGTCTTTTTCTATTTGTGCCAAGAAAAAGTGTTGATTACTTAAGACTGAGTTCTATCTTGTCACCTATTTTTATAGGCTTATCGGTTTGAACTTCAACACCACTCTTATCCATTGCACTTCCTGAAGGGCTAATTCTTGCCGTGATCGTAAAAGGACCTTTAAATGGAGTATCTGGAATCATAGTATTAGACTTATCAAGCTTAAATTTTACAGGAAATTTTG
>NZAF01000109.1 GCA_002686115.1 Halobacteriovorax sp. | reverse complement strand
CTCCAATCCACGGTGATATATTAATGATGGTCTGAGAAACAAAAGAGTTCACAAGGTCTGGCACAATAAAGCTAATTTCTGCTAAATGGGAATTTAAAACAGATAAGGTAACAGAGAGAATAATATAACCAAGAACCAAAAGAAATAAGATCGAAAGAATTGGTATTATTGCAAATTTGAACGCGGTAGCAATTCTAAACCTCGCCCTTTCTTCTTCTTTAATTACTTTTTTAATTTTACTGAAAATTGAAATCATTTTATATCCTCTCTCCATATTTCTTAACGGAAAAAGTCGGTTACTCCTTTAATTTCAATAATTTTCTATCCTATAAGACTCTAAAGCTTTATGAAATTCATCCGATAAGATTTTTGTGGAAACCTTAATTTGGGAAATATTATGAAAAGCCATGTGAAATTTTTTATTTTATTAATGACTTCAATTCTACTCTACTCTTGTGGTGGTGATGATAACAAAGTTAATACAAATACAAATCCAACGATTACAACAAACGGCTATAATCCAAATGTTAACGGATTTAGTACTCAAGCTGAACAGCAGCTCATGAATCAACTTAAATCAACTCTTCAGTGCCCACAGGGACAAGTGCTTCAAAATATAATTGGTACAGGACAAAGAGTGAATGACCTAGTTTTCTCAAAGCCACTTCAATCAGCAGATCATACAAAAGTTTGTGGTCAGTTTAGTCAGGGAACACAAGTTCAAGGCTCGACTGGACAGATGTATGTTGGCGTTAGTGCATACAATGACATTATGATCGTTACTGAACTTATTAATGGTTCGCAAGTGATTGGTCATAGAGTTACGATTTCAATGTGTGGTCAAAACATCGTAAGTGGTGGTGGTTGGTACGGCCAACAACAAACTCAAATTCCATATATTGATAACCAAAGACAGCTTACAAACTTTAGAACACAAAATAATAGCTGTATCGTTTTAGATAAAGATAACTTCTGTTCTTATGGAGTTGTTGATTTTGCTAGTCAAACAGTTTTAACTGCTGCTCCGATTCAAACAAACGGACTATCATTACAACAAGTAGATGTTTACACTTCATTTGCTAAACCAACTTGTAATCAGCAGTATTAATATACTTTTTTAATCTCCAGATCTGGAAAATAATGAGCTAAAATTTTTCTATAGCTCCATCCCCTTTGTGCCAAAGATTTGGCACCAACTTGGCACATTCCAACTCCATGACCTCGCCCTTTTCCAACGAAAGTAAACTCATTAGCACCTGAATCCGCCATATAGAAATTATTTGATGAAAAATCAACTCTACCAAAATATCGTCTTAAATAACTTTTTCTAATTTTATGAATTCGTGACCCTAGTTTAACTCTTAAATATTTCTTCTCAGGGTTATCTCTAAGAATATAAATCCTCTTATTTATACTTTTAAAACGAACAAGGTCGTTCTTTTTTAACCAAGAGAGAAACTTTCTAAAACGAACTTTTGAAATAGTCTTTTGCCAATTTTTTTTCGTTTTACAATGACCACAATTAACACCTCGGTGATAACCATGGACATTATTGGTCCATACTTCATTAGGTTTCAAAGTTCTTCCCCCACAACTTGCGTGAAAGAATGCTGGGACAAGCTCACCCTTTTTATTTTTTAAAACATAACCAGCTGTCTGCTTAGCTGCCCTTAGAGTCTTCATTGTCACATCAAAGAAATCACCATTCACTTGATGCTTTTCAGAATTTTCTAAATGATAATGAATTGTCTCTGTCTTTTTAATTCTATTTAAAGCATATGTTCTAGCAGCAACTGCTTGGGCTTTTAAGGCTTCGATAGGCCAAGAACTATTCATCTCTTTTGATAAAAGACTACTGATATATTGATCAATTCCAATTTCATTAATAACGTCACATGAGTCAGTATTCTTAGAAGTAATAATATGAATATTGCCGATGTATTTTTTATTATCGTAGGTGACAAGTCCCGTTTTTGAACTTAGAGAAGCAAGATGAAGACTCTCTCTTCTTTTATAGTTACTCCCAAGATCATCACAATTGAATTTAAACTTCTTTCTACCTTTAAAAGACTTTCTACTTTTTAAAGGAACTATATTTCTCGTGATATTTTGACCTGAGATTTCAACTTTCTTCTTTGCATCACCAATCTTTACTTTAATATTAAAAGCACCAAAGCTATTAAAAGCAATCACAAAGGTCATTAATTTAAGCGAAACTCTTTTCAAGAATATGGCTTCCTTCCAATTTTCCCCATCCATGGGATGTATTAACCGTGTTGGTCATACATTAATATTCTATAACGTTTTTAGCGGTCTTTACAAGTCATAAACTTGTCACTACATAAAAAAGAACTCTTAGGAAAAAAGAATACCTTCCTTTCTTGCGATATAGATAAGTAAACTAGACTTTATAATAGATTATCGTAAGATATTCTTATGAAAATAATTCTCTTATTTACCGCCTTATTTTATTTGTTAATTTTAAATCCTATCCATCAAATATAGAGCGATGTTTGTTCAAAATAGAAGTAAAGGACATACAAAAAGAAAATATTTCTGTCACACTACATATTTCAGATAAAAACCAAAAGTACTGTAAGTCTAAATTAGGCACTAAAAATATTCCCATTAAAAAGATTAAAAAAGGGAGATCCCTAATTTCTAAAGGAACAACTCTACTTGGCAAACTATCTACCTATTCGGGAATGGGACCCAATGGTTTTGTTAGTGATTTCTTCTGGGAATTTGAAAAGAACTTATCTCAATGAGTTGACTCAGTCAGTCTCAAAAAGTAAACGGATACATTTAAAAACATTTAAAATTAGGTTTATGAGGTCTTAAGCTAGTTATCATTAATAAAGGTCATCACCTTTTGCATATCAATCCAAGCCGTGCGCTTCATATTAGGATTAATTTCAAGAAGTTCTGGATGAAATAGAGGACATATGGAAAATTGTAATGTTTCCCCATTTATTTCGATCGACTGAGCACTTAATTGTCCATGAACATTAGAAAGCTTTAGCTTCTCTTTTAAGATTATATTTGTAGCTGTTGCCCCAAGTGAAATAACAACTTTTGGTTTGAAAAATTGTATAAAGCGAATTGCATTTTCATAAGGCTCACCTATTTTAATAAGTGGAGCTCTCACAAAGTCACCTTCTTTAAGTCCCATGGCCATAATCATCTTACCTAGGAGGTCATGTGAACTTTCGCGCAGTGAAACTGGAGTTATCTCAGGAATATAATCTTCTTCAATTGAATCAAGTCCTAGAAAAAGAACATCAACTTTTTTATCAAAAAATTCAATTCCTGGAATTTCAGAAGATGCCCAATCTGTAGATATCGAACTTAAGTATTCATCAAAGTCTTTATCTAGTTTAATTTTTGTATGCTCAGTGGACTTTGGAATAATTGGCTGATCAACCTGAAGTACTTTTTTAGCTTGAGCAAAAGAGTCAGAATTATCATTAGGCTTGGTCGAAGGGCTTTCTTTCTTTAGCTCCGTACTGGCTGGCGCATTTGCGGCCCTAACCTCTTCTTTGTTTTGTGCAACACCTAAACTTACACTTGCCGTATCTAAGGCGTTATATCCGGCTTCTTCCTCTTTAATAGCCCCTTTTAGGTCAAAGAACCAAGAGCTCTTCTTAAAGAGCTTAGCGATATAAGATTCTCTTCCACTACTAGTTTTTGAATCTTTATGAATAAATGAATTGAGCCCTTTATCTGACATTTTTTCCCATGGGTAAATTATCCCCAAATAATCAATTATTTAAAAGCTTTTTAAACTGCGGGGATTTTTTCCGAAGTGTTACATAGTGATTAACATTTAGGAGTTAAAATGTCATTTGATCCTGATTACAAATTTGAAAGCTTCCAAGAATATTTTGGTGACGCAAGGCAAGTAGAGAAGATTATTAACGAATGTGAAGTATGTGGGGCAAAGCTTGTTCATACACATATCTCTGATTATAAGCATTTATGTATTCAAGAGAATTCTAGATGCACGGATTGTGGCCACGGAAGCAAAAAGAAAGTTCATATTATCAATTAAATATTATTCGCTAGTTTGATCTTATGAGAGCTTCATGAATTGAGCTAGCGACTTTCATACTTACTTCAAATTTCTCGGCAATTTCATCTTCACTAAGTTTTTTAAGTTCACTAATTGAAATATCTAATCTTTCTCTAATCTGTTTTTTTATCTTTGGCCCAACACCTTGTACTTCATCAAGCCAATTTCCAAGCACTCTCTTTTTCTCATTCTTATGATGAAGTCTTCTTGAAAATCTATGGGCCTCGTCTCTCATATTAACGAGGATTCTTAAAAGTGATGGACACTTCTTTAAAATATAAGGATTAATTCTTCCAGGTATTATAAGTCTCTCATCAGAACTCTTCACTTCTTTATCCCTAAAAGTTTGATTCTTACTTGTTCTCTCTTTAGCAATACCAACAACAGGAACTTCGATATTAAAATCTTTTAAAACTTCGACAAAAACGTTCACTTGCGCCTTTCCCCCATCAACGACAAAGGCATCTGGAAGTTCCCCTTTTCTCAGTCTTCTTGTTAAGACTTCTTTCATCATCGCAAAGTCATTATTACCTTCAGGTAATTCTTTTAAATTGTAATGACGATACCTTTTCTTATCAGGTTTTCCTTCATGAAAAACAATTTGAGAAGCTGTTGGTGAACTTCCCTGCCAGATAGCAATATCGTAACACTCTAAAACTCGAGGTGCTTCTTTTAAACTCATAAGTTCCTTAAGTTTATTTAATCCCACCCACACAGAGTCTTTATTGGCTTCTCTAAAACGCTGATTCTCTTTGGCGTGATCTTTTGTAAGTTCTAACAAGCTCTTTGTTGAGCCCCTTCCCTTTGAAACTAAAATCTTCTTTTCAAAAGAGCCTTCGAATGCTTTTGTCACAACACGATGATCTATGTGCTTTTCATCAACAACGAGCTGATCTGGTAGTGACTCTGATGTATTGAGATAGTATTGAAATAAGAAAGTCTCAAATATTTCTCGACTCTCCTCTTCGCTATCACCTTTAAGAAAATGAAAATTCTTATGACCTAATAAAAGACCCGATCTCATAATATAAATGGAAATATCGATTTCAACTTCACCAATAAAGTAAGCTGCAATATCAACATTTTTCTCACTATCACTTTCTACATTTTGAGAAAATGATTGAGCTGAAAAGTCCGCAAGAGTTTGATAAGAATCTCTTAGATATGCCGCGTATTCAAACTCTTCTCTTTCTGCGGCACCCAGCATACGTGACTCAATCGCACTCAAGGCCTTCTTAGTTTTTCCTTTAAAAAAAGAAGAAATATAATCTAAGTTCTTTGAGTATTCTTTTTCATTAATATAACCTACACAAGGAGCATCACACTGCTTAATCTGATAGAGCATACAAGGACGCTTTCTGCGATTAAATTCTGAAAGCGTACAATCTCTAATTCCAAAAGATTTCACCAGAAGTCTTAAGACTTCTGAAATATTACTTCCCGTTGTAAATGGACCAAAGAGTTTTACCTTTTTTCCTTTCTTAGGCCTTCTTGTATAAACAGGTCTTGGAAATGGCTCACCCATATCAATTTGAATATAGGGATAGGACTTATCGTCTTTGAGACGAATATTATATTTTGGCGTATGTTTTTTAATTAAATTATTTTCAAGAACAAAGGCCTCTGATTCATTATCTGTGATAATAAATTCAAAATCAGTTATATGGCCGACCAAAATCTCGGTCTTTGGACCCTTTGCACTATTATTAAAGTAAGAGCTTACTCTACTCTTTAAATTCTTCGCTTTTCCGATGTATAAGATTTCTTCATGCTCACCACGAAGCCTCTTCATGAGATAACATCCTGGCTTTGTCGGTAGTGACTTTGCCTTATCAAGAAGTTTTATGTTTTTCTCAGAAACCTTTGTCATTTGTTGCTAATTCCTTACCGCTACTTTACTCGACTTTTTCAATCAGAAACGGCTAAATCAAAAGTGTATATAGGCATCTAGCCTTTACTTTATCCTATAAAAAGCATACCCTTGTGTCTCATCTTTATCTATAGACAATCTAAAAAAGAAGGAATTTTTAATGTCAGAACTTGGAGTTGGAAAGGAAATCGTTACAAACTGTTCAAAGTGTAGCCTTGAGCTTGCACACATCATTGAAGTCATGGAAAACCCAACGACTCCTTTAAGAGTAAAATGTAAAACATGTGGTTCAAGCCATAAGTTTAAAGTAAAGAAAGCTGCTAAGGCAAAAACGACAAGAACAAGAAAGCCAAGAGTAAGTAGCGAACAAAAATTACTAAATAACTGGGAAGAAGCAATGGCAAAGGCTAAAGGTGAAACTCAAAAATATAGTATCAAAGAAAAGTTTGAGATTGGTGAGATCGTTGATCATCCAAAATTTGGAATTGGTGTTGTCGGTAAAGCTCTTGATGCAAATAAGATTGAAGTTATCTTTAAAACTTCTCTTAAAGTTCTCATGCATAATAAATAAGTTTTAAAAAAATAGACATAAAAAAAGGCTCACAATCGTGAGCCTTTTTTATTTTCAAATTATCATTAATTTTTTACCAGCCGTATCCATAACCAGCACTTCCACCTAGGCCAATATTGAAATTGACACCAAGGCTTCCCATACCATTAAGATTCATACCACCGTTATAATATGAAGAAGGATAAACTCCTCCGTAACCATAACCACCAGCTCCAGCTTGTCCTGCGATACCAAGATCTCTAGCAGCGTTAGTATAGTTTTGATATAGTGCCTGGTTAGCATACATATCAGTTCTCACGTTTCCACCGGCCCTAGCTCTTGCTCCTGCATTTTGAGCATAATTAAACTGAGCGTTCGCATAAGCATTAACTTGCCCTTGAGCACCCCAGCCTCCGCCAGCGCCCCAATGACCATTATATCCACCAGGTGTTCCAAGACCCCATTGTCCATTACCACCGTTTGGTCCATAAATTGGCCCTCCGTTTACACCTCCACCCCAAGGGTAGTTTCCGTAAACTGAACCATTACCTCCTGGAAAAGTGTTTCCACAAGGACAAGGAGCTGCGATACACATACATGCTGGATTTCCTCCACCACCGATGCTTCCGCCCCAGCCTCCACCGACGCCAGGAATTCCACCACCGATGCTTCCGCCCCAGCCTCCGCCGACACCAGGAATTCCACCACCGATGCTTCCGCCCCAGCCTCCACCGACGCCAGGAATTCCACCACCGATACCGATGTTAACTCCACCGCCAACGCCAGGATAGCCCATCCCAGGAAATCCTCCACCGATGCCTACACCAGGAATACCACCGCCAATACCGACTCCGATACCGCCGCCAACACCAGGGTAGCCCATACCAGGGAAACCACCACCGATGCCTACACCAACACCAGGGATTCCTCCACCAATACCGACACCTACACCAGGGATTCCGCCACCGATTCCGACTCCAGGGTATCCCATTCCAGGATAACCACCACCAATACCGACTCCAGGGATTCCTCCACCGATTCCAATATTAATGCCGCCACCGACACCAGGATATCCCATTCCAGGATAGCCACCGCCGATACCGATTCCGCCGCCAACGCCAGGATATCCCATTCCAGGATAACCGCCGCCGATTCCGATTTGACCGTAAATATTTCCACCAGTCAAAAGACCAGCTAATGCACCACCCGCAAGAGATGCCCAAGGATTACCTCCACCAATACTAACATTAGCACCAAGGCCTCCACCTAAACCATAAGGTCCATAGGCTCCGCCGTATCCTCCGCCCGGTCCATAAAGACCACCACCGTAACCAAAGTTTGGTCCGTACATTCCACCAAGGAAACCACCGGAATAACCTGCACCTAAAAATGGGTTACCAACGCCTCCATAAAGACCGCCGCCAACACCGCCATAACCAGCGTATGCTCCCATTCCATAACCATTACATGTTGCTAGAGATGAGTTGAAGTCATCTGCAAGAAGTGGATTTGATCCTCTTGCTAAAAGATCTGCTTGATATGAGTCAATAGCACCGTTGCAAGATGTAATCCCGCCTTCGTAAGCATCCGCCCAAGCCTGTGAACTCTTTGCTGCATACTTAGTTGCAAAGTATGTCGGTGCAACTGCTGCAAGTCCACCAACTAAAGTCTGTGCAAAGTCCCAACCATTGGTTTCAGGAATGCTTGGTAACATACAATCGATACAATCGCCTGTTCCATATTGACTCTGTGAATAGAGGTTTAAGCACATAGACATCTCTGGCCCGTCTCTAAAGTCCCCTGTAATATGTCCACAAGGATCTTCAGCTCTTGCACTAAAGGCAAAGAGGGAAAGGATCGTCAAAAATGTTTGTAGCTTGTTTGCTCCTAAATTCTTCATTTTTTTCTCCAACTACATTATATCTCAAAGGGTTATCGACTAAATAGATCAAAAACTTAAACAATAGGGACATTTTTTTACTAAAGTATTGAAATTATAGTGATTTTTATCAGTATTTAGTCCTCTCTACCTTTACACGCAAGAGCTTTCAGGGTAGTTAAACCCCATGGATAATTACATCTCTTGGTCAATTCTCATACTTACTCTGATTGGTATTTTTTATGCTGCTACCATTATTAAGGGTGAAAAGAACGATGCTCTCACAACAGCATCAATGCTTGAATTCTCTGGTCTACTGTTTCCAATTCCAAGATGGTGGACAAGAACATGTGATGAAGAAGATATGATCACCTTCGAGAGAAAGGATACTCGTTATGACTGGAAGGCTACTTTTTTAAATTTAAAAAAATATAGTGATGAAACAAGTCTACAAAATATCTTTGAAGATGTGGCCATTGAAAGAGGACTGATCTTTGATAAAGACTTTGCCATCATTCATTCACCTAGTGAATTAAAAGAACTTTATGAAAATGGAATTGAAGCTTTAAGAGTAGAGGGAACGGCGACAGAGAAAAATGAAAACCGTCTCTATTATGATGGCCTTGTTATTAAAGCACCAGAAGGCTTTATTTTTTTAGAGAGTAAGGCTTCTGTATTAAATGGCCTTTTAGAAGGTCCATTCTTTGAGCAAATGATTCAAAATATTAAGTTAAAAAGCTAGAGCTTATTTTAATGCGCTTTCCACATTTGTATAGCTTCCACCATTAATGACTTTAACAAAGCCACTGCCTTCAAGAATAGACTTCCCCCTAGCACTTCTCATTCCACTTGCACAAAAAATAATAACTGGTTTAGTCTTATCCAATAAGTGAAGACTGTCCTCTAAGTTAGCTAAAGGGATATTTAAACTATCTTTAACGCTAGCATCATTAAATTCTGCGGGAGTCCTTACATCTACTAATTGAAAATCGCCTTCTTCTTTTAGTCTTGAAATCTCTTTTTTTGCATTACTTGAAACATAGAATTTCCATCCAACAAAACTAAGCATAAGAATAAAGAAAATAATTGAAATGAGATTATTTTTACTCATAAGTCCTCACAAAAAAAAAGCCACTCATAGAGTGGCCTTTACAATTATATTTATTAAAAACTTAGAAAGATCTTTTAGGATTGTATGATCTAATTTTTGCAACTAAAAAAGCATGAATTTCTTCGTCACTTCCAAATACATCCTCAATGTAGTCACAATCTAAAAGGAATTTATTAATTCTCTTTCCAATCTCATGAAGAGATTCAATCAAATATAGACCACCAATATTTTCACCACTGAAAGTTTTGATGATTTCCTTTCTTGCATGATTATACATTTCTGACTCAGTAATATCGTCAGTAATATATTCAATCCCCATTTTTTCTTCAACTTCTTCGATTGCTTGTTCTTTTATATCTTCGTCTGTTGCAAGAGCGACACCAAGTTCAGTTGCCATAGAGTCGATTAACGCTTCTCTATTTTCAATTTCAAACTCGATGATATTTCCTTGTTTCAAGGCATCAACAGTATAACTTGCTAATGTTTTTAGCGTGTCGAAATTTGTTCTCATCTTATTCTCCGATATCTAATATTTGTAAATAGTAACGATTTTAAAAGAGACAAGCAAGAAAATTGGACTATTTACGAGCTTTTTCTTTTGAACAATTTATTTAAGAATGATCTGACAAAGTGATAATCTCCAACAACACAAAGCACCATAAGGTAACTCAAAGCTCCAAGAAATGTTCCTACAACAAAGACCAATGGACTAGAGTAACCAAAATCATACATCAAATCCTTAGCATACATTATGACGGCACAAGTCAATGTTCCAGAAATTAAAATCTTAAAAAATCGTAAGGGAAAAAAGAAACTCAGCTTTAACCCGAGGTGTTTAGTAAGGTAAAGAGATAACATCGTGACGTTATAGAACATTGATAAACTTGTTCCGAATGCTAAAATTTTAAATCCATAACTATCAACCAATGATAGGCAAAAGATAATATTAATTAGAACCGAACTTGAAGAAATTGCAACGGCAACTCTATGCTTATCTATAGTGTAAAAACTTGGTGAGAAAACTTTATAAAGTCCATAAAATGGAAGGCCAATTAAATACGCTTTAAGCGCAAGCGTAACCATTTCACTATCTTTTGCGTTAAACGCCCCTCTTTTAAAAGCGAGATTCACAGTCTCTTCACCAAGAACAAATAGAACAACCATCGCCGGTATCATAACAAATAATGCTGACAAGTAGCTTGTTTGTAAAAAGCTTATCGCTTCATCTTTATTTCCTGATTTCCACTTTTCAGAGAAGTGTACAAGATTAGCATTTCCTATTGAAACACCAAGAATTCCTACTGGAAACTGAAACAACCTAAAAGCGTATGATAACCACGAAACGGCTCCTAAAACTGTACCTGTTGCGAGAATGGTTGTGACAAAAAGATTAATCTGATTTGCAGCGACTCCAATCGTTCCTATGGACATACGTGCCAATACATCCTTCACCCTTGGTGAAGAGAAAACAAAACCTTTGAAGGTTAGAATACTTTTTTTATAGAGCATTGGAACCTGGAAGATCATCTGCATGACACCGCCAAGAAATACTCCAATTCCTAAACTGTATATGGCATGAATTCCTTGACTCTCTAAATAGCTCGGTAAAAGAAGCATTGAAGAGATCATCACGACATTAAATGATGCTGGAGCAAGAGCTGGACCAAAGAACATCTTATAAGTATTTAGTACACCTAAGAAAAGCGCTGCAAGAGATACAAACGTCAAAAAGGGGGCCATCAACTTTGTTAGATTCACACACAACAAAAAGCGCTCTTCATCACTAATAAACTTGTCGTCTGTTAAGAGTGTTACAATTTCTGGCGCCCAAATGAAAACGATTATACTAACTATTGATGTTAATATGAGTAGGACTACGGCCATGGTCCAGAACAACCTAATTCCATCATCTTCATTCTTACTCTTTTCACCAGTAAAAATGGGAACAAATGCAGCTGAGAACGATCCTTCAGCAAAGAGATCTCTTAGCATATTAGGAATTCTAAATGCTACGTGATAGGCATCTGTTAATCCTGATGCCCCAAAAATATGAGCAAAGATAATTTCTCTTAAAAATCCGAGTACACGACTTGATAAAGTCGCAATAGACATTTTTATTGATGATAAAATAAAGTTTTTCTTAGACACCTAAGTAGTTTGCTACTTTTTTATTCAATAGACAATTTAAATATCTTCAAAACGATCATCATCTCTAGATGGGATACCTGTTGATGCAATAGAGTTATGAGAGACCTCCGAAGTATTAGAGACACTCATGTCATTTCTATTAGATGAATGAGAAATTTCTGTACTCATCGAGTCATTATCATGATTCTCTTTTTCATCATTGTTAACCAATGACAAATGTGGGCCTGTATTTTCTTGTGAACTATTAACAGACTTATTAACAGATTCTTTCTTTAGTTCAAGTGACTTCGTCTTTCGATCCTTTAAGTATCCTAAGAATATATTTTCAAGAGAGCCAACAACCTTTGCAAGATCATCTGATTGAGATGCAATCTCTGAAGCAAATCCTGCTGTCTTATTCGCGGCCTCTGTATTTATGTGAGTAGCATTATCAAGTTCATTCATGGCCTCTGAAATATTTTGAACACCTGTGGACTGTTCTTTAGCAGCCTCAGATACTCCTTCCATTAATTCTCTTACCTTAGAAACATTTGTCACAAGATCACTAAAGACCTCATCACATGTCTGTGCTCTTTTAAGACCATCATCAGTTTTATCTTTCGCAGTAGAGACAAGGGAATCAACCTTACTCTTTGATTGCGCAACAATCGTTTCAACTTTTTGTACACTCTCTGCAATAAGGCCTTCAATTTCAGTGGCAGCATTACCACTCATGGTCGCAAGATTACCAACTTCTTCTGCAACGACGGCAAATCCCTTACCATGCTCACCTGCTCTAGCTGCCTCAACAGAAGCATTAAAAGAGAGAAGCTTTGTTTGGAAAACAATATCATTAATGACTTCTGTCTTAGTCGAAATATCCTTGATGGCATCTACAATCTGGTTTAGCTCATTTGATACATTTTCCATTTGTTTAGTAATATCATCATTACATTGGCTAATATCATTAATAGACTCAACAACTTTAGTAACACTCTCTTTACCTGCGGCCATTGTCTTATTGCCTTCACTTGCAGTTTTATCAGCATACTCAATATTTTCTAGGCTTCGCCTCATCATCTCTTTCATCTCATCTAGAGTACTTACTGTTTCTAAGATGGCAGATGATTGCTGATTAACCCCAGAAGAAAGCTCATCTGAAATTGTCGCTAATTTTTTACTACTTTCATTCGAAGTTGCAGCATCCTCTCTAAGACTCTTAATATAGTCTTCAATACGTTTAGCTGAAGAAATATAAAAGGCTGTCACAAATAGAATAACTAAAATCGTTAACACAGAAGATGCAATACTAATAACAATGATATTTCTTTTAAGCTTAGACATCTCTGAGATAACAATTCTTACGTTGTTTGAAGCCTTAGAAACAATATTGTTAACTTGTTTTTCAATAGAGCCTATTGCTGTTTCATAACTTGTAATTAATTCATTTCGTTGTTGTTCATTTTTATGAATAGATTCCACAGTAGAAATATAATCATCAACATTTTTTAAAATTGATTCGATAGTATTATCTTCTATTTTTTCTTTTTTGAGTTCTTTTGTAAGGCTAGGCTTTAATTGTTTTGCATAAAAAATGAGATTCTTAAATATTTTTTCATCTCTTCCTAGAAAGTATAGACCTTCTTGATTAATAATGTAGTAATATTCAGATGCAACAACATCACTTAAGTAATAGTCCTCAATAGCAAGTCTTATATTGTCAGAATAAGTCGATAGTTTTTTCTTATTTTCGACCTCTTCATTCATCGAAGACACAACATCATTAAAGCCATTACTATAACTTGT
>NZAF01000108.1 GCA_002686115.1 Halobacteriovorax sp. | reverse complement strand
TAAGCTTAAGATTATGCAGGTTTGTGGTTTTTTAAACTCTAGATATGTACCTATGGAATTTTAGATACTTAAACTTATTTGGGAAAGACACGGTTATATGTATAAACTTTTGACACCCATAGAAAACTTTTCAACGAAGAGAGAGATTTAATTTTTCTATTGTAATATGGCTTTAACGGAACATTAACAAACGTTAAATGTTTCGATCATACCCCCTTAAAAGAAGCGGAGTGGCCAAGAATAATAAACTCCTCCCCCTCAAATAATTTTGGGCCTCTCTGCTTTTTTTTAATTCCTTACTTATTCAATGAATTTTCAATTAGTTTAGAAACAGCTGAATAAACGCGTTTATTTGCATCTTTAAGGCTTGTTAGATTCTTAGCGATATTATGTCCCACATAGAAACTATAGACTTCAAAAGTAAAATCATAGGGGTCTAAGTCCTTTTTAAAATGTCCTTGATCAATACAGCGCTTTACAATACTGGCCAGATATTCAATAAGCCTTTTTTGCTGACTTTTAATAGTACTTTTGACTTCACTATCTTCACGGTCTTGGTACTCAATGATGGCCTTAATAAAGGGACAACTGCCGGCTTCATTAAATTCCATTCTTTGAATCCAATTCGTCCAGAGTTTAAAGTGATTATTTAAATGCGAAAGAGCATCTTCATCATATGCAGGCTTTACAACTGTTTCACGGTATTCATTCTCACTATATTTAAGAATTGCGATTTGCATATCTTCTTTAGAATTGAAATGTGAAATGACACCTGTTCGAGACATACCTGTCATCTTTGAGATCTCACCAATAGTCACACTTGAAAGTCCATAGACACAAGAAAATTGCATCGCATCTTTAAGTATTCTCTGTCTTGACCTTTCACCTTTATTCAAAAAAAGCTCCGTGTTAGTCCTTTAAAAAGCCAAGGACTTCTTCAATAACATTATTATCTCTTAAGATACGTCTATGTCCAAGACCCGTTGTGGTATGAAGCTTAGAAGATGAAGTTTCCAAATAATTCTTAACGTGATTATACTTACAGAATCGATCGTCTTTATCATGAATGAAGAGAATATGCTCCCCTGTTTTCTCTCTATGATTGCGTGGATGAAGATCTTTCCAGCTCTTATCATAGTCCTTTGAAACATCCTCTAATAGCCCATGTAAAACGCTTTTTGAAAGTCCTATACTTTCAAGTTTATGAAACATATCTTCAAAAAACTCCGCAGGCATTGAAATAAGGATAACTTTTAAATGATCTAACCTATCTTGCTCAAGGTTTAACACTGATGCTCCTCCCATAGAATGAGCAAGTATTCCATGAAGCTCATGACCTCTAATATTGATCTCGTTAATAACTGAGTGTAGACCATCAATGAAACCAAATAAGTGAGATCGATTTCCATCACTCTTTCCATGGCCGATCTGATCAAATGCCCATACCGTATAACCTTCTTTTAAAAGGCTATTGATTAACTCCATAAAACAGCTCACGTTATCCGCCCAACCATGAACAAGAAGAATGTGCTTATCTCCACCTAAGAACTTATAGACATGTATATTTCCAAGATCTGTTGATGTCTGAAACTCTTCGCTAGGCCTTAGTGACTGAAATATCACATCCCTTTTACCAAAGGGGTTTGTTAATACCTTATAGGAAGCATTAAGAGTAAGTTTAGGGAATGCTCGATAAGCAAATGAGCTTGTAAATTTAATGATCTTTTTTAAGTCTTTATTAACACCATCACCAAAGTATATTCGTTTCATATATTCTCCAAATTAGTACAATTGTTCTTTTTTATAATAACACAACTGTACTATTTTATAAAAAGAAATGATATATGGCTAAGCACCTAAATTTACTGGCAAATGGAAGAAATTCTATCTTTTAGGACTTTCTTTTGAGACTTTTTTAAGGAGTCTTTGAACAATTTTTTGAATGCCTTGAGTTTTAGACAATTGGTTTTTGAGTTTTCAAATTCGTTATTCTTAATAAACTTTTTAACATCATTTCTGTAGTCTATATAAATAAAGTCATTATCTTTTTCTGGAGGCTGAAAGTTTTTCCATCTAATATTTTCAAATAACTTTTCTCTAAAAGAGAGTTCATCTTCTGGTCCATTAAAAATATAATGATAGATGTGATACTTTCCATCTTCTACCTTTGTTTTTTTTAGAACGAGATCATTTATTTCACTTTTCGAATAATGGGGATATCGTTTAAAAAGATCCTGAATTAGTTCATGTGTAGAAACTACTTGATCATATTGTCTCAATTCACCATAGAGCTGATAAGCTCTCGAATCACCTGCGCGAGATGCATCTACTATAATCCACTTACCTGTTTTAAGGTCAAACATAATATTTGCAAGTCTGACATCAATAACCTCAGGCATTTTTGTCTCAAGTTCTTTTAAAAAGAAATCAAACTCAATGAGAGAGTTAATAAACTTTTGATCAACTCTAAAAACATCAGCGTATTGTTTAAAGTCATAACCTTTAACATAATCAAGCAGCATAACAGAGTAATCAAAATTTGAAGCATGGACTCTAACTGCAGGAAAGTTTATCTCTTCCAAATAACTTAGCGCCTTAAACTGAGAAACATTATAAAAAAGATCTCCTTGATTAGTTAAAGCACTCATAGGACTTTTCTGTTTCTCTACTTTTAAAACAAATTCTTTCTCCCTTAACTTTTCCACACCTTCAATAACTTCTGCCTTAAAAACATATCCGACATTCCCCTGTGAAATATATTCAGTTGTTTTGACTGTTACATCACCAAGAACATAAGTATCACCAATTGTAATTTCTTGATTTCTAACAAATATTTTTTTTATAGCAGAATGGCAACTAGATGCATCTGTATTAGCTGGCGACCTATGGCCATACCTTACAGAACTACATGAGCTTAAAAAAAGTACCAATAAAAAAACTAAGTATTTCACTTAGTCTTTATCGGTTTTTAGAGATTAATTTTTAGAAGTACTTTGATTGCAAATAACTGACCCATTCACTACACTTTTCGTCAAAATTTTCAACTGTCACAATATCACATGCAGCATGTTTTGAAGGTTCCACAAATTCATCGTGCATGGGTTTAACCTGAGAGAAGAACTGGCTTTTTACACCCTCAGGAGTTCTTCCACGCTCCTTAACATCTCGATTGAGTCTTCTCTCAAATCTTAAATCTTCAGGACAATCAACATAGAGTTTGTGATCAAGCTCTTTTAAGACCACATCTTGAGAGTAAAGAAGGATACCATCAATGAGAATAATTTTTTTTGGATTAAACTCATGAGTGTCGTCTTTTCTCTTATGAGTGGCAAAATCATAGATAGGAACATTTACATCAAAACGCTTTTTTAGTTCTGACATATGAGAAGCAAGTAAGTTAAAGTCAATAGCGCTAGGATGATCAAAGTTTACACTCCCACCGTCATGATCAAAGCGATGGGACTGATCAATATAATAACTATCCTGAGCTAAGATATCACAATGTTCTTCACCTAAAGATTCTTTTAATCTTCTAGCAAAAGTTGTTTTACCAGAGCCACTGCCACCGGCAACACCTACAATTATGATATCTTCTTTTTGCGACATAAAACCTCTTACTTGGTATTATATAGTCTATCCCCTGCATCTCCAAGGCCTGGTAAAAGATAGCCCTTCTCATTGAGACCTTCTTCAAGACTTAGAGAAACGATTTTTACATCTGGATGGAAATGATTTAGTCGACTAATACCTTCTGGTGAAGCAAGAACGGACATCATCGTTATCTTACCGACATTATATTGTTTTAATCTATCAATAGCAGCTATAGCTGTGTCTCCTGTGGCAAGCATTGGATCAATAAGAAGGATATCCTTACCTTTATGCTCATTAGGCAATTTAAAGTAATACTCAACAGTATTATCAATAAACTTATCACGATAAATTCCAATATGACCTGCACTAGCATATGGAAGAGTTTCAAGAACACCATCAAGCATTCCATTTCCTGCTCTCATAATAGAGACTAGAATTGGATAGCTCTTAGGTCTCACACCTTTTGTTTTCATCATCGGTGTTTCGAGTTCAAATTCTTCCATCTCAAGATCTCTTGTGATCTCATAAGCTAAAAACTTTCCAATTTCATTCATCAGTCCGCGAAATCCAATCGAGTCAGTATTCTTATTTCTAAGCATTGCAAGTTTATGTTTTAAAACTGGGTGTTTAACTTCAATAAAGTTTTCCATTAATATGTCTCCAAAAATTTAATTCTAATTAAAAAACTGTCCCATCACTATCTAATTTAAGTGGTGGTGATGAATCAGCTCTTTTCTCTTTTGCCACTCTTCTTCCGGCCCACCAAGTTCCTCCTTCAAGTACTTTTGCAAGAGGAAAGTCATTAGCTGTGAAATTTAAATTCTCTCTTACAAGATCAGCAATACGATCAAGAAGTTGGATAGTAAGTGCACGCCATTCAATAATGACCTCGCTATCAGGCTTATGCGCAACATCTAAAAGTGAAGAGTCTTTTAATGAGATCACTCCCATATCGACAAAGAGTCCACCATTTCTATATTCAGCAAGACCTGTCATTTCATGAGCATCACTTACATCAATTCCCGCTTCCATAATGGGCTCAATAAGTGAGTACGTTAGCCACTGAGAAAGTTTATGAAAAGGAACAAGACTTTCATCTTTATCCATATCACCAAGGAGTGGATGTCTCCAAACATCTCCAAGGTTTGTATCATAGAGATTAATACGTGAAGGCCAAATTGGACCAAATAATTCTAATACTGCTTTTAGTAAGTCTTTGGCCTTAAATGACTTACCATGCTTTTGAATCATATAATCAATTATGTTTCCAGGTCTCGCATCTTTAAAAGCTTCTTTATTTGAACTTACACAATCTCCAAGAGATCTTAAAAGCCCTGCTCTCCCCTCTGCACCAACAAGAGGATTATCTTCACTTACTTGAAAGTGATTCTCAACATCCTTTGCTGAAATGTTCTTTAAGCTCGCACCATCGGCTTTTAAAGAGGTATTATTTGAAAATGCACCTTTCATAAACATATGAAAGCTTGCAACCCCTAAACCTTCTGAGCGGTTGAATGTTTTACCGTCTTCAACAAATTTCCAGGTCGGTCCAGCACCAGCATCAAGTAAAACAGAAGTGATAACAAGATCAAGCTTCGTTCTTGCTTTTTCAATTGCATCAGCGTCTTTCATTTTATCATCTAATATATCAACTCTATTGATATCACCGACTTTAAAATGCCCCCATCTAGAATGAAAAGGGATTTCAAGACTAGGGTAATTATCTTTAATAACTTCTAAAACAAAATCAGCCGTTTCCTTAAGTTTATCCTCATTTAATTCAAAATGTGTTTTCCCCTCTTTTGTTAAGTCATACAACTTACCCGTTCTTTCACGGATGGCCTCTGGTGAAAAAATAAAATCTATCTCTTTATTCATCTAATTTTCTTCCTTGTACATTTTTAAGACTTCCTTCGTCTTTTACTTCACCATCAGTAAAGTATCCGGCTGCTTTTTTAGCTTCAATTTCAACTTGAGCATCTGCAGGAATAAGTTCTGGAGGAATAGAAATACGATTAACAACTTCAATCCCTGAACCTGTAATCGCGTCATATTTCATATTAGACATAGAGTGAAGGTTATGAATTTTCTTAACACCAAGATATTGTAAAACATCTGGCATGAGTTCTTGAAAACGTGCATCTTCAACACCAGCAACACATTCAGTACGTTTAAAATAATTTGCTGCAGAGTCACCACCCTCTTGTCTCTTTCTAGCATTGTAAACAAGGAATTTTGTCACTTCACCTAGAGCACGACCTTCTTTTCTAAAATAGACAATAAGACCTACTCCGCCATTTTGTGCAGTTTTTGCAGCATGCTCAATTCCATAAGTTAAGTATGGACGACATGTACAAATATCAGAACCAAATACATCAGAACCATTACACTCATCATGAACACGACAAGATAACTCTACATTTGTATTTGCCAGATCATCTGGGTTTCCAAATATATAAGCTGTCGTTGAACCAATTGGTGGCAGAAGAACTTTTAAATCTGGTCTTGTGACAAGCTCAGGAAACATTCCACCAGTTTCTTTAAAAAGTATTTTTCTAAGCTCACCTTCAGATGTATTTAATCTTTTTGCAATACCTGGAAGATACCAAACCGGTTCAAGTGCAACTTTTGTAACATTAATATCACCATTTTCTGTAATGACTTTACCATCTGGTTTAAGTCTTCCTTTTTCAATGGCCTCATAGATCTCTGGCAATTGAAGTCTAGCTTGAGTGACGGCAATTGTAGGTTTAACATTTAAGCCTTTTTCAATTTCATCTTTAAAAACAGACTGTACTTCGCCACCCCAAGGATCAAGTGAAACAATTTTTTCTGGATCATACCAAGACTCGTGAGGACCAATCGTTGTCGTTGCATGTGTATTAAATAAGTCCGGTCTATGGTCTTTATCATACTCACCCTTTGCAATTGATAGCGCACGATAGACTGTATATGAACCACTATGAGTCCCTATTGCATTTCTGGTTTCTTCATCAGAAACAGTGGCAATAATAGGGCCTCTTTTTTTAGGATCTTTTTCTCCCCAATTAACAACCGGTATATTTTCAAAAACGTGGTTAATATGTGAAGTAAGAACCACGTGATTTGCTTTTTTAAATTCTTGTTTTTCGCTCATAATTTTTTCCTAACTCATCCAATTGTGATCATTTTGCATCTGCCACTTAGTTGTGACTTTTTTGATATCTGACCAGAAGTTTAAACTATTTGAACCTGTTATATCTCCGTAACCAAATTTTGATTCATTAATACCACCAAAACTAAATGGCTCTCTAGGAACAGGTACTCCAATGTTGATCCCAACCATACCTGCACTTGCATTCTTTGCCACAAGCTCCGCCATCGCTCCGTTATTTGTAAACACTGAACATGCATTTCCATAGTCATTTGAATTTTCAATTTCAAGGGCTTCAGAAATATTTTGTGCTCTAATGATAGAAAGAACTGGGCCAAAAAGTTCAGTCATAGCAGCTTTTGAACCAGGCTTCACTCCATCAAGAATTGTCGGAGCTAACCAATATCCACCTTCATAACCTTTAGGAGCTGGCTTTCCTCTACCATCAAGAATTAATTTAGCGCCATCTTTTACAGCTTCATCAATGGCCTGATTTAAGAATTCAACTTGTTCCTTTGTGATGATGGCACCCATTTTTTCACCACAAGTTGTCTCTTCAGCGCGTTTTTTAATCGCTTCAATTTGAGAGTCAACACTTCCTACAGCAAGTAAAACAGAAGCGGCCATACATCTTTGTCCAGCACAGCCCGTAAATGAGTCAGCAATACCAACACCTGCCATTTCACTATCAGCATCTGGAAGTAAAATAATATGATTTTTCGCTCCACCTAGACATAGTGCTCTTTTACCGTGAGCAGTTGCTCTAGTGTAGACAAGCTTTGCAACTTTTGACGAACCAACAAAGGCCACGGCCTTCACATCTTCATGATCGATAATGTCATTTACTGTTTGCACTCCACCATTAAGAATCGTCATAACACCTTTTGGAAGACCTGCTTCATGAAGCGCTTCACCAATAAGTGTTGCAGTTAGAGGTGTCTTTTCAGATGGCTTCCATACGTAGCAATTTCCAAGAGTGAGAGCAATTGGAATAGTCCACATTGGAACCATTGCAGGAAAGTTAAAAGGAGTGATTGAAGCAACAACTCCAAGAGGCTCTCTTCTATATTCACAGTGAACACCTCGAGAAACTTCCATTTTTGCTGCGCTATCAAGGTTTTGAAGAGATAGAGCATATTCTAAAACTTCAAGTCCTTTCATGACTCCGGCCTTTGATTCTCCAAAAGTCTTCCCACTTTCAAGGCTTACCATATTAGAAATCTTATCAATATCTCTTAAGAGAATCTCACGGAACTTGAACATAATTCCCGTTCTCTCTTTAAGAGGAGTGTTCTTCCAAGATTCACTTGCTAAGTTGGCAGCATAGATCGCCTTATTCACTTCTTCAGTTGTAGCGTGATGAGAAGTCCCTACAGACTCTCCATTATAAGGTGAGAAAATTTCAAAAGACTCACCACTTCCCTGATTCCACTCTCCACCAACAAGGTGCGGACATGAAATACTTTCATTTGGGATATCAATAATTGTTTGTGACATATGAACTCCATTTGTCTTTAATAATAACCATACGTAAATAAACTACGTTTTTTAAAAAAGAAAAATTATACGGGGAGAAGAGTTCAGAATTAAATCCGCACTAAGTCATTAAGTATTAGAGAAACTAATGATTTTAATAAGATGCTTCGTAGTTGGCGCAATTAAAAGCGAGAACTCCAAACATACGTACGGCGCGGTACATTGTTTTGGCCCATGCGCGACACTTCTTTTCGCTCTTTGCTTGCCTACACGAACGAAGAAGACCATCACGAAACTCTTGATCGCAGTCTTTTTGTTTTAACCCATTTGAAATGGGCTCATGGTGGTAGCAGAGGTCGTGTTTAATACAATGTGGATAAAAAAGAGCAGTGTGTCCACCATCTGGACCAGTGCAGCCATCAAAGAATTGTTCAATACCTTGATCATTTTCAAAAACACAAAAGCCAAAACTTAATTTTAGTCGGCTCTTAGGACATTGATAGGTCTTTCTAACCTCGCCTCCTAACTCTTTACAATAGGTATTTAGAAGATCATTAGCAAAAGCGTTTTGCATAGTAACTAAGAAAAATAATGTAAACAGTGACAATTTCTTCATTTAAAAAAACTTTTCACAAGCCCCTTCACTATCTTTCCAAGGGAATTGTGGTGCGATATTTCCTTATTCGGTGCGACTCTTATAAGGTTTTCAATCTCTGCAGGCGTGATCTCACGCGAGCTATAATGAGCAAGTAAATACCTCATCACACCAAGATCAGTATATCTTTTTAATGAATTTTTATAAAGGTCGGGAAAATTTATAGGGTATGGAGTAACAATGGATTTAAATTTTCCAATAATATTATCAGCAACATAAATCGTTGAAGACTCTTTATGATAGGCACTTAAGTCACGATGAGTGTGTCCCGGAGTTTCAAGAATTTCCCAGTCTTCAAAACCAGGAATGACTTCACCATCACTAAGATCAAAGTCGTAATCAACATGCCTTTTAAAAAAGATATTCTTAAAAGGTCTACCCTTTCTAATTTTTAAAAAGACAAGATAGGCCAAAAAGATATCAATAAGATAGACAATAAAGCCCTTAAAGCCTTTGTACCAAGAATTTGAATCAGAATCACCGGCAATTTTAATTCCGCTCTTTTTAAAAACACTAGCTCCACCAGAATGATCAGGATGAACATGAGTGACAAGAACTACTTTTAAGTCCGACTTAGGTCTCTTTAACTTATTTTCAATATAATCAAAAACTACTTCAGCATCGGCACTGGTTCCACTATCGAGTAAGAGCATCTTGTCATGATAGACAACAAGATACATTGACTGAATAAATCCTTTTATTTCATGAACTTCCATTACTATACGATAACCCTCACAAGTGAGTTTTCCTAGCGAAAATGCCTAAAGAAAATGTAGCGAGTTTATAACCCATCAAAAAAACGTAGGTAAGTCTTTGTAAGTATCTGCCTTTTGAAATAATTATTTTTTCGTTCATAATAAAAGGACACACACAACAAATGGAGAAAAATTGACAACACTTACGGATGAAATCAAAAAAGAAATTGAAGCAGAAATTAAAAGCTTAGAGGAAACTCTAACTGGTAATATGATGCAAGACATGGATGTTAGAGACAAAATTCACAACTTAAAAATGAAGCTCAATGGCGTTAGACCAGCAGATAGCTTTGTTGAATGTGTTGGTTGTGGTTCTTAATAGACCTTAATGACTAATTAAAATTTTATGCCACCCCATTGACGTAGTCTCATTAACGCCAATGGTTTGGCATAAAAAGTTCATCTCGAACTTCTAATTACAAGCTACTCCAAATATAGACCCTGTACCAGGACTTCCCCCCTGATCACAATAGATAGTACCAGTCACGTTAAAGAATGGATTCGAACTAGACGAAACATTACTGACATCCCAATTATTCAAATCAAGTGATGTAATTCCAGTAGACTCAAAAAATATACCACTCATATTAGTAACATTAGACGTATTAAAATGTGATAAATCTAATGATCCTATATTTCTAAGTCTATTGAAGGCATCTCGCATACTATTCACATTACTTGTATCAAAACTAGATATATTTAAGCTTGTTAAATTAGTCATATTCATAAAGGTATTTTGCATTGAAGTCACATTACTTG
>NZAF01000107.1 GCA_002686115.1 Halobacteriovorax sp. | reverse complement strand
TTCATGATCTTAAAAGATTATTTTCTGTACTTGATAAAGTTCCTCAAAAATCATCTCGAAGAATTATGTATGAGTACATTCTCATAAAAGACTTCAATGATGGTTTAGAAGATATTGAGGGACTCAAAAGAATCATTAAAAAGAAGAAATCTAAAATCAATATCATCCCATTTAATGATTATCCAGATAGTAAGTTTAAAAGACCAAGTGATGAAAAGATCAACTGGTTTAGACAAAAACTACATGATGAGGGATATGTAACAACGATCAGAGTGACTAGAGGTGATGATATATTGGCAGCCTGTGGTCAGCTTAAGAGTGAATTTGAAAAATTAAACTTACCATCATCTACTAAGTGATAATGTAATTAACTTCTTTATAAGCTCTTTATATGGTTTTCCTGTCTTTATCCAAGAAACAGCAAGTTCATCATCTTTAGCAAGGTTTGGATTTGGATTCGCCTCAATGACATAAGGGTTTCCATGATCATCAATTCGATAATCAATTCTAGCAATCCCATCAAGCTCTAATACCTGAAAAACTCTTTTAGATAATTTTATAAGTTTCTTCTCGAGTTCCTCATCTTGTTTAGACACCGCGATTCGTACACCTTTTTTGTGACGATGCTTCTTACTCCATTTTGCTCTCTCTGAATATATTTCGAGCTCTGGTTTTTCAACATTATCAAAATGAAGTTCAATCATTGGTAAGACTTCGAGACGATTATTGCCAACAACTCCTACATAAACTTCTTTTCCAGGAATAAACTCTTCAACAATGACATCGGCCTTAAATTTTTCAAAAAGATATGTAATTCTCTCAATCATTTTTTCATGAGACTTAACAACAGAGCCACTACTTATTCCTAAAGATGCATCTTCATTCAAACACTTTACAATCAGTGGAAATTTAAGTTTTTTACTGAGCTTTATTTTCTTTATTTTTGATTCCGTTAATTTTCTAAACGCTTGAAACTTTGGTGTCGCTATTCTGTGATATGTTAAAATCTTTTTTGTTAATGACTTATCCCTTGAGAGCATAAGTCCACGAGGAGAGCAGCCTGTATAGTTTTGCTTGAGAAGTTCTAAAAAACTTACGATGTGCTGATCCATCAATACATTACCATCAAATTCTTCGAGAAGGTTAAAAATAACATGAGGCTTAAAGTCATTTACCTTTTCTCTTATCACTGAAAGCTCATCATAGACGCCTAAGACATCTACATCATATTTTAACTCTTTTAATGTTTCTATGACGTGATACTCAGTAATCCATGGTTCAAAAGAAATATCGATACTTTTATCAATGTCTTTTGGAGGAATTAGATCAATATGGACTAAAACAAGAATTCGTTTTTTCACATAATAACTCGATGACTCTTTGCTTTCATCATCTTTTGATAATGAATAAATGTACATTCTTCTAATATTTTAGATGTACTTTTCCTGGCCGTCATCCTCTTATTTACTTTTAAGTTTTCTTGTCTTGCTAGTTTTTTGAGATCACTTAAAATACTTTTAAGTTGATATTGAGTGGTATTAAGCTCCTTTGAGAGCTTCTTTGCTAATTGCGATTCATAACATCTTAGAAGGTCATAAAGCTCTTCTCCGTTATGATTCTTATGTGCTACATGCTCTAAATGTTTCACCGATGGTTTCTTCTTAAGCTTATAATGCTTTTTCTTATTTGAAAGATATTCTGCTAACGTTATTTCATTTTCGTGGATAGGATCTATTTCTTTGTTTAATACGATATTTTGTCTTTTAAATTGAAACTTCTCCATTAAAGAATCTAAATAATTTAATTTTTTAATGCAGCTCCAATTCTTATAACGACTTCTCCAATCAGAGTTTGGGTCTAGCCATACGGCAAATGTTTCGGCCCAATCTTCTTCGGGATGAGACTGGGCATAACCATCCGGTAAATGCCTTACAAAGTTTTTTGAATATTTTTTAAAAGTATAGCTTTGTGGATATGGTTTATTATAATTGCCAAAAATATTTATCCAGTCACGATCATCTTTAAAGAAAAAAGCATGATCTATCGCATGCGCACACTCATGCCTTATCAACTGATAAAACTCACTAAGAGTTTCACCTTCTGCATATCCAATAACATTTTTTTCGATTTCTAGTAGCTCACGATTAAAGAGATAAAAAGGAATAGCAAAACCTGTCACACCATCAGGTGAAAACCACTCATCCCCGATCCAGGTATGAGGTTTAAATATAAGTCCTTTACTCTTTAACTCAAGATTTAGACGCTCTAAAGCTCCCTTATGAACAAGGTTCTGCGAACGCAATTTGAAGTCCTTTAAGCGTTTATCAAGGATTGTTAGTCTATTAAAATTTACCATTAGAATTATTATATATACTTAGGCGATTTTATGTTCTTTTTTGAAAAGTTTACAGAGGCGAAACACCTATAAACACTAGTGTTCACCTTTTTGAGGTAACAATAGAATCTGATTATTACGATTCATCTTTATTTGAAATCCAGCATTTTTTATTTTCGATCTTAAATTAGATAAGTGCGTATTTAATGTTCTAG
Organism: Halobacteriovorax sp.; assembly: GCA_002686115.1. GTDB lineage: Bacteria > Bdellovibrionota > Bacteriovoracia > Bacteriovoracales > Bacteriovoracaceae > Halobacteriovorax_A. The sequence goes on along the minus strand of NZAF01000107.1, from coordinate 4,036 downwards.
GCTGGACGTTGACAGTATTCCAAACTGACTCAATAAGCTCTTCTTTCATCACTCTTGTTTCATGATTCTTTAAAAGAAAATCGAGTATCTTAAATTCTATTAAAGTCAGAGATACTTTTTGGTCATCAACTTTAACGGAATAATCATTAAGCTCTAATGTTACATTCATAAAGGACCTTGAGGCCTTGAGTGATTTTTGAAATGAATCAAGTCTAGAATCAATTCTTGCTTTGATATGGGCCTTGCTCATAGACCTTAAGAGAAAGTCCTCTGGACCTAGAGAGAGACCATTTACAAGGTTCTCATCAGAGTCATCAACAGAGTAAAGCATAACAGGAATGTCTTTTATAATGTCTTCTTCTCTTATCTTTTGGAGAAGATCCATTCCACTCATGTGTGGCATATGTACATCTAGGATAATTAAATCCGGCCTAGCTTTTATAATTTTTTCAAGACAAGATCGTGAACAATTACATGTTTGAACGTTATATGTATCAGAGAAATCCTCTTGAAAAACTTCAAGATTTAAAGGGCTGTCATCAACGTAGAAGATATTGTATTTATTCATTTTTTAAATTTTACATAAGATTGGGGTGATATTTAAAGTCAAGAATTCTTAATTCTTTATATTTCTCTAAAAAAAATTGTAAACAATTGAAACTTGAACACAATCCAACTCAATATAAACTATTTACCTAATAACCTCTTCGACACAAATATAGTGCAGTACGAAGTTAAGTGCCATTCTATTAGTACTTCTAATTCCCCTCAAGTGCTGGCCATTTAAATACATAGCTGTTTTATCATAATCGCTCTTTTGAGCTGCCCAGCCCGTCTTATAAGAGAGCTGATCAAGGCCCCCGCCATAATATCCTCTTTTGAAAAATGAATTCATCTCTCTAATTGTCGCAAGCCTCATGCCATCATAAGAGCAGTATTCTTTTGCCTGGTCAGCTTGATCTCGAGACGAAGTCGGAGCACTGAAAGTAATTGGTCTCTGCAAATGAAAGACTTTTTTATCAACGTGATTAATAGGTTTTGTGAGAGGGAATCTTGTTCTATGAACATTGTGAAAAAGCCTCTTTGCTAAATCTTTACCAAGATCTCTAGCACGGCTAATATGGGCCATAGACTGAACACTTAACTTATCACCACTAACTCTATCAGTGATATTTAAGATTCCGTATACAACTCCACTCCCACTGATCATAGGGCCAAACCTAAGAGTCGCTTCATAGCGTGGGCGGTTATGACTAAATCTAAGAATTCTTTTACCATTATAAGTCTGATGTCTTTGATAGAGCTCATCTAGACCAGAGACAACATAATTTGCAATTGTCTCACCAATAGCATAATTAAAAACTTCTTCTCTTCTCGCAGAAGCTCGGTTATCAAAGGCTTCAATCATTATCATCGCTTCTATACCTGCGGCTCCGGCTTCCATTAATTGAGTGGCTTCAGAGACATACTCTCTTCTTATTTGAGAGACTGTCTTTTCATAGAATTCTTGATAGCGATCAAGATTACCACCTTTGTAGAGAGTGAAAACGGGGTCAATATACTTAGATTCATTAAGATCACCCCAAAAGTCGTCTTCAATAGCTTGGGTATTAAAAGATAATATTATAAATAAAATAGCACTAAGCTTTTGACATAAACCTTTCATTTTTTCTCCTGACACCATGCGTATACCAAGAGATCCAGTTTCATGAAACTTCTATGAAAGAAATTCATAGTTTAGAGTTATGAAGAAATCGTATATTCAATGATTTACAGTTATCAATTATGAGGCGTTAGCTAGTAACGACTCCTGATCATATGCCAATCTCCAAGAGTCAAGAGTCTCTCTACCCACTACATTTTCATAGATACTATATAAATTATTCTCTAGATAATTCATTAATTCTTGAGCCTCTCGATTTTGATGAAATAATTTTAAGCAGTAAAGCACTCGAGAAATTCGAATGTAGTTATGGTGATTTATCACTGGCCAATTTTGTTCATGAAATAAGCGAAAAGATAAAGGTCTCAAGCGATCAATTCTCTTATGTCTTACATCAAAGCCCCAATTGTTCTCTGCAAAGTAAAGTGATCTTAAAAGATTATTAATCACTTGTTTATCATCGAGCATTTCACTGAGCTCATCTATATTAATAACTGGAGCTAATTCTGAGTGCATAGACTTAATATCTAAAGGAAACATCCACTGAATGAAGTCATGAGTGTGATCAAATTCCCAATCAGTAAAATTCCACATATCTTTGAGATACAGACCAAGAGGATTTGGAGTTTTATTTAAATAAAAATCTTTAAATTGAGACATAGAGTACCTCCAACACTATGGATGATTAACTCTATTTAAAGATAAAACTTTGTAGAAAGTATGGATGATAATCAAGATATATATTAAATTGAGGTAAGCTTTACTCGTTCAAAGTATCTACTTGATATCTCTATAATCTACCACCACAATGAGGCATTGAGGGATCATATGGATTATGTACTCTTGATTTAACTTCGACATTTTGAATCCACTTTTTTCTAACCATTGGACAATAATAAGCTTGGTATTTTGGACCAAAGTCGTACTTATTCATAAGTTTAATAAGAAAAGAATTTGTAAGGTGATAATTTTTATTATTATCTTCTCTAGATGCTGACTTAGAAATCTTTTCTAAGTACTTTTTTCCTCGATCAATATCTGCTTTAAATTTTTTAGATTCAATTGCAGAAAATTTTTTTAATAACTCTTTTGCTTCTTTATCTATCGCTTCAGGATTATAGCTAAAATAATTTTCAAATAACATTTCATTTTGAGAGAGAAGTTCAATCATTTGCTTCTTCTCTTTCTCTGTTACAGCTTCTTTTGCAAAAGAGCTAAAAACCAAGAGTAAACTTATTATAATAGACTTCATAAAGACTCCAAAAAACTTAACTCATTATTAGCCAGTGAAACAATGCTAGATTATACTAAGTGACAAGATTTGTGAACTAAACTCAAAGGAAGCGACATGGAGCCGTTTAAAAATATTTTCAACAAAGAAGCCGTGAGTCAAATCGCGTTCTTTCTTGAAAAATCCTCGCATGAGTTTAACAAGAAATCATTTATAAAAGATGCTTCTACGGGGCTTAAGCAATTAGAATTAAAAGATAGAGTTAGACACATTTCTCATGCTATGAAAGTCAATCTTCCAGGCCCTTATAAGAAGAATATTCAAATTATTAAAAAGTCAGTTGGGGAAGAGAAAATCAATAATTTTCTTATTTGGCCTCTTGCTCAATATATTGAAGATGAAGGACTTGATGACTTAAAAACTTCATTAAGAGCAATGAAAGAGCTCACAAAATACTTCACTAGTGAGTTTTGTATTCGTCCTTTTCTTGAGAGGTATCAAGACGATATCTATCAAGTACTTAAAAACTGGGCAATGGATAAGAGTCATCATGTTAGAAGACTTTGCAGTGAAGGTATCAGACCTAACCTTCCTTGGGGGATAAAATCACATTTTGTCATAAATAATCTTGAAAAAGGTGTCGAAATTTTAGAGCTTCTAAAAAATGATGAATCTGAATACGTGAGAAAGAGCGTTGCCAATCACATGAATGACATATCTAGAATAGATGAAAAATTATTTTTAAAGACGATTAAGAGATGGAATAGGGAATCAAAAGAAAAGAATATGCAAAAGCTTATTCGTCACGCCTCAAGAACACTTCTTAAAAAAGGTCATCCCGAAGTATTAAAGGTACATGGTTATAAAAAAGACTTAAATATTAAAATAAAAGCATCTTCATTAACTCCTAAAAAAATAAAAGAGGGAGATTATTTAAACTTGAGTCTTCATATCAAAAGTAATGAAACTAAGGCTCATCCCATACTTGTAGACTATATCATTCATTTCAAAAAGCTTAAAGGCTACTCCCCTATTGTCTTTAGACTCAAAGATACATTGATAAAAGAAGACCTCATCATCGATAAGAAGATTCATTTCAAAAAAGTTACAACTAGAAAACACTATCCAGGAAAGCACTTTCT
>NZAF01000106.1 GCA_002686115.1 Halobacteriovorax sp. | reverse complement strand
TAAATTGCTCACCATCTTTAAGTCTAATAAGATTATCAACATCTTCAACTGACTCAATAGGTAGAGCATCTTCTCCATATACATCTTTTATCTTTTTCTCATATATGGCCTTGTTTTTTGACTTAAGTAGCTTTTTGAGTCTAGGAAAAATAAACTCTGCTGTAAGAGAGCCTGTTAAATGAATATGCTCTTCATGATATTGAAGAGGAAAGTTTTTAAAGAAGTCAAAAAGAGCATCACTTACGGGATGACCAAGTAAAGTTTCGATATCTACTTCATCAACCTGAAAGCTTGCTAAAAGTTTTATAAATTCATTGATAGACTTTTCAAGAGTAGGATTATCTTTAATGGATTCACTATGGGAAAGTAACTCTAATGTGTCATTTAAGTTAATCCCATTCGTTTCACTTATAATCTTAACAATTTCGCAATATAGCGATTTAATCATTTGTTCACGTTTTTTATACATAGTAATGTCCTTATTTAAGATAATGCTTTTTCATAAGCATTTCTTAAATTATTAAAATTAAAATTTAGTCTATCAGTAATGGCCTTTGATTTATCAAAGTGATTCCACTTGTCAGGATGATGTAATTGAACAAGTTTCTTATAAAGAGACTTGACTCTTTTTTCATCATCTTTAACCTTAAAAAACTTCTTATCAAAGTATTGTGAATCTCTTTCAATGAGTGGTTCAAATATACTGACAGTTTTATTCACTTCTCTATCAAGAATATTAATATTTGAAATTTTTTGACTTATAAATGGCAAATCAAATTTCGAGGCCTCTATATCATTGAGGTAATCATCAATGATTGCCTCACCATGCTTTGGATTAAGTACAATTGATATAATAGTTTTAATCTCATTAATACTCATCTTGTATGCTTTAAAAGTAGAGATGTCACCACTATTAGCTTTTTTTAGAATCATATTTAAAACAACACAGTCAATAAATGCTGATAATGTGCCTGTTCCTTTTTTAAATAAATCTAGGAGATATTTCTTTTTTAAAAGACTTTTGGCCATATTAGAAATGTCTGCATCTGAAACTTCTAGATGAGATCTTTTAAGTTTTTCCTTTATAATATGGAAATTATCTCCAGAACCCCATTGAAGTTCTTTCTTAAGCTCTTTAAAGTTTTTATATTCACTGTCGCTTTTAAACAACTTGAGCCCATGAAGAGAGTCTATCTCATCTCTAACACTTCCGTTAGTATTGGCGACCATCATAGGATCAGAGGTAGCTTTACCAGAGAACTGTTGAATTTTACGATCAACCATCTCATCAAATTCAGAACGAGACATATTTTTCTTCTTTTTCCCACCAATAAAAATACTATCAAGTAGCGACTTAATAAGAGGCGCGAAGGTGTACACAGCTAGGATGGCAATTACTGCTAGAATGATCTTTGATGATATATTTGCTAACATTTTATATACTTTGTAAGTTTTTTTATTATTTTATCGTGTTTAAGGTTACTTATGAAATGGGAAATAAAGTTAGCATCAAATGAACTTCTGCATGATTGGAAAATTGCAGGATCTTCTTTGAAAGTTAAAGAAAATTATATCATTACTCTTCACAAGGGCGAGTATAAAGGGGTCGGGGAGCTTGCCCTTGGATCAAAAGAGGTCGTTAAGCTTGAAAACTTAAATTATGATTTGTCACAAGTTGAACAAGCATGTGAACTTGAGCAAATTGCAAGCTTTTATGACTTCACAAATATTCTTGATGGAATTGATTTTATTAACGATTCACTAAGATTTGCGATTGAAAGCGCTTTCATTGACTATCTTCATCAAGCAACAGATATTGAAAAATGGAAAATTATTGGGACTAATACTATAAAGAGTGTTGAGTCATTATGTTCAATTCCTATCTTTTCGAGTGCTGATGAAGCAAAAAGTCTTATCGGTGAACATCCGCCTGCATATATTTATAAGTTTAAGATTTCAAAAGAAACTATAAGTGAACAGATTAAATTCTTTAATGATTTTGATAAGGCGATTGTCTTAGATGGAAATGAGTCATGGGGTAGTGATGTTGAAGGTTTTTTAAACGATATAAGTGAACTCGATCAAGAAAAAGTTCTCTTTGTTGAACAACCTCTTGATCGGTATGCACTAGATGCCTATAAAACATTAAAAGAAAAGTCTCCTGTTGATATTTATTTAGATGAATCCCTTCAAAGTCATATTCACTTAGATAACTTTGTAGAGCTATGTCATGGAGTTGTGATAAAGGCTACAAAAGCCTGTTCTCATATGAAGATGGTCACTCAAATGACAAATGCAAAGAAGGCCGGATTAAAAACAGTATTAGGCTGTATGGTTGAGTCAAGCTTAGGTATATCTTCACTTTTCACTGTCGCTTATGGATTTGATTATTATGATCTTGATGGTTTTACAAAGCTTAAAAACGATCCCTTCAATAAGGTCTTTTGGGATAAAGGTAAAGTTGTCTTGTCAGACATGAATTAAATGCCACTTCTAAAAATGTCTCCTTAAATAAGTTACAATTAATTTAGGTATTTATTAAGGAGAGAAGTTTGTTTAAGGCCAAGAATATAGTTCTTTTATTCACTCTAACATCGTGTTCAGGATTGATTTCTCATCATGACTTAAAAAATCAAAAGATTTCAAATATTGATAATCCAATTTCTAATAAGGCAGACGAGAAGTCTCAGGTATATTATTTAGATGAAGAGCTTTATCTATCTGAAGATAGTAAAGTGCAACCAAAACTAGTCATAGAAAATAAAAAAGTTCTTGTTGAGGATGCTCGATCTAATATTGAACAAGACTTAAGAAGTGAGTCTAGCTCTATCAGTAAGAGTTCAGATAATTCGGATGATGATTTTATTCTAGACTATAAAAAGAAACACTTTGATTTTTGGATTAAATACTATTCTAAAAGAGAGAAGAAAAGATTTACCCGTCATGTAAATAATGGTCAGGTATATAAGAATGTGATCGATCAAATTCTAGATTATCATGAGCTTCCAAGAGACCTTTTCTTTGTTGGTCTTATTGAGAGCGGTTACAATACATTTATAAAAAGTAGGGCCAGCGCTACAGGTCCGTGGCAATTTATGAGTGGTACGGCAAGAGATTATGGCTTAAAAGTTAACTCTTCAGTTGATGAGAGAAGTAATATTGTTAAGTCGACTCATGCAGCAGCAGGATATTTTAAGGATCTTTATAATATTTTTGGTTCGTGGGAATTAGCGCTTTGTGCTTACAATGCAGGTCCGAATCGAATTATTAGAGCTATTAAAAAAGGTAATACGAGAGACTATAAAGAACTTGTAAAAAAGAGACTGATTCCTAAGGAAACAATTTATTATATCCCAAAGGCAATGGCCGCGAAGGCAATTTATAAGAACCCTAAAAAATTTGGTTTTAAATTTACTAAAACTAAGAAGAGTGCATTTGAATTTGTTGAAAGTGTTACTGTAAAGGGATCATTTGACACTCACAAGCTTGCTTCAAACTATAAAGTTCCTCATAAACTTTTTAGAAAATTAAATCCCGAGCTCAGAAAGAGGTGGGTAAAAAATAGAAAGATGACAGTTTTTATCCCAACAAAGAAGGCCACGCACTTTGCCGGCATTTTTAAGAAAGAAGAGAGAATTGATTACTCTAGAAGTTCTCGTAATCATACTGTTTATAAAGTTAAAAGAGGTGATAATCTCTCTACCATTGCAAGAAGACTAGGGGTGAGACTTAGTACTCTTAAAAGAATAAATAATATTAGAGGTTCAAAGATATTTGTTGGGCAAAAACTAGTTATTAAAAAGTCTCATTCAAGTAGAAGAGTGAATACAACTCACATTGTGAGAAGAGGCGAGAACTTAAGTAGAATTGCGAGAAAGTATAGAACAAGCATAAGAAGCTTAAAGAGATTGAATGGTCTAAGAAGTTCAAAAATTATGGTAGGGCAAAGGCTAAAAGTAAATTCTCCTATTAAGTATGTTCGTTACAAGGTAAAGAAGGGAGATAACCTTTATCTTTTAGCAAGAAAGTTTGACCTCGATATTCAAGAGATTAAAAAAGTAAATGGACTTAAGAATTCTACTTTATTTATTGGTCAACACTTAAAGATTCCAAATAGAGGGTAACTTCTAGATAAACATACTTGAAAAGCCAAACCTCTGAAGTATAATAAAATAATGAAAATTGGTTTTGATGCTAAAAGAGCATTTCATAATAGTCGTGGATTAGGTAATTATTCACGTGATCTTATTTCAGGCTTAAGTAAGTATTATCCTGAAAATGAATACTATCTTTTTACTCCACCTATAAATGATGAAAGCATGTATAAGTGGGCAACAGGATATTCCAATCTTCGTATTGTTGAGCCAGACTCTTACTTTTCAAAGAAGATTTCTTCTCTTTGGAGATCGTTTTCAGTAGCCAAAGAAGTTCAAAAGAGAAAGTTAGATATTTATCATGGACTTAGTCACGAGCTGCCTGTTGGAATAGATTCTTCAGGAGTTAAGTCTGTTGTAACAATTCATGATCTTATTTTTCTTAGATATCCAGACTACTTTCCATTTATTGATAGAAAAATATACTTAAAAAAGTTTAAATATTCATGTGAGAAAGCAGATCTTATTATCGCTATTTGTGAGCAGACTAAGTCTGATATTATTGAGTTCCTAGGAATTAAAGAGAGTAAAATTAAGGTTGTCTATCAAACATGTAATCCTAGATTTTATACACTTATGGATGAAGAAAAGTTAAGTAAAGTGATTAGCTCCTATGGCATTAGTGGAAAGTTTATACTGAACGTTGGTGCTCTTGAAGAGAGAAAGAATGCTTTGAATCTCGTTAAGGCCTATGCCCGCTTAAAAAAGGAAATTAATCATCATCTCGTTCTTATTGGAAATGGTAAGAAATATAGAACGCAAATTGAAAACTATATTGAGAGTAAAAACTTAGGTGATCGTGTCACAATATTAGATAATGTATCACATCGAGATCTACCTGCTTTTTATCAGGCAGCAGACCTTTTTTGTTATCCATCTCACTTTGAAGGTTTTGGTATTCCTATTATTGAGGCCTTATTCTCAAAAACCCCTGTTATCACTTCAAAAGGCTCTTGTTTTCCAGAGTCTGGAGGACCTAAGTCCATCTATATTGATTCAAAGAGTATTGAAGAACTTACTGAAAAGATGACAGAAGTCTTAACAAATTCTGATCTTGCATATCAAATGATTGAAGAGGGTAGGAATTTCGTAGAAAAGTTTCACCGAAGTAAAACTTCCGAATGTCTTTTTAATATTTATAAAGAATTAATAAATTCTTAAATCTATTTTTCAGTAATTAGTGATAGGTTCGCTAAATTGTACTTTTTTAACGTATCTAATACTTTTACTAGTCTTGAATAGACAACATCTTTATCGACTCTAAGATCAATTGGAGTATCCTTCTTCTTAAGGGCACCAAGAAAAGCATCCATTTCTTCTACTTTTTTCTTTTTTCCATTAATTGCAATCTCGTCTTTTGAGAGCTCAATTATGACATTCTTGTTTTGTCCTTCTCCAACACCTTCAGAATTTTCAGTTTTTGGGAGATTTAACAAGAGTGCAACTTCAGACTTTTTAAAGACTGTTGATGTCATAAAGAAAATAAGCAGTAAGAAAACAACATCAATAAGTGGTGTTATATCTGCATTTAATTCTTGTCTTGTTCTTTTACTCATTAAAGAACCTTCTCGATAACACTTTTTTCTAGACTTGCTTCTAACTTATCAAGCATTCCAAGTAAGTAGTTGTGACCAACAAAGTGAGGAATCGCTACGATCATTCCACCAACTGTTGTTACTAGTGCCATTGAAATACCTTTGGCAAAATTGGATGGATCACTAAGCCCTGTTTCTGACATAACATGAAAGGCTGAGAGAACACCAATAACAGTTCCGAGTAATCCTAAAAGAGGAGAGATTGTCGCGATAATTTTTACCGTGTTTAAACCTCTTTCTACTCTTAATATGTAATTTGCACAAATCTGTTTAGCAAGCTCAATAAGAGTTGCAGTATCTTGAGTTTCTTTTTGTCCTAAAAGCTCTTTACTTAAGTCTCCAGATGTTCCATCTGCTGATTTAATTTCAGCATTAATAAAGTAAAACTTAGATAACATGAGTGACCAGCCAATGATATTAACGAACAAAAGGAGGTACATAATTGGTCCGCCTTGCTGTATGTACTCATATAATTTCATGTAAACTCCTTATTATAACTATATCTAATAGTATCTAAAAACAGATAATAGTATTTCTAATTTTAGTTAAGTTGAAAAGGAATTTTTAAAAGACGGCCGAGCTGCTTACTCAGTTATTGCTCACATATTTTAAAATATCAATCCAAGTAATGATACCCACTAAATCTTGATCTTTTTTAACAAGTAAAGAACCGATTTTATTTTCAAACATTAATTTTGAAGCACTTTTGACACTTTCATCAGGTGAAACTGAATAAAGATCATCAGTAAAGGCATCACTTACGCTGAGCTCTTCTAAGTCAACTCTTTCATAACCTTCTAAGAAGCGAATATCTCTTTCAGATAGAATTCCAGATGCCTTACCAGCTTTTAGAACAGGTAGGTGTCTAATATTATTTTCTCTCATAAGTTCAAGCGCATATTTTAGAGATTTCCCTTCACCTATAGTGATTGGGTTTGTTGACATGATATCGAATACATTCATTTGAGCTCCTTTTTTATAAAATATAGCGAAGATGGGATTATTATTATATGACATAGATTAGTTTTTAAGGGGAGAGTATATATCTGAGTTCTTTACTCCAACGAAAAAGTCTAATCTCTCGGCAATATTTTCCGTTAAGTCATACGAAGGGATCAAGGTAGATCCCACTAAACTTCAAGGATGAAAATGTTTAGAGTTGCGACTAACTATCAATCGATGGTTGCAAGGCGCAGGCTTAATAACCTCGTCGACAACCAGTCTAAGGAAAGAACTAAGCTTTCCTCGGGTAGTCGTATATATCAAGCAGCTTTTGATCCTTCTGGAGTTGCAATTTCAACAGGCATGAGAGCGAAGTCACGTTCAAACATGCAGGCCCAAAGAAATGTTAATGATGGTATTTCTCTCTTGCAAGTCGCGGAGGGTACACTAGGTGTCATGCATCAAATTGGTGGAAGATTAAGAGAACTTGCCATGCAAGCGGCGAATGAT
>NZAF01000105.1 GCA_002686115.1 Halobacteriovorax sp. | reverse complement strand
TTCATGGATTTAGACTTTTTAGAAGATGTACAAAATGCCCCAAAACAAGAAAACTTCATCGATATACACTCGGAGCCAGAAGTTAACGTTCATTATGAACAATGTCCGAAATGTCAGAACTTTTCTATATTAGATTCTACATGTGAAAGCTGCCATTATGAAAAGCCTGCACATCTCTTAGGAGAGCCTTTAGGACACAGAAGCTTTTACACAATGAGAGAGAAGTATCTTGGCTCATTAAGTCTTTTTGAGAAGACAAATATTTCAATTTTAAAAGATCAAGGAAAGTATAAAAGCTTGATTAATAGAACCAAGCTTCGCTACAACGATCTTCTTGATTATTTCTATAGTGACGTTTCTCTCGATGATTCTCAAAGACATATTTTTCTTCAAGAGTTAACTGATATCATAATTTTCTTTATTGATGCAGGAATAGATGAGGATGAAATTTGGTTTCCTATTAACGATAAGTCAGTTCAGGAAAACGATCATACTAATTCGCTATTTCTTTTAATTAAAGAAACAATTCGTGAAAGTAAGTTAAAAAGTAATGAATCTCGATTTGAGTTCTTAATGTTAGACCGTAGAGTTTCAAAGCTATTAATTCTTTTTCTAACGACGATGCTAGTTTTTGCTTTTTCTTTTGCTTTTATCAGTATTTATAATAGTCAGATGATCTAAATTAGTTAGCTCTTCTAATAATGATTTTGCCCTCTTTTTTAGAGTTTGCAACTTCACGATTTTTAGCTTTTTTAGCTTTCTTAGCTTTAGCCTTTGTAAGTGCATAACCTTTTACATTCTTATTCTGTTGACTAACTTTTGATGCAAGTTCAAGTGCTTTCTCAGCATCGAGTCTACCTTCTGATTTACTCTTACCAATAAAAGTAAAGCTTTTCTTGGCCGAGTCTGTGATAACTCTTTTAACTTGTGGAGCTGTTAAGTCTGGAAATTGAGACTTTAGCATGGCCGCAACTCCTGATACAAAAGCTGTTGCTTGACTTGTTCCTGTTAAAAAACCAGCTCTTCTACTAGGTAGGGCAGACTTGATTCTATAGCCAGGGGCAGCTAGATCGACACTCTTTTTTCCATAGTTTGAAGATCCAAGAATTTGTAGATTCTTATCGTGTGCAGTTACTGTAATAATATTACTTAGGCCATAACTTGCTGGAAAATATGCATTACGTTTTACATCAATATTACTTTCTTCATTTCCCGCAGCTGCAATAATTAGAATTCCTTTTTGTTCAGCTTTTTTAAGGATTCTTAACTCCTCTAGATCTGGCTCTGGACCACCACCAGAATAGTTAATGATATCGACACCTTTATCAACGGCATATCTAAGAGCTTGAATTGTAGAATCAAGGTTTTCTTTTCCTGAAGCTAATTTATTATAGTATTTTAACGAAAGTATTTTTACATCTGGATAGACACTTTTAATGATACCAGAGACGTGTGTACCATGTCCGTGAGTATCAATAGGTTGTTTTGCATCTTTCTTACCTTTAGAAAAGTCTACACCATAGTTATTAGTGGAAGCTTTACCAGAAAGGGTATAAAGATTATCTTTTAAGAAAGGGTGAGTCGGATCAATTCCTGTGTCAATTACAGCAACGACAACTTCATCTTTCTTTTCAAATTTTTCCCAAGCTTTAATAAGGTTGATTGATGAGTTTGTATTTTTGGGTTCTACTCCCCAACTAACGTAGCGAGACTTTAAGATGTCTTTTTTAGAGAGTAGTGAGTTTTCTTGAAACTTACTCTTAGTCACCTTTTTTCTTAAGTCTTCGAGACTTGTCGTATTCTTGGCAAGTGCAAGATGAGAAATAGATAAGGCCAATAATATAGACTTACTCATAAATTTTAATGTCTGATAATTTCTCAACTTTTACTCCTATCATCACTCTAATAAATCATGACTACTAAAATTAGTAGCATATGCCTTAATATAAGCAAGCTAGAAGCCAAGAATAGTTTAGTTATTACAGGGTCTTAGCATAGTAATTAGGTGTAAATAGTGAATAAGTTTTGAATAGGTGTATAAAAAGTTATCAATTTTAGTTTTGAAAATGATTATTAAAATGACACTAAATTGACATGTATGCCGGATTTGGCACTGGGCATTATGCTACCATTTCTCTTAAGTAGTTGAAATTGTGTTTTCTCTTTTGGCATCGCTGTTGCCTATATAACAATATGACGACGGGCCGAGCTCATTGTCAAAAATGTATTCAGGAGGAAACGATGATAAAGAAATTATCAGTTACATTAGGAATCTCTACATTATTAGTTATTGGATTTGCTTCAATTAAAGAAACAAATAAGAGAGAAGTTGCGGGTTTTATGAGTCATGGAACGAAAGCGATTGAGGTTGTAGAAGAGTCTGATTTTGAAAAGATGCTTAAGTTTAGTCCTAAGTATTATGTAAACGTGAAAAAAACAAAGTTTGAAATAGAAAAGGCCACTTTATAAAAGTGGCCTATATAGTAAAAAAGTAATTTTATTAATTACATAGCTCTACCGAAGCGTCCGTCTTCTCTTTCTCTCTCTTCGGCGTGAGTAATACAAAGAGTCGTCCAAGGCTGTCTAGAAAGTCTTCTGTCATTGATAGGCTCATCACAATCTTCACAATAACCAAAAGAACCATTATGAACTCTTTCAAGAGCAAGTTCAATCATTCTGAGCTTTTCAATTTCTCTAGCTCTCATACTGAATGAAACTTGTTGATTGATAACACTTTGTGCAAAATCAGCTTCATCTGGAAGATCATCAGAAGAAATATGTAAGTCTTCAGTTTTTCTTAGACTACCGTTGTTAAGGATCTCAGCCTTTAAGCGAAGAAGGTTTTCTTTGTACTCTTGAAGTTTCTTTTCGTTCATTATGTCCTCCCTTGGAAGAAGCGATTGTTTAACATTAGTATTTTACATCATGAGTCACGACCAGCAATAGAACTGTTTTTCCTGATCACTTTTGCCTACTCCTGATATAAACTCTCAGGTTTTAAACTTTAGTCCTCCAATAAGTTGAAGGGATCATAAGGGGAAGCTAAATTTCAAGCGAGTAAAAAAGAAAATTTCTTTATAAAATGATTACTTTCAATGACATAGCAGGTAGAGACAAAGGCCCTATCACCCTTGTAGCATATAGATTAATGCCAATTAAATGTGGATATTGCTGTTACAAAGGAGCGTAGAATGACTGAAAATAGAACGGATGTTGATGTTTCAAAGGCAAAGGCCGTAGGCCATATTCCTTCAGGACTTTTTATTGTTTGTTCAAATGATGGAAATACAAAAGATGGATATCTTGCAAGTTGGGTACAACAAGTATCTTTTTCTCCTCTAATGGTAGCCGTCGCAATAGGTAAGGGAAGACCAGGCTATGATCACATCATGAGTGGAGAGACTTTCACCATAAATATCGTTGGTAAGCATGATATGAATTACCTTAAGCACTTTTGGAGTGGGTATTCACCAGAAGAGAATCCATTTAATGGAACACTTGATATTAGTGAAACAGAAAATGGTGGAGTTATATTAAATGGTGCGAAGTCTACGATTGAATGTCGTATGGTTTCAAATACAGAGCCAGGTGATCATGAAATTGTCTTTGCAGAAGTTATCAATAGTTATGTGCAAAATGAAGAAGCGGAAGTGAAAACCCACGTGAGAAAATCTGGTCTTGATTATTAAAACATGAAAATTCTTATATCTGCTTTTACGCCCTTTAATGGGCGTAAGAGTAATACCTCTTTGGAAGTTCTAAAGCTTCTTTCTAGTCATTATGAGACAGTATTACTTGAAACTAGTTATGAAAGATCGACGGCTCAGCTTAAAGATATAATTAATGAAACTAATCCTGATTTTGTTATTATGTTAGGAGAGTCTGGGAAGTGCGATGATTTAGTTATTGAAAAGCTTGCTATTAATTTCGCTCACTCGACAATTCCAGACAATGATGGAAAATTATTAAAACATAAGAAAATTTTTAAAGATGGTCCTGACCTGATCGAGACAAAACTTGACTTAACTATTTTTAATGATCAGTTTAAAGTTTCATATCATGCAGGTACTTATGTTTGTAACTACCTCTACTTTCAAATTCTCCATGAGTATCAGACCAGACCTTTAAAGTCGCTATTTATTCATTTATCAACAAAAAACGACCCCCGGACATATGAAGGGAAGATTGTGAATATAGTTGGTTTAATTAAGCAACAGTATATCTAAAGATTATTTACCAATATTAATGGCAATTTTTCAAGATTGTAAAACTTTAGAATGCACTTCAAAATAACTAGATTTTAAAATTTGTACTTGTTTTGTGTCTTGAGGTATCACGCGTAAGACATTGCTTTTTTGTCAAAAATTACCAAAGTATTAATATCCTTTAACACTCCCTAATTGTTAAATCTATAAATTCCGTTAGTTAGATAAAGTTTTCTCATTACTTGATTTAATATATTCTTAAGTTTGACGATAGATTATATGAGTAAGTTATGAAAACTATTTGTAAATTAACATTCTTAACTTTTTTTTGTCTGAATTCCTATTCTTTGGAGAAAGTGTACTTTATTCTTGAGGATGAAAAAGAATTTGTTGATGTAAGTACAAGAGATAATATCCATTTATTTACGAAAGTAGAAAAAGGGCAAACCTTTAGTCAGATTGTTTATGAACACATTGGTAATTATTATTCGCTAAATGTAGAAGAACTTCTTCACGCCTACAGCGATGCAAACCCTAACATAAAAGACTTTGACTCTATTATGGTTGGGCAAGTGATTAAGCACCCTCTCTTTTTAACAGGTGAGGAATTCTTAAAACTGGTTAGTGACGATAGTTGGAAGATAAGGTCAATTGCTAATTCAAAAGAATCCCAAAAGGAGAATAATGTTTCTGAAGACAAGACTACTATTATTAAGCGTAGCTTCAGTATCGGTTTAGGCTATGGATTATCTAGTAATGAAAGTTTTGATAAAAGAAACTCCTCAAGATCAAAGTTAATATCTGCTGGAGAAATAAATTATTCTTTTCGCTTAGGTCTAAATATAAATGATGATCATGAAATAGGAATTGGATTTTCTAATAGAACTTATCAGTTTGAAGCTCCAGCAGGTTCAAGCTTTGAAGGCGAAAGTAAAAAGACTCTTTATTTAGAATCAGATTATATTTTTAGCTTATCTTCAAATCTTAAAATTGGGGCTTTGCTAAATTATGGAACTGATATGTTTCAAATTTCTAGTAATGGAAATATTCAGCAAGAGAGTATTCAGTCATTAGTGATTGGACCTAAGGTTTCTTATAAAATTTTCGAGCATAATAAGCTTAATATAGGAGCTTCTTTTTCATATGGACTTCGAAAGTCTAGTGCAAGCAACTTAGATATGGAATCCGGTTATGAATATCAAGGGCGTTTTCATCTTGAGATGCCTATTTCTGCAAAAATAACAATTGGTAGTGAAATCTTTTATCTATATAGGTTTGATGAGAGTAGCAATTATGAACAAAGTTTAAAAAATAACGGCGTTATTTTTAATTTAAAGTTTGGATTTTAAAATGCGACATCATGTAATCTTTTATTTCGTTTTGATGTTCCTTGTCTCCTGCGTGGGGGGAGGTGAAGAGTCTGTCATTGATGAAGAATATATTAATTCGTCTAAAGAAGTTGTGATTCCTACCATCGAGATTGAAACAATTTCTAATAATCTTATTCAAAATATTTCTTCTGGTAAGTCTAATATTGAAATTAGTGGACAATGTTTAAATGGCAGTCTTTTAAGCTTAGTTTTAAATGAAAAATCCATTGATATTGGAACATGCGAAAATAGTATATTTATCTATGAACTAAAAAGTGAAGACTTCGCTGACGGGAAAAACAATTTTGTTATAAATGCTGCCAATGAAGACAAGTCTTATTCCACTGAAGAGTATTCATTCATTCTTGATCTTGAAGCACCAACTTCCTCAATAGACTCTTATAGTACGATTAATTCACTTAATGAGACATCTTACTCTTTAAGTGGAGCATGTAGTGAAAGTGGCAGAGTCGTATCGATTGTTGTTGGTGAGACCGAATTTGAAACACAATGTGATGCCGGAGTATGGAACTTGGATTCAGTTGATATTAGTTCTGAAAATGATGCCCCATCATTAAGCATAACTTTATCTCATAAAGATGAGGCACTAAATGAATCAAAAGATAGTGTTTCTGTTATTAAAGATACGAGTTTACCAACACTCAGTTTAACTTCTTCTAATATAAATATTTCAAATGTTGGTACATATTCTTTAAGTGGGACTTGTAGCGAAGAAGGTCAGAATGTAGATATATCACTTGAATCGATTCTTGTGACGACTAGTTGTAATTCAGGAATGTTCAATACTGGGTCTGTTGATGTTACTAGTCTTTTCGATGGGGATGTTACTGTTTCAGTCGCAACAGTTGATTCAGCGGGAAATAGTTCAAATTTTAGTGATGTCACAATTCAAAAAGATGTTGTGTCACCTACTGTTACTCTATCATCTCCAAGTATTATCAATGCTTCAAATGTAAATGCTTATTCTGTGAGTGGTACATGTGATGTGGAATCGCAGGTCGTAAATGTGACAATTGGTAATTTAAGTTTTTCGCCTACATGTAGCTCTAGTTCATGGACGACTGGAAATGTAAACGTTCAAAGCCTTAGTGATAGTGGTGGAGTTTCTATTTCTGTGAATATGAACGATGCTGTCGGTAACAGTGCGCTGGCTGCCTCTGGTTCAGTTGTAAAAGACACAGTAATTCCAACTATTACCTTAACTAGTAGTGATAATATAAACCTAGCAAACCAATCACTTTACTCTTTATCTGGTTCATGTTCTGAGGAGGGTAGAGCAGTACGTGTAGATATTGGTGGAGTTTTTAGAAATCTGACCTGCTCTAGTTTGTCATTCGCTACTGGTATTGTTGATCTCTCTGCACTTTCTGAGGGTAAAATTGATATTAACATATCGACAACTGATACTAATGGTAATTCATCATCGTTTAGTACTGTGACGATTAATAAAGACACTCTTTCATTTTCAGTAAGTCTGAATCCACCTTCTGATATTAGTCAGGATAATGAAAAAAATGTTGTCTTCTCTGGGAGTTGTTCAAGTGATAATTCTGCTGTAACGATTAATGTCGGTAGTGGAGCACTTACGACATATGCCACTTGCTCATCAGGTAATTGGATCACAAATTCGCTTGATCTCTCAAGTTTAAGTGATGGAGTCATTAGTGTTGATGTGAATCATTTAACTGCACCAACTGCAAGTGACACGTTTACAAAAGATACGACATTGCCAACAGTAAGTATAACGTCTGTTGGAGATATAAATCCTGCAAATGAATCAGCGTTTCAAGTCATTGGTTCTTGTTCTGAAAATGGAAGAGCTGTAAATGTTGATATCGAAGGGCTTACATTTACTCCTAATTGCACTTCTGGCTCATGGACGACGGGCTTTGTTGATGTTTCTAGTCTTAGTGATGGAAATGTGACAATAAGGGTAGATCATACTAATGCCTCTTATCAAAATGCAATTCAATATGTTCAGACAATAAATAAATCGACAACTACGCCATCAATTTCAACATTATCTGTACCTTCTACATTATCTCAGTCTGCAGAACTAAACTGGGCCGCTATAAATACTTCTGGATTCACAGTTAATGATTACAATATTCAATACAGGAAAAAATTTACAACGGTTTGGTTAAGTTTTGATGATGGAGTAAATATAAGTGTAGGTACAACTGTTTTGGGACTTTTGCCATCTACTATTTATGAGTTTAGAGTGCAGATGTCTTATGACTCAGGAAGTATTTCAGAATGGTCTAATATTGCTGAGGGTGAAACGAAGCCTAATAGTGAAATCTTTAGCTCTCCATATAAAGCAATGAATGTAGGAGGTGCAACAACCGCAAAGGTTGTAGCCTTTTATGATGACACAGATGTCACGCTTAATGGTAATCCACTGGTCACTCTTAATAAGGGACAAACTCATCTATTTTCCCCCTCTCAATTTGATGTGATTGATGCAGATAAACCAATTTATACTGCCGGAAGGAGAGGGAGTGGTGGTGATACGAATAAAGCAAATATTACTTTTAGTCCAACATCTTGGGCCGGTAAAAGTTTTAGTTTTAATTCAATTAGATATAATCCTCAAAAACTTCATGTTTATGCAATAGAAGATACGACTGTTAGTATTTATCAAGGTGGTTCACTTTTAACTTCAATGACGATAAATAAAGACTCTGGAGATACTCTTTCCTGGTCACAGTATGGAAGTTATCAAGTCGTCTCAACTGGTACTGTACTTGCTTACCACATTTCTGGGAGTGGGACGAGATTTGTCGATCCAAAGCCTCTTCTACCTTCTGCGACAGAAATTATTGGTATTCCGTCAACTTCAATGAGATTAACGACATCGAGGGATTCTACTTTCTACAATCTGTGGCACAGTAACTCGGGCACAACAAGTAACACACTTGATAAAACAGACTCTATAAAAGTTAATCCTGCAAAATCTGGAAGTCAGTATACCTCAAGCAGTCTTTTAATAAGATCTGATAAAGGTATTTCTGGTGCAAGTTATGCTGACTCAAATGGAGGATGTGCAGCTCCATTTTTACCTACTAATCTTATGAAAAAGAACTACGTTTTAAATGTTCAAGGGGATTGGATTGCTTTTGCAAGTAAAGAAGCTGCAACGATTTCAGTATATTCTCCAAGTCAAATTATCGGTAGCGACACTCCTGTGCAAACTTTTTCTTTGAGTAGAACTGGCGTAAATACAAGTGCTCCTTTTCAAGCTAGAATTACGACAAATGCAAAAGAAGGGTATAGATTCGTTTCAACAGCTCCGGTAGCAGCATGGTACCAACCTAAAAATGATATAGGTGGTGCAAAAAGAGATGAGACTATTCTTTATGGAACGGACTAATCAAACATATTTAATATAAGAGCGAGGATCAAGTATTAGCTCGCCTGTTTTTTCTTTGTTATGAATCAAGCGACAAATTTCATCTTGCGCCTTGTTGACTGCTGATGCAGGTTTGGCAACATCTAGCTTCTCGAGAAATTCTTCTCGCATACTATCTGTGACATCTGATAAGAGATCAAAAATTAACTCTTTACTAGAGAGCCTCAGTGCAGCCGCTAGGAGATCATGATTTATATCTAAAAGAAAGTTTCTTTTCATTTCAGTTGTTAAGTAGCGAAGTCTATCAAGATCTTCCACTCTTTCTCGAATATTAGCTGCAAGCTGAGCATTCTTAGTTTTTATAGCTCCAATTTTTCTTTCAAACTCATTAGGATTAAGGCCATTAAATCCTGTAGTATCTAAACCTTTTACCTTTTGCTGCTTTCTTTTAATAAAAGTTCCAACGGAAGCGTAAGAGATTGATTCAAGATCGTTTTTAAAATTTAAACCTACTTGAATAAGATTAGAAGTACTCTCTCGAGATATTTGATAAGGTACAATATACTTAACAGTAGCCTGTAAACCCTCTGGTAGCTCTTGGTCGGTTAATGCCGTGATACAAAGAGTATCCCCAATTTCAATCTTATCTCTTTTAGTCGTTGGAATAACAAAGCTTACACCAGAGTTTGAGATATCAGTTAAAATATCAGATTCCTTTTCTCCAAATTCACCAATGGTATAGGTAATAGATTTAAAGTCCTGGTACTTATAATAATATCTTTGGGTAACTCTATTATCTCTAAAACGTACTTCATTCGGTTTAGAAAAAGAAATTGATGAAGTATCAAAAGAAAAAAGATCTTTTTTAAAGTGCATATCATCAAGAGCGGAGTGAAAGAGTAGGGCCTTTTGCAGGCTTAATTTGTTAAAGTGTTTTCTGTACTGTTCATCGACAGTGATAGAAAACTCATTCGTTGAAACTTTTGTGACAACACCATAAATCTCAGGATAATCTTGAATCGGCTCTTGCCACATTCTTATAGGTTGAAGAGATTCAAGATATTCATTAAATTTTCCCTCTATATAGTCAGGGTCAAAACTAGACCAAAGTTTCATTTCTTTTTTAAATCTCTCCAGCTACGCCCTTTTCTATTAGAGCTTGTTTTTTGCCAAGTATTCACCGCTTTAAGGTGATCTTTATAGGTCTTTGTAAAAATATGTGTCCCATCATTCTTACTTACAAAATAAAGATAGTCATGTTTTTCTGGATTAATGACGGCTTTTATAGACTCAAGTCCAGGGTTTGCAATTGGGCCTGCCGGAAGTCCATTTATTTTATAAGTATTATAAGGAGTTTTTTCTAGAAGATCCCTCTTTCTAATATTTCCATCATATCTTTCATAGATACCATAGATTGTTGTAGGATCGGATTGCAGTCTCATTCTCTTCTTTAGTCTATTTGTAAAAACACCAGCAATTCTTGGCCTTTCAAAGGAAGCACCTGTTTCTTTTTCAACGACAGAAGCAAGTATTATGACTTCATGTTTAGAGAACTTTGTTTTTGAAAAATCGAGGCCATTTACCTTTTTATTAAAGTTATCCACCATCGAGTTTAGTACAAATTCAGCCTTGGAGTTCTCTGGAAATTGGTATGTATCAGGATATAGATATCCTTCTACACGGTGACTTGGAATAGAAAGCTTTTTCGCCATTGCCTTACTCTTTGCCAATTTCATAAAGTCTTTAGCACTTGTAATTTTCTTCTCTTCTAGAATTTCTGCAATTTGAAAAAGGTTCTTCCCCTCTGGAATTGTCACAGAAATAGTAATGGAATTTCCTGAGGTAAGGGTCTCGAGAACTTGAGGCATTGTCATGCCTGTCTTAATTTCGTAGCGGCCGACTTTAAAGTTTTCTAGTTCACTTTGAAACTTAGTGTACTGATGAAATAGCCTTGCACTATAGATTATCTTTCTTTGACTTAACTTGTAATTAATACGACTAAAAGTATCACCACTTTCAATAGCAAATATAGTATCCTCACCTTGGTAACCCCAATGATAAACACTATAATAAACCTGAACTATGGACATTGAAATCGCTAGAAGAGGGGCAATGATTAAAAAAATAAAAATATGCTTCTTATTCATTATTAAGTCACCTAAAAATATAAGCTTAAGCTAAGTCGCTATAAAGCTTCACTTTACATTTACGTTTTGACTAAAATGGTAACATAAAACTTTCTAGATATTGAGTAATATTTAATGAACTAATTTGATCTGATAAAGTCTTCAAGAATAATTATTGCTGAAACTTCATCAATTCTTTTAATGTCTACTTTGAAATTAAATTCAGCGGAATTCTCCATTCTCTTTTTAGCTTCGAACGTCGAAAGTGTTTCATCTTGTTCAAAGACCAATAGATCTGAGCAGGATTCTCTTATAATTTGAAAATATTTTTTCATCTCAAGAGTTTTTTCACTTTCTGAACCATCAGTAAGATAGGGGATACCAAAGACTAGTATTTCAAAGAAGTCTTCATCAATAACTTCTTTTAAGGATTTTAAAAAGTTGTGAAAGCCAGCATTCTTTATTTTTCCACGAGTGAGTGGAAATGGGTCTCGACCAGGGCAAAAAGAAGCAAGTCCAATGGCCTTTTCTCCATAATCGACAGAAAGAATATTCTTACCTTTAAATTCTTCAAATCTTGGATATTTACTAAATTCAGACATCCTGTCTAGATACAATGGATGCCGCAGAAGGTCAAGGTCCTTGAAAATAGCTATGCATCGTAGAATATATTGACTGAGAATGAATAAAGAATTAATATGAACTTACCTTATATACAATCCACTAAAAAATTCTCTACGAACAAATCCAGGAAAAAGTACGAGATTAAACTATATGTATTAAATATTATCGGAGTAGTAGTTTTATGCACCTTAATGACCTTAGAGTTTTAGACATTAAAGAACTATCTAAATTGGCAAATGAAGCTGGAATTGAAAACTCAGCTGGGATGAAAAAACATGAGCTGATTTTTGGAATCCTAAAAGCACACGCAGCAAAAGATGAAGAGATCTTTGGTGGTGGTGTCCTTGAAATTCTTCAAGACGGTTTTGGTTTCTTAAGATCCCCTGGATATAACTACCTTCCTGGTTCGGATGATATGTATGTATCCCCAAGTCAGATTAGAAGATTTAGCCTTAGAAAAGGTGACACGATAGAGGGGCAAATTAGACCTCCTAAAGATAACGAAAGATACTTTGCACTTTTAAAGTTAAATTCTATTAATGGAAAAACACCAGAAGAGCATAAAAAAACAGTTCTTTTTGATAACTTAACTCCGCTTTATCCTAATAAAAAAATTAACTTAGAATTCGAACCTAAGAAGATGTCAACGAGAATGATTGATATGTACGTACCACAAGGTTTTGGTCAAAGATGTCTGATCGTTGCACCTCCAAAAGCTGGTAAGACGGTTCTTCTCCAAGAAATTGCAAACGCTATTTCTGCCAATCACGAAGATGCAAAACTTATTGTTCTTCTTATTGATGAAAGACCAGAAGAAGTTACAGATATGAAGAGAAACGTTGACGCGGAAGTTGTTTCATCTACATTTGATGAGCCAGCAAATCGTCACGTACAAGTTGCTGAGATGGTTATTGAAAAGGCGAAGAGACTTACTGAAGCGGGTGAAGATGTTGTTATCCTTCTTGACTCAATTACTCGTCTTGCACGTGCCTATAACACAGTTTCTCCTACATCTGGTAAGATCCTTTCAGGTGGGGTTGATTCAAATGCACTACACAGACCAAAGAGGTTCTTTGGTGCTGCTAGAAATATTGAAAACGGTGGTTCTCTTACGATTATCGCTACTGCACTTATTGATACAGGTTCAAGAATGGACGAAGTTATCTTTGAAGAATTTAAAGGTACAGGTAACTCTGAAATTCAACTTGATAGAAAACTACTAGAGAAAAGAATTTTCCCTGCTCTAGACATCAATAAGTCTTCTACAAGAAAAGAAGATCTACTAATGGACCCATTAGATCTTCAAAGAGTCTTCGTTCTAAGAAAAGTTCTTCATCCTATGTCTACAATTGATGCGATGGAATTTATGCTTGAAAGAATGAATAAGACAAAAACAAACGCCGAATTTATGGAGTCAATGAATAGATAATTTCTATTTTTGATTTCTTAAGAGGATTACTATGAGCATGTTCGATAAGTTAGATCAGGTTGTTGAGAGATATCAAACTCTTACTGAGAAGCTTGCTGACCCTTCTATTTATGACAGACAAAAAGAATTTAAGAAGATTTCTTCAGAGAGAGCTTCAATTGAAGATGTTGTTATCTGTTATAAAAAATATCGTCAAATCATTGAGGATATTAACGAAGCCAAAGAGATGCTTAAAGATAGTGATGAAGATATGAAAGAGATGGCAAAGGAAGTTCTTGCTGAGAACGAGCCTCTTGTCGAAGGTCTTGAAGATGAACTAAAGATTCTTCTTCTGCCAAAAGATCCTCTTGATGATAAGAACTGTATGGTTGAAATTCGAGCTGGTGCCGGTGGAGATGAAGCTTCTATCTTTGTTGGTGATGTCCTTAGAATGTATCAAAACTATGCTCGTTCACAAGGATGGAAAACTGAAATTGATTCTCTTTCTGAAAATGATGAGGGGATAAAAGAAGTTATCTTTTCCATTTCTGGTGAAAAAGTTTATTCAAAGATGAAATACGAATCTGGTGTTCATCGTGTTCAAAGAGTCCCAAAAACAGAGTCTCAAGGGAGAGTTCATACTTCAACGATTACTGTTGCAGTTATGCCTGAAACTGATGACCTTGACTGGGAACTTGATTTAAATGACGTAAGAATTGATGTTATGAGAGCATCTGGTTCTGGTGGACAGCACGTTAATACGACTGACTCGGCTGTTCGTGTGACGCACGAACCGACAGGTATACAGGTTTATAACCAAGATCAAAAATCACAGCTAAAAAATAAAGAAAAGGCACTAAAGATTTTAGCTGCTAGAATCTTTGATAAAATGCTTCAAGAGAAAAATGCTGAAGAAGCTGCAGAGAGAAAAGGTCTCATTGGGACAGGTGATCGTTCTGAAAGAATTAGAACTTACAACTATCCACAAGGAAGACTTTCTGATCACAGAATTGGCTTAACTCTTTATTCTCTCGATAAGATCATTGAAGGGGATATGGCCCCAGTTCTTGATGCACTTATTGCTCATAATCAAGCTGAACTTTTAAAAGGTCAGGAAGAGTAGTCCCTTGGCGCTCCCAACCCTTAAAGAGTCCCTTCATAATTTCTATGAGTCTCATGAAGATAATCTTTTAAGAGATTATCCAGGTCTTACAATTTCTAGATTAGAGAATGACTTTAAAAGGTTTCTTGAAAAATCTGAATTATCATTTGATCCACTTATTCTTAATGGTCCTAATAATTCTTTAAGTGAAAAGTTTTTCTCTTCTTTAAAAGAAGGCATTCCATTAGAACAAATTATTAATGAAGCTTATTTCTATAAGAGTGAGTTCTTTGTTGATGAAAACGTTCTTATTCCAAGAAATGAGACTGAGATTTTAGTTGAAAAAGTTGTCTCCTTTATTAGAAAAATCAAAAAAGAGAATATTTCTCTTATTGATATTGGTACAGGTAGTGGGGCAATCATTTTATCTATTTTAGCAGATGTGCTTAATGTTAAAATAAATGCTCTTGCAACAGACCTATCGGCAAAAGCGCTTGAAATAGCTAAAACAAATGCTTTTCGCTTGGATTTTAAAATCGCAGATTCGCACCAGCTTTGTTTTAAAATTGGTGATCGTCTTTTTGAAATTGAAGACAAGTTTGATATTATAGTCTCAAACCCTCCTTATATAAAAGAGAGTGGAGATAGGTTTAAAGTACATGAGAGAGTGCACTCTTATGAACCACACATAGCCCTTTATTTAAAAGATGAAGAGCATGATGAATGGTTTAATACTTTTTTTAAGCAAGTAGATGAGAGTTTAAAACCACAAGGTCTTTTTATGATGGAAGGACATGAGGATCACTTAAATTATTTAGAAAAAAACTTTAGAGAACTTATCGATGTTAATGATTATCAAGAGATCAAAGTTGTTAAAGATTATACTCAAAGAGACCGTTTTCTTTGGGCATTAAAAAAATAAAGAGATGTTATGAAAAAATTAAAAATTAATGGACCATGTAAGCTTAGTGGAGAGGTTAGTATCTCTAGAGCAAAGAATGCTTATCTTCCAATTCTTGCAGCGGTACTTTTATCAGATAAAGAAATTAGGCTTAAGAATCTACCAGACCTTAGAGATATTAAGACAATGGTTAAGCTTTTAACGAATCTTGGTGTTGAAGTTCGTGAGGAAGGTAATGTTACTATCTTTAATGCTAAGAACCTTTCTTCTCATGAAGCAACTTATGAACTTGTAAAAACAATGAGAGCATCAATTTTTGTATTAGGACCTCTGTTATCTAGACTTAATAAAGCAAAGGTTTCTCTTCCTGGTGGTTGTGCCATTGGTACAAGACCTATTGATATTCACTTAAAAAATTTAGAAAAGATGGGGGTTAATATTGACCTTAATTCTGGTTATGTTGAGGCCCATACAGACGAACTCGTTGGAACAAAGCTTGCTCTAAAATTTCCATCTGTTGGTGCAACTGAAAATCTTATGATGGCCGCGGTCTTTGCAAATGGACAGACTGTTATTGAAAACGCAGCGAAAGAGCCAGAGATTGATGACCTTGCAAACTTTCTAAATTCAATGGGTGCTAAAGTCTCAGGAATTGGTACTTCAAAGATTGTTATTGATGGTGTGAAGGAATTATTTCCAACAGAATATGAAGCTATTGGAGATAGAATTGAAGCTGTTACTTATATTATGGCCGGGCTTGCATCAAAGTCAGATATAAAAGTTCTAAACTTTGATCCTCTCCATCTTGAATTTGTTATTGATAAGTTAAAAGAGATGGGTGCAAATATTGAAGTGCTTTCAAATGGTGTGCACTTAAAGCCGAGTCATCTTAAATCTATTAATATTGAAACGGCTCCCTATCCAGGATTTCCTACAGATGCTCAGGCGCAATTAGTTTCTCTTAGTTTAATTTGTGAAGGAACAACGATTGTTAAAGAAAATATTTTTGAAAATCGCTTTATGCATGTTCCTGAGCTTGTAAGGATGGGAGCTAAGATTAGTGTGTCTGGGAATACTGCAATCGTCGAGGGAGGGACTCCTCTGAAAGGTGCACCAGTGATGTGTACTGATCTTAGAGCATCTGCGGCCCTTATTATTGCTGCACTTTGCGCTGAAGGTGAAACTGTGATTGATAGAATATATCACTTAGAGAGAGGTTATGAGAACTTAAGTGCCAAGTTTGAAAAACTAGGTGCACAAGTAACAATTGTTGATTAGGAGAAGTAAGTGGAAGATTGTTTGTTTTGTAAAATTATAAAAAGTGAAATTCCAAGTAAGAAGGTTTTTGAAAATGATAATGTTTACGCTTTTCACGATATTAATCCACTAGCAAAAGAGCACTATCTTTTCATTCACAAAAGTCACACGAAGAACGTTAATGAGATGTCTGCTAATGCTGAACAACTCTCAGATATTTTTAAGGCCATTAGTGAATTTACAAGTTCAAACTCACTTCTTGAAAATGGATATAGAGTTGTGACAAATGTTAATAAGCATGGCGGACAAACAGTCTTCCATACACACTTTCATGTTTTAGGTGGTGAGCAGCTTAAAGGCTTTGGTGCGTAGAAGTTTATCTCGAAAGAGAGTTCATAAAGGCTGACACAACGGCACTTTGAACTCTAGAGAACGATGGAACCTCTGCCATGATGATCATTGGCGAATCGTTTACAACCGCTGTAAGGACAAGTTGTCCTTTTTCTTCATTAAACTCAGAAACATTAAATGGAACTGCAAATTCCTCAGCAAATTGATCCATAAGAGACTTTTCAAAGTCTCCACCTTCTTTAGGATTAGGGTGCTTATTTCCTTCAATTGTTACTTGAATGAGTTCATTCCTATCACTTTTAGCAGAAGCTTTTTTGATATCATTATAGACAATTTTAATCTCAGATGCGCCAAGGTTTCTTTTTAAAATAAACCAAAGTTCTTCAAAGAACGCTGTTCTATCATTTGGCCATAGGTTCTTTAAATGATCAGCATGTTCAAAAAGTGTTTCAAGAAGAATGACGTTATTTTGTAGGCGCCAGCTTTCAAGAGAGTTTTCATATAGTGTATATGCTTCTTCAAATGATTTTTTTATGAATTCTTCTTTTGAAGAAGAAATATCTTCAAGAGAAGTTAGGGGGTAGAAGTTTTGAGACTTATTTAAAATCTCATTAATATCATTCACCTCAAGTATCTCTTTCTTATAAAAAAGTGCGTGTAAATGCTGCTTTTCAAGGTCTTCAGTAGAGACAACTTTTTCATTTAGCTTACCATCAATGAGATTGATGAGAGAGAATTGGTTAGTATTATCAATAATTCCAATATTTATTGCTTTATTCACTGTATCCGCCTTCAAAATTAATACCCTATATTCTAACTTAGAGGATATGCGTTGTGAATAGTTGAGTGCTAAAGTTTGGCTCTTTGTGCATAGCAAACTACTAGGAATCTCTTACTATTTTATGTTTATTTTTCATAGATAAGTTAAAATACTTTTATGAAGTACTTTCTACTTGTTGCAACATTTCTCTTTAATGCCTCATATGCTCAAGATGAGTGGTTTTTTAATCGAATGATGAGAAAGGAAAGAGATAAGGTTGTCGATCAAATTAAGTCTGACGGTGTCCGTGACTTCTTTAAAGCAAGCTCTGATTTTATAAAAATTGATATGACAGGGGATGGAATAGAGGAGTTTTTTCGAGTCGAAATGGTAGATGGACTCTATTATGTGAGGATACTTGATTTTAAGAGAAATGACGTTGGAAGATTTAAATTCTTAACAAAGGGTCACTCAGCTAGAGTTTATCGAGTACTAAGAAAGTCATTAGCAAAGAATATTACAATTACCTTATTCTATTTCTTTGAAGGAAAAACTGGATATCTTGATCGCTATAATACAGGTGCTATTTATTCATATGTTGTGAAAGATAACGACTTTAAAAAAGCAAAGTTTCAAAGACTATCTCCTCTATGGCTAGAGAAGAAAGATTTTAATATGGGAACTTATAAGAGGCTGTATAAGGTTGGAAGTAATGATTTAAATGGTGATGGTATTTCAGAAGTTATTGTTTCTCATAGAGGTATAAGAAGAATTTATTCTTATGATCAAAAAACATCTAGCATGTATGGAACAAATTTATAAAAATTATGATGCTCTTTTAACGTCGTCATCATCGTTATGAGTAGATGATCTTTTTGAATTTAAATCAATAACATTATGATTTGCATTGGTTGTATCTTTACTCTTAAAGCGCAGATATGAAACGAATGAAGCGAGTAGTGGAAGTGCTACGAGAACAAAGAAGAGAAAGTTCTTATTGGAAGTATCTTCAAGCTTTGTTTGTGACTGACTCTTAATTTCATTTTGATTATGAATTCTGACTTCTTTAGTCGGAATAGTGTCTTGGTTATTGACATTAGAATTTGGCTTTCTAGAGAAGTCATATCCCTTGGCCTTTGAAGGAGGGACTTCCTTGTATTCTTCAATAGAGACACCCATAATAGGTTCTACCGCAGGCTTTCTTGCGAATGTATTGATTTTTATCAAACATGCAAATGATAAAATAAGAAATAGGTATTTCATTGCGCCTCCATGCGATTCGAACACCCCTTCGTTAAATTATACCATTTCTTTAGCATTTAAAAAAAGTAAAAATATAAATTGATTTTTATTCCCGAACAAGCCACTCGGTTAATGTTTAAATATCTAATATCTGAATGAGAATTAACCGACAAGAATCCTATGAACGCAATTAAAGCTATGAAGACAAGAGCTGTAAAAACTTTTGCAAATGATGCTGTTGAAAAAGCCTTTTTCAAGGCCCTCAAAGTTTTCATTCTAAGATTAGTCGAGTCGATGTTTCTCTTTAAAAAAAGAAAGGGTGAAGTTGTCTCAGGGGCCACAACCTTTTTTGCTATTCTAAGCTTTGGACCGGCGATCCTCTTGTTAATCTCTGTGATAGGGATGTATCTTGGAGACTCTGATTCAGCAAAAGATCATGTTATTAATACACTTTTTTTAAGTTTTCCAAAAATTGAACCTTACGTTCTAGGAAGTCTAAAGAGTCTAGTTGAAGATCAGATATCATCCCAATTTATAAGCATTGATCAGCTGTTTTTATGGTTCTTTGCATGTCTTGGGATTAGTACATCTTTTGTTTTTGGAATAAATATTCTTTCAAAGGTCGATCCAGATGGAGGATTTTTTCAAGATGATTTACGCTCTGTCTTATTTGGAGTTGTTATCGCCATCTTCTTTTTAACTTTATTTTTCGTGATGGAAAGAGAGTTTGTATTTAGTATTTTTGAACCTGTGATTAGTTCAAAAGAAACTCTGATCAAGATGATTGAGATTATTGTTTGGCCTCTCTGTATAGCCTTTCTTACGCTATTTTATAAGTACTCAACTCGACTTAAAGTGAGTTTTCAAGATGCTTTTCAAGGAGCATTAGTATTTGCAATTTTTTTCCTTTTAGGAAAGTACTTCTATTGGATTTATCTTACTTACTTTAAGGAGGACTTATTAAAAGAATATGGAGAATTTTATAATTATATGATTCTTGTTATATGGCTTTATTATATTGTCTGCTCTTTTTATCTAGGAGCAAGTTTTACATTCGTAAGTAAGGTTAAAGTCTTTGGTAGAGTAGGGAGAGCGTCTAAATGATTAATGAATTAGAAAGTCATTGTCGGCTACTTCTTGTTGATGAGATAGGCAATTTTTTAAAAATAGATAAGAGAACAGAAATACAATCTATCTACTTGGCACTCATGAAAAAATCCTATGCTAACTATGTCGTGTACAGTGATGAGGTTGAGCAATGTCGAAAGATTCTCTATCATGCTGAATTACCACAGAATTCATTGGCACTCATAAACAATTATCTAAGTTCTAATGTAAAGGAAGTGATATGCAAGGATGTTCTCACATACTTTCTTGAGGCTAAAATATATAAGAATGCACCGAAATTTCTAAAACACTTCTTTGAAGAGTTAAATGTCTCTTCAAAAGAACTTCTTCCTCAGAATACAAGAGAGATTAAAATAAATGAACTCGTTCATGCAGCGATCGCAGCAGTTTTTATTTCAGTGGGTAATGATCATTTTATAGATAAGAAAGAATACTTCTATATAAGAACATACTTAAGTGATCTTTATTTATTGATGAATAAGTTAGAGATTGAGGACTATTCTCTTAGGGAGTTTTTAAAATCCCGATATGTGATGAAAGAAGAATTATTCTTATTAAAAGATGAGATTATTAAACTCGTCAAATGTGATGGAGTAGTCAGTTTATCAGAAAAGAGAATGGTTGAAAGAATATATCAGTCCTTGAGAGTAAAAAGTAGTATTAAAGAGTCCAGGCACTCAGTTCTACCTCTCATTCACATGATGATATCATTTTCAGATGGAGAGTTTCACAAACAAGAGAAGAAGAGTTTTCTAGAGCTTTATGGATTAGATTATTTTAAACATGAAAGTAGGGCGATACTCCTTATAGATATGCTTTTAAATTATCCAAGTATCTTTAAAAGTGATGTTAACTTTTTTAAATCAGTATTACCTAGAGAGCAAAATAAATTAGACTCTTTATTTCTTATGTATATGATTAACGATATTCATTACAAAAAAACTAAGAAAGAAAATGTGATAAAGAAGATACGAACTCTTTCTATATTGGCCGGTGATTATTTCAACGAGAGAATTACTAGAGTACTAAGTGGAAAAACTATATCTGAGGAAGTCATTGTATTTTGTTCATATTTTTTTAAAGAGAGTCAGTTAAGAGATAATAAAAGTCTTAAGGTTGATGTCTCATACTTTCAAAGGCTATTTGAAAGTATAAATGTTAATCATACAGATAAGACTTATGACTTACTTGTCCGTATTTTACTAGCAGATGATAGAATTTGCTCAAATGAATATGCTCAATTACATGATCAATTTTCTAAGTATAACTTAGATTATAAACTTCTTAAAAAAGCTCTATATCGTTATGAAATTCTAGAAGGTGTTATCGATATTGATTATGAAGAATATGAGAGATATGAAAAAGTCGTCAGTTAATCTGCCTTTGTATTATCTTTTTGAATCTTCATTTTAGCGTCTACACCAATTAGTTCATGATGCTCAAGCTCTATCCATACATTTTCACCCGATAGAGGCTCACTAGAAAAGATAAGGTGATTGATGTACCCACTAGTTGAAGGGGCCTCGCATTCTTTAGAGAAACTAGGACATGTGTCTCTTTCTGAACAGCGGTTTTTATAAGTTGAATAGTATAATTTTTTTCCACCATTAAATCCGACCATAACTTCACCATTTGTAAGGATAAAGGTAATGAAGTTATCTGTTGGGGGAGCGTCTTCATCAAAGTTAAAGTCTCCAACAATTTCTTCTAGTTGGCTCATGGCCTCAGTTAAAGCTTTAAAGACTGGTTTGATCCTTACATGGGGCTCATGAAGATTAATATCTGTACTCAAGACACTAAGAATATAATAAAAAATTAACTCACTATCTGTTGTTCCAAGCACAAATCGTCTAAACTCAGGACTGATACCCTCTATAATTTTATCTTTTACTTTATCAAAGTTTTTTACATTCCCATTATGGGCAAAAGTCCAATTTCCGTATTGAAATGGATGAGTATTTAATATGTTTAATGAGCCTAGAGTTGCCTTTCTAATGTGAGCGAGTACAGTCTGCGCGGATACGACACCTGACACTTTTTTAAAAATGTTATCACTTAGGGCCGTCTTTTCAGATTTAATAATGTGAGGTGAGGGTCCTACATAGTAGGAAACACCCCATCCATCTGGATTATCCGTACTCTGTACTCCTAAAGCGTTGTCAGCGTGGACAAGACTATCGTGGACCTGAGAGTGAATGACTGATCTAAAACCAAATA
>NZAF01000104.1 GCA_002686115.1 Halobacteriovorax sp. | reverse complement strand
CGGTGTTAAAGGTTTCTTACCTGGTTCACAAGTTGATATCAGACCAACTAGATTCCTTGATAAGTACATCGGTAAGAAGATGGAATTCAAAGTTATCAAGTTTAACAAGAAAAGAGGAAACATCGTTCTATCTAGAAGAGCTATTCTTCAAGAAGAAAGAGGTAAGCTAAGAGACGAAGTTCTTGGACAAATCCAAGAAGGAATGATCGTTAAAGGTATTGTTAAGAACATTACTGATTACGGTGCGTTCATCGATCTTGGTGGTATTGACGGTCTTCTTCACATCACTGATATGTCATGGGGAAGAGTGAAGCATCCTTCTAACCTTATGAAAGTTGCTGATGAAATTGAAGTTAAGATCCTTAAGTTTGATAAAGATAAAGAAAGAGTTTCTCTTGGTCTTAAGCAAGTTCAAGAAAACCCATGGGAAAAAGCTCACGAAACTTATACTGCAGGTAAGAAAGTTAAAGGTGAAATCGTATCTGTTAAAGATTACGGAATTTTCATCGAGCTTGATGACGGAATCGAAGGTCTTATCCACGTTTCTGAAATGTCATGGACAAACTCTATTAAGAACCCAACTAAGCACTTCAATGCTGGTGAAATGATCGAAGCTCAAGTACTAGAAGTAGATACTGAGAACAAGAGAATTTCTCTAGGTCTTAAGCAATTACAAGACAACCCATGGGATGCTCTTGAAGCTAAGTACCCTGTTGGATCTAAGGTTAAAGGTAAAGTTAAGTCTGTTGTAGAATTTGGTGCTTTCGTTGACCTTGGTGAAGATGTTGATGCATTAATTCACGTTTCTGACGTTTCTTGGACAAAGAAAAACGTTAACCTTAAAGAAGAATTTTCTGAAGGTGCAGAAGTAGAAGCAATGGTTCTTGCAATCGATAAAGAAAACCAAAAATTCAGCTTAGGTGTTAAGCAACTAGCTGAAGATCCTTGGAAGAAGATTGAAATGAGACTTCCTGTTGGTACAGTTGTTGAAGCTGAAGTAGTAAGAGTTACTGACTTTGGTGGATTCGTTGAACTTGAAACAGGAATTGAAGGTCTTATCCATATTTCTGAGCTTTCTGAAGAAAGAGTTGAAAAACCAGAAGACGTTATCAAAAAAGGTGACGCTGTAAAAGCTATGGTTATCTCTCTTGATAAAGATGCTAAGAAAATTGCACTTTCAATCAAAGCTGCTGTAAACGCTGAAAATGATGGTTCATTTACTCAGCCAGTACAAACAGCTACTCTTGCTGATAAACTTAAAGGTTTCAACCTTGGTAGTTCAGAAGACTAATCTATAAAGTTTAATTTCTTTTAGATAGAGGCCCTCTTTTAAGAGGGCCTTTTTTATGCTTAAATCTTCTTATGAAATTTATAAATCAAGAAATTAAGTACTATCATATACACCTCTACTACACAGAAAAGAATATCTCATATGCAAAAGAGTTAGGTCATAAAATTAAAGAGCTATTTTCGATTGATCTTGGTCGTTTTCATGAAAAGAGTGTTGGCCCTCATCCAATGTGGAGTGTGCAAATTACTGCGACCAGAGAGAACTTCTATGATGTGATGTCATATGCCGTTCAAAATAGAAGAGACCTTATCTTCTTTATTCATCCAGGTAGTGGAGATGATCTTCTAGATCACACAGATTATGCTATTTGGGTAGGTGAGAAGCAAGAGCTTGATATAAGTATTTTTAAGTCCTAGTGTTTTTTGATGAAGCTTTTAATATTTTTCTTCATCTTCAAGCATTGCTCTTCAGTAAAGTCGTCATTTAGCATTTGAAGCTTATGGTGCATGATATTTGGCTTCTTGCCAAAGACATGTGATTCATTTAACAGAATATGTCCGATTTCATGAGCGAGTACACTGTAGCTATCAGGCTCTTTTTCTAGATATGAAGGTTTATTCACCTTATTAGTGATCCATAGTGTGTTAAGAGCATTTGAATCAGTTGCTAGAGAAACCTTTGGAAAAGATGTGGCTAGCTTTGGCATATATTCATCAAAAGAATCTAAAAAAATAGCAAGAGGTCTACTTGTCATATTTAAATCTTCTAAGAACTGCTGAGTTCCATCAAAATATCTATCTTTAAAATAATCGTTAAGATCATAAAAAAGACCGCTACCTGGATATTTCCATTGAACGACTTTTAATGATTTTAAAAATATTTTAATACCACATTCTCTTTTATAAATTGCAGATGCCTTTTGAAAACGATCTCTCACATCCTTTACTTTCCATTGCCCTTTAATGATGACGGCATCAACTCCCAGTGCATCCTCATTACTGAGTACTGGGTGATGAGGGACTTTAATTTGCTCATTTAAAGTGAAGTTACTTGCAAAAGAAGGAAGAGAGAATAAGAATATTAACATCAATCTTATTGAGTTCATGGTCATTACTTACTATGAATTAAGATGTAGGTGTTGAGAATTGAAAAAATTATCGAGATTTTACTAACTTTGGAGGTTAGTGTGGACATAAGTCATGGAAATAATGCTCATGAGTTTTATGAAAATGCCAAAGAATTTCTAAAAATTAAAGAAGCACAAAACTGCCTTGTTATTGGAATTACAGACTCTGTACGTAAAGACAAAAACAAGTATTCTTCTGAGGAGCCCATCTTTTTAATTTTGAAAGAAGAGAGCAGTATCGTTGGATGTGCTTTGATGACTCCTCCATATCATCTTCTAATTACTGAATTAACGGACCGTGCTTGTGAAAAGCTGAGTGAATATCTTATAAAAAATGATATTACAATTCCTGGAGTTCTAGGGCCAAAAGAGAGTGCTCATAAATTAGCAAATTTGTATGCTGATAAAAAGAAGTTGAAAGCTAAATTAAAGTTTGAAGAAAGAGTCTTTCAAATAAATAAAGTGATTCACCCAAAAGAGTCTCAAGGAGTCTTAAAGTTTCCTCAGATGGATAAACTTGAATTATTAGTAGAGTGGGGTGAAGAGTTTTGTCGTGAGGCCCAATTGCCTGAGCAGAGTTTAAAAAGAATGAGACGAAATATGGTTACTCGTATAGAGGAAGGCGGAATATCAATTCTTGAAGTCGATGGTAAGGCCGTATCAATGGCAGGTTATGCTGGAAAAACTCCTTCAGGTATAAGACTTGGGCTTGTCTATACTCCTCATGAATTTAGAAATCATGGATATGCATCTGAGCTTACAGCAAAGCTTAGTCAGCATCTTTTAGATCATGGAAATGACTTTTGTTTTTTACTAACAGATCTCAGTAATCCGACGAGTAATTCCATCTATAAGAAAATCGGATATGAGGAGGTTTGTGACCTTGATATGGTTGAATCATTGTAGATTGTTTTTTTGCTCGTCAGTATCAGAAAGACAAGCGACACAGCCAACCTCTTCTTCAATATGAGAAGCAATCTCTTCTGTTATGGTTTCATTAAGCTTATTTATATCACTTTCACCTGCACCGAGTGATTTGATGAGAGTTTCTGGAATAGAAGGGGCCACAAGTTTCACGTCTAGTCCCATCTCTTCATATTCTTCAGCTTTAGCGTAGGCTTTTTCTATTTCTGATATATCACATGAAAATAGTTCCGTGCCTGTCATTTGATCAATAAGTTTTACATCTTGTGCCATGTTATGTACCTTTAAATTGGTAATTATCTAAAATTAACATGAGTTCGTTAGCATGAAAATAAATAAACTCTTTGTCGTTTCAAAAAATAAAATGCTCTTAAAAGCTATTGAAATTGCATGTAAGAATAGTGAAAAAGACTTTTTTACTATTGATAACTTTGATGAAGCAGTGCATTTTGTAGAAGATATTAAGCCAGATGTGGTTGTCATAGATACTTCTGATGCTCTTTTAGAAAGTGAAGAGTTTCAGAAAAATATGAATTCGAATTTTAAAGTAGTAAAATTGATCAAAAAGTCTGAAAGTGAAAGTACTTCTCACGAAGGTTTATTACTTGAGTTACCAGTAAATCCTACGAGTCTTTGGAGAGATCTTGAGAAGTTAATAGGTGGTAGTAATGGATAAAGATATTATGATGATGATTGCTGCTGCAATTTCGATAATCGTTTTAATAACAGTTACATATTATTTTAGATTTAATTCATAGAGGTAAAAATGGAAAAAATAAACTGCCAACACATACTAGTTGATCACGAATACGAGATTGAAGATATTAAGAAAAAACTTGCTGATGGTGTAAGCTTTGAGCAATGTGCAAAGGATTTCTCGAATTGTCCTTCAGGTAGTGAAGGAGGAACTTTGGGGTTCTTTGGTAAGGGGATGATGGTTGCTCCGTTTGAAAAAGCTGCTTTTGCTCTTGAAGTGGGACAAATTTCTGAGCCTGTAAAAACTCAATTTGGTTATCACCTCATTAAAAGAGTTGAGTAGAAAGGCGCTAACTTCTAGTCGCAATATTCACTTTGAACATTGAAAGTTCTATTGTCTAAATTTGTTTCAAGGCAACTTGGAAGATTATTGTTAATATTTTTTTGAATAGATCTAAATATTTGAGGACATTCTCCAATATCGAGAACTAAATTATTTCTTCTTCCATCATAATGCTCAATTGAAACCATATTAATAAAGCCCTGGCAGTCAAGCATAACTCGTTCGTAATCTCGATCCACGATCTCCATAACGAACTCCATTTCAGTGCGATTAAACTCTTCAATATCAATGTAGAATGTCTGAGCATAGAGATTAGTTGATAAAAATAATAAGAATAAAAAGCGGCAAAATTTTCCCATAAGAGGGTATCGGTCGGCTTTTTAGAATCTTTACGCTTCTTCTATGATCTCCTCAAGAATAGGGTCTTTAGGGCCAAGTAAAAAGTTGTCGAGGTCTAAAGGATTGAAAATAAAGTCGGGTACTCTTACCTTATAATAAATTCCTTTCTCTAAATTTTGTGTTTTCACAATATTGGTTTTAGAGGCAATAACTGAGTGTGCTGCTCCAGCATCGTAGGGAACAAATAGATCATACTTATTCTGTTTTTCAAGAAAGTAATTCACAATGTGAGATCTTAAGTCATCAATCTGTTCTTTGTTAAATGATGAGATGAGGAAACTATTTGGGTGAGCTCTTCTAATGATTTTTGCTCTAAGCGGATCATCTAGCTTATCAAGCTTATTGAAGATGATAAGTTTTTCTTTGTTTTCAACACCGAGCTCTTTTAAAACATTATTGGTAACCTCAAGATGTTTTTCATAGTTTGGGTCACTAATATCACATACAATCATCAGTAGGTCGGCCTCAAGAGCTGATTCAAGTGTTGTTTTAAATCCATCAATTAAAGTGTTTGGAAGGTTAGATAAAAAGCCTACAGTATCAATCAGAATCATTGGCGGTTTTGTATCTGGATTAAGCATTCTGAAAGTCGAATCTAGGGTCGCAAATAATTTATCTTCTTCAAGAACATCGACCCGACATAGTCTATTCATTAAAGATGATTTTCCTGCATTAGTATAACCTACAAGAGCTGTCGTTATCGCTTTTTTACTTCTTCTTTTTCTTTGTTCAATTCTACTTTTTTCAACTGTCGCAAGTTCTTTCTTTAAAAACTCAATACGACTACGAATGATTCTTCGGTCGAGTTCAATTTGCTGCTCTCCTTCACCACCCATAACACCGACACCACCTCGCTGTCTGCCAAGGTGACCCCAAAAGCCAGAGAGGCGAGGAAGAATATAACCAAGTCTTGCTATTTCTATTTGAATTCTTGCTTCTTTCGTTCTTGCGTGTTCAGAGAAAATTTCGAGAATAATATGGCATCTATCGATGACTGATAAGCCTGTTAGCTTTTTTATATTTCTAATTTGGCTGGCCGTGAGTTCGCAATCAAAAACGAGAAGTTTTGAGTCTTCAGACTGCGCGATTTCAGCAATCTCTTCAATTTTCCCCTTTCCTAAGATAAAGGCCGGATCAATATTTTTCTTATTCTGTATATGTTCGCTTCCAGCTTCTATGCCAAGTGTCCCAAGAAGTTCTCTAAGTTCCATAAGAGATCTATTTGTCTCAACTTCGTTAGAGTGCTCTTTGAAGCTTGGACAAATTAGGGAAACTAGAGTTGCTTTTTCATTTCGCGAAATGTGGAATTCATTATCTAACATTTAAACTCACTAAAGTGTTATCGATAAGACGTGTCGTTCCTATCATGATGGCACCTGCAATAACAGCTTCTTTGGAGCGGTCATCAAGCGGGTGTAAATTATTTGCATCTAAAATATCAAGATAAACAAATCTCTTGTCTTCTAAAATATCATCTTTCATTTTTATAGTGTCTTTTATACCTGATTTTAATAGAGAATCTTTTAGTTTTTTTATAGACTTCGTTAAAGTCAATGCTTCTTCTTTTTGTTTTAAATCAAGATATTTATTCCTACTACTAAGAGCAAGACCATTACTATCTCTTACAATTTCAACTAATTTGATTTCAATTGGTATCATAAGATCTTTCACCATCTTTCTAATAATGAGTGTTTGTTGAAAGTCTTTTAATCCAAAATAAGCTCTTCTCGCTTTAATTAAATTAAATAAGATATAGACAACAGTTGTCACGCCATCAAAATGGCCAGGTCTATCTTTTGCGCATAAGATTTGATCAAAGCCATGAACTGAAATCGTACTACTAAAACCCTCTGGATATATGTCTTCTATCTTTTCTGGTGCAAAAACGATGACATTCTTATCAAGAGCTTTATCAATACTTCTAATGGCATCGAGATCGGCTTCAAGAGTTCTAGGATATTTATCAAAGTCCTCATTAGGACCAAATTGTTTTGGGTTTACAAAAATAGTGACAACCGTGAGGTCATTTTCATTTATAGACTCTTTGATTAGAGTTAGATGGCCTTGGTGTAAGTTACCCATCGTTGGAACGAGTCCTCTTGATAGTTGGCTACTCTCTAAATAGTTTACTAGCTTTTCTCTAGAAGTAATGAGCTCTACCACTTTAACTCCTCAAGAATGAGCTTAGATAAATCACTTTTTAAGAGGGTGAGATCTTTTTCAATCTTTCCATCTTTAAAAATCTTGTAGTGACATTCATTAACTCCAAAGCCTTCAATCTTTTTTCCGCCTGCTCCTGAATGCACACTTGTGCCAACAAGAAGGTCTACGGGCTTTCTTTCCCATTTTTCATTTAATGTCTTTTCATTCAGCTCGGTTTCAGCTGCGAAGCCAACTGTCTTTAGATGTGCGGGCTTATTTTCAATGACATACTTTAAAACATCGGGAGCTTTGTTAAATGGAATACTTCCAAGTAACTGGCTTTTCTTTAGTTTCGTTTCTTCATAGGAAAACTCAAGATCACTTATTGCAGCACTTGAAATATAGAGGTCATAATTATTTAAGTTTCTTTTTACTGATTCAAGCATATCACTCGTTGTTGTCACGCGCTCAAGATCAAAGTCTGGGTTTAATTTCAACTTCTCAAGATCTTTAGTTGCATAGATACCCGCAATCACTTTTACTTTGTAACCAAGAGAGAGGTAGTCCTTTGCGAGAGCAAAACCCGTCTTTCCTGAAGAGGGATTTGTCACATAACGAACAGGATCGATGGGAGCGATAGTTGCCCCAGTTGTAATCAAAATACTTTTTTTCTTTTCATTGAAGCTTAAAGTTTCAATGAGAATTGCTGCTTCTTCGATATCCCTAACTTTACCAACACCTTTATCCTTACAAATGAGCTCGCCTTCTTTAGGTGGACAGATAAAAGTCTTTCCAGAGTTGGTGAGTCTTTTTAAGAGGTTAATATTTTCTTTGGTAATAGGATGAAGATACATCTGGGTATTCATAGCAGGAAAAAATATGGTTTGAGTATCTTCTCTCTTTGCTAGAAAAATTGAGCTAAGAAGATCTTCAGCTCTACCAAAAGCAAGGTTTGAAATGGTATTTGCCGATGCTGGATATATCACTAACTTATCAAGCCACTTAGCAAGTTCTACGTGTAATACCGAAGACTCCATCTGTTCTGTCTTTTGTAAATTAAAGTCATCTTCCGGACCATAAACTTCTTCACAGCCAAGATATTTAAATAAATCAGCTTTTAAAAAGCGCAAGGCTCCATTTGTTAGAACAACTCTAACTTGGTGACCGTTTTTGATAAGAAGTCTTACCAAATCAAAAGATTTATAACAGGCAATTGAGCCTGAAACAGAAAGCAAAATATTCATAATACCTCGCTTCATATATTGCATAAGTAATTGAAATTGTAAATTTAATTGAAGTAAACCCACACATCCTAAGGTCTTTATGATTTTAGTACGAAAAGTATTAATATTAAGGAGTTAGGGTGACATTACATAAAATAAATGATCTCGGTGTGGGAACTTGGCATTTAAATGCTAAGGATAATGAGATAAATCTTTCAAAAGTAGCCTGTAATATTCTCGAGTACTCTCAAAAAGAGAAATTTAGCATAGATGACTTTAAGAATATTGTAGATGATACGAGTAAAGAGAAAATTCGAGGGCATTTGGTCGATCTTTTTGAAAATGAAATTCCATTTAGTACTGAATTGTTAATTCGAATTAATAAGAAGAAAAAATGGGTGATAATGTCAGGGCAAACAATAAAAGTGCCTCAGAGTAATCAGCTTTTATGTGTTGGAACAATAAAAGAGTGGACATATTCTAATGTAATGAAAGAAGAACTGGATATTATCAGGGCCGATGTTGGAAGTGAGGTCTTACACGAAGTCATGGGGCCAATGACAATTATTAGAAATAGTTGCTCAATGATAAATAAGTTTTTAAAGAATAAAGAATTTCAAAAAATTGAAGATGAAAGTAATCATATTGGAGCCGCGACTAAAAGAGTGATGGATATTTTTTCTTCTATGAGAGATGTTATTAGAAATGAAATTCATCTTAGTGATGTCAATCTCTTAAGTGTGTTAAAGAAGGTTCACTTTTTTCTACATGACGACTTCATTGAAAATGAGG
Source organism: Halobacteriovorax sp. (assembly GCA_002686115.1). Lineage (GTDB taxonomy): Bacteria > Bdellovibrionota > Bacteriovoracia > Bacteriovoracales > Bacteriovoracaceae > Halobacteriovorax_A. The sequence goes on along the minus strand of NZAF01000104.1, from coordinate 10,005 downwards.
TGAGTTATTCTACCAATATTAAGACGAATCACTTAGATATCAAAGCAGTTGAGGGAGAACTTATTCAGGCTTTAACTATTTTTGTCAATAACGCTATAGAGGCCAATCTTGATAATGATGAGAAATGGGTGAGTATTGAATTAGATGAGACAGAAAATAATGTTTTAATAAAAGTCAGTGACAGCGGAGAAGGGATACCAAAAGAAATTCAAGATAAGATATTTGAAAAGCATTTTACAACAAAGGGCGATCGTGGTGGCACTGGAATAGGTCTAGATGTATGCTTTAAACTTCTTGAAAGAATTGGTGGAACTATTGAAATAGATAATAGTGCATTTAATACGACTTTTCTGATTTATCTTCCTAAATAACTGTAAATTTTACGTAGCACTTCCATTTAAGCCTTAAATATATCATATTCAAATAATGAATTTTATATTAGTAGAACTACTTACAGATCGAGACGTTCAAGATGTTGAGGAAGTGAATGAAAAAATCCTTCTTAACGTGAATCATATTGTTTCAATAAAACCAATTAACCTTTTATTTCAAGCTGAAGTTAAGAAAGGGTACTGGGTTAGAATGTCTAATGGTAAGAAGTATCGTTGTCTTGATGTTCCAAAAGAATTTAAAGATCTTATTATAGAATAGAAAGACTTATGTAAATTCTATTTAATGCCTCTAAGAGGAAATTTTCTTCATGTATGACTTCGCTTGAATTTATAAAACCAATTATTTCTTTAGCGTCACCACCTGTAATGTAGATATTTTTTTGCCCCTCTATAAGATTCATCATACTTGTAATGTAATGTGTGAAGGCCATCGAAATAGCTTCATGAGTGTTTTCAGGGAAGGTCTTATGATTTATTGGTTTAATGGCAGATTGAACAGAGAGACTTGGAAGTTTTTTTCCTTTTACATGATAGGTCTCTAAAAAGTTCTTTAGTCCTGGAAATATGAATCCTCCCATATGAGTACTATTTGTTATAAAGTCGATCGTGATGAAGCTACCAGCATCTATGATAACAGCATCACTAATCTGCCTTATCTTTAATAGATCATAGACAAGGACCCTACGATCAATTCCTATAGAGTGCTCATAATGTGTTGGATAATTTAACTTGTCCTTAATGTCTCTAAGGTTAATTAAATTTGAAAATAAGTTCTCATGATTGACTGAACAAAATATTCCAGGAAGTTTTTCATCGATAGAAACTCCATTTACATCCGAAAATCTTTCGACATTTATCAGTTTGTCTTCTTTAAAACTTGCAACTTTTAAAAATGTATTTCCAGAATCAATGATGTAGTGAGTTTTTTTCAAGGTCATTAAGTATTTCTTGGTTTTTGTTACTTAAGTACTTTGTGATGAGATCCTTTTTTAAAGAATATAAATCACTAATAGGCTTACAGAATTTAGGCGGTGACATTTCTCCTGTCTTTAAAAGGTCATTTATCACAAGAACCTGTCCATCAACAGCTAATCCAGCTCCAATGCCAATTGTCGGAATTGACAGAGAATCAGTTATTTCTTTTGCCAGACCTTTTTCGACACATTCTAAAACAATCGCAAAGCAACCGGCCTTCTCAAGTTCTCTTGCTTGCTCAAGGATCAGTTTTTTTGAATCTTCAGTTTTTCCATGTGTATAGTATCCGCCAAGTTCATGAACTGATTGAGGAGTCAGGCCAATATGTCCCATTACGGGCACCCCTGTTTCAGTGAGGGACTTAATAATTTTTAAAACAACCTGGCTTGCACCTTCTAGTTTTAATGAATCGGTTTTACTTTTTTGAAAGAGTTCAAGAGCAGCTTTCATTCCTTCTTCATAAATTGCATATGTACCAAAAGGCATGTCTGTAACAATGAACTTATCTGGTGCACCTCTTCTCACAGCACTAGAAAAGATTCTCATCTCTTCGATTGTGACTTCAACAGTTGTGTCGTAACCCAGAATGACATTACCAAGACTATCACCAACAAGAATTAGGTCGAGCTCTGTTTGATTAAGAAGTTGTGCCGTTTGAAAATCATAGCAAGTTAACATTTGTAATGGTTTAAACCCAGCACGTAGCTTATTCTTTCTAAGTTTCCTTGTATTCATTTTTAGTTTTGACATTTATTTTATTTTCCTTCCAAAATTCTCATAGGTCTTGGTAAGAGGGTGCGAATCTAATTCTTTAATTACCTCAGATCGTTCATTTTGAAAATTTATGTTCTTTAAATCATGAAAAAACTGACCACTTTGGATATTATCAAAAATTACATCAAGTGATTTTAGGTACTTATCATCTAGGAGTTTCTCTCTCGCCTTGAGGCCACCTACGAGAGCATTGGGGGAGATAAGCTTAAAGAATTCAATAGGACCCTTGTCAATCATGGCATTGGCAATAAGACGGGTCTCATGCCAGCATTCAATGTAGGCAAGTTCTTTAGAAATTCCTCTCTCAAGCATTTTTTCAAATGCTATCTTTGCTCCAAAGGGAATAAGTGAGCAGAGAATTGCTTGTTCGGAAAAGAGATCAGCCTCTGTTTCTTCTTTAAAGCTTCTCTCTAAGACTTCTGTCACGCCAAGAGATTTTAAAAGTATATCGATCTTTTCACTTGTTTCTTTCTTATTATGAGACATATGTTCGAAGCTAATAACAGCAGCAAGAGGAGACTTCGTTTCATAATTAAATCTAACTTCACTTGCAATCGCTTTCGGCGCTAAGAGGATGTGATTATGTCTTGGATATAAATCTTGGATAGCTTGGTAATGAAGAGAGAAACCATGGGCATAAATGATATTTAAATCACTCATTACTTTTTCATATTTTTTTAAGAAATCTAGATGTGAATCATCAGGAATAAGAAGAAGTATAAAATCGTATGCATTAAAGTCTACAGTTTGTTCAGTGACAATCTCTAAGCCTAATTCTTTGGCTTTTTTAAAGTTTGGGCTCTTATCTCTAAGAAACACATGAACCTCGGAACCACTGTCTCTTAAATTCAAGCACCATGCACTGGCCTGTGCCCCAAGTCCTATCGATAATATCTTTTGAATATTGCTTTTATTCATCTTGAAAAGTAAGTATCATAAAATAACATTGGTAGAAACATGGAAAACGTATGGAAGGCTTTTTTTATTCCTCAGTAAAAGATATTCAGAGTAAGTATTGGAAATCATTCTTAAATCGTGGTTTTCTATTTAATGAAAATTATTTTACAACAATGATTTCATTAGATGGGCACTTGGTTTTTGAAGACCATCATCGTCATCGACTGCAAAAGACCCTTGATTTCATGAAGGCAAAGAATTCAAGTGATAAAGTTTCAGAGATATTTAATGTCTGCCACCATGATATGTATGAGGTAATGGGGCTTTTAGATGATCTCTATATTAGAATTAACTTATATCGTTCCCTTGAGGGCGATATTGAGTATTTTATATGGTCAGAGAAGAAGTCTCCAGATTGCTCAGAGTTAACTCTTAAGACCATCCCTTATTATCCTAATAGAAATTATCCTCCATTTATCAAAAAAGCAGACTATGATATTGCTTTTCATAAAAGAAGCAGTGCGAAAAATGAGGGCTTTGATGATGTATTGTTATTAGATGAAAATGACAAAGTTCTAGATCTAGCTACGAGTAATATCGTATTCTTTAAAGAGGAAACATGCATTTATTCACCTCTAATTCCAGGGGTTTTTGATGGGATATGTTTTTCAGTTTATTTAGATTTTTTAAGACAGGGGACAACTCCAATGGAGTGTCGCGAAATCATGAAAAATGAAATTTCATCATTTGATTGTGCGATTGCTCTTAATTCATTTTCTGGACCTAGGGCCATTTGCAAAATAGATGATGTAGAATATAACTTAGTTAAAGCAGATACGTTAATCGATGAGTTTTATAAGCACATAGGTTTTAGATGGAAAGAAAGAAAATAAAAGTTAATTGCCCTAGTTGCAAGAATGATTTTGATTATTACTCAAGTGAGAGTAGGCCTTTTTGTAGTGAAAAGTGCAAGATGATCGATCTTGGTCTTTGGCTTACAGAAGGTTATAGTATTGGCAGTAAAGAGCCACTGGCAGAATCAGATATAGATAAAGTTATAGAAAATCAGGAAAAGAAATTTGACCTCTAAAGAAGTAGAAAGTTTATTACCTAGTGTGTTTAAAATCGCTGTTAAAGCAGGTAAGCACTTGGCTTCATGTCAGAATAATTTGAAAAAGTCAGATATATCTTCAAAGAAGTCTCAAGGGATTGTTTCAAAAGCTGATATTGAATCAGAGAATATGATAGTGAAGGATCTATTTAAATTAGCTCCAGAGATTCCAGTTCTTGCAGAAGAAAGTTTTTATAAAAAATATAAAGAAGATAAGTCTTCTTATGAGCTCTTTAAAGAAAATCCTTACATGTGGGTTATTGATCCCCTTGATGGAACAAATAACTTTGTTCATGGCCTAGAGTATTTTGCAGTTTGTATTTCTCTGGTTAAAAAAGGTAAGCCTATCTTAGGAGTTGTTCATGCTCCAACTAAAAAAGAAACATTCTTGGCCGTTAAAGGGGCTGGTTCATTCAGAATTATTGGAACAAATAAGTATAGTGACAAAAATCCGATTAAAGGTATTCGTGGCAAGAGAAATCTTCATGAGTGTTTCTTAGCAACAGGTTTTGCGACAGAAAAAGGTGTCGTCTTTGATAATGAATTTAAAACATTCAAAGATATGATGTCTCACTGTCGGGCGATTAGAAGAATGGGAAGTGCGGCACTTGATTTATGTTACACAGCAAGTGGTGTTTATGATGGATTCTGGGAGAGGGGACTTGCTCCTTGGGATCTTGCTGCCGCTAGTGTTATCTGCACTGAAGCTGGAGTGCAAGTTACTGAATATGAAGGTCAAAAGCTTGATGTTTTTTCTCCGACAATCCTTGCAGCAAGGAAACCAACTCATTCTCTTATTCAAAATGTCATTCTTGAATAATTCTTTGAAATTTTTGGCCAATTCTTGATCCTCGTACTATGTCTTTTGCGTTGTTAAATATCTGCTAACTCTTGCAAACTACTAGCGCTCAGGTATAATTTAGTGAGATGTATTTTATATTAATACAGTGAAATTAATATCAATCCAAGGAAGGATAAGTGACGGCAACACTGACAAGATTTGCAAGAGAAATGATTCACATTAATGATAATGTTTTCTTTATATCATTATCAGTTCTTTTTCTATTAGCAGTACTAATCATTGTTTATTGGTTTTATACAAGAAGAAAGATGCAAGAACTAAAGCATCAGATTCCTGCAGCAGTAATTAAAAATTACCTTGATTCAGTTATACAAAATTCAAATGCATTAAAGTCTTCTCTTTTTAGAGGGGGAGGATTAGATCTTGCTGATGGTGTTCCATCAGTTGTTCCTGCTGGCTCGCTACAATCAAGTGGAGCAGGTGTTGATCCTCAAATGCTTGCGCAAAAGAATGCTGAAATTGCAGCACTTCAAGGTCAAATTGGAACAAAAGATTCACAAATTAAAGAACTTGAAAGACAACTTGCTGAAGGTGTCGCTGGAGATGAAGCCGGAGAAAAAGTTATTGCTCTTCAGTCTGAAAACTCAAGCTTAAAAGCTGAACTAGAAGCTAAGCAGGCTGAAATTGATGCACTAAAAGCTCAAGGTGGAGAGGGCGGGGGCGCAGACCCTGCAGAATTAGAAGACTTAAAAAAGAAGAACTCAGAATTACAATCTTCTCTTGATGAGTACTCTGTCATTGCAGAAGATCTTGCTAACTTAAGAAGATTACAACAAGAAAATGATCAACTTAAAAAGACGATAGAGGAATTAAAAGCAGGTGGAGCACAAGCTGAAGCTCCAGCAGAGCCGACTCCAGAGCCGACACCTGAGCCTACTCCAGAACCAACACCTGAACCAGAGCCAGTTGCAGAAGCTGCACCTGAGCCAGCGCCAGAACCAGAGCCGGCAGCTGATGATGGAGAAGCTGCAATGGCAGCTGCTATTGAAGAGCAAAAGGCAGAAGAGTCAAAGTCTGATGATGAAATGATGGTTCCATCTAATGAAGGTGAACAGAAATCTGCTGAAGAACTTTTAAGTGAATTTGAAAAGATGTTAGGTTAATTATGAAAAAACTTTTTTATGCTCTATTAATAGTTTCAAGTCTTAATACTAGTGCAAAGATTAGCAAGACGACGAGAACAAAATCTCTTCTGACTGAAAAAATAGAGAAAACATTTTCAAAAAGTTTATCAAAAAAAGATATTAAATTAGCGAAGGAAGAAGTTTTAAAATATAAGGGTAAAGCTGTTCCGGCCTTGATCAATATTATGAAGAATGAAAAGTTTCCAGATCGCAATAGATGGGTTGCAACTTTTCTACTTGGTAGGGTGATGGGAAGAAAATCAATTCCTTTTATGACTAAGTTTTCGAAGCACCCAAATTGGGTTATGAGACTTGCTTCATATAAATCTCTATTGGCCCTTGGGGAGAAAGACCCAAAAATTTATTCAAAGGGTTTAAAAGATCCTTCTCTTCTTGTAAGATTTCAAAGTTTAGATAGTGTCTCTCGTTTAAATCTTACAGAGCTAGCTCCAACAGTTTGGTCTATGCTTTATGACAAGAGGAATTACTATTCCAGTAAAAAAGACAATAAAAAGAAAAGACAGCATATTGTTAAGTCCATTGTGAAGACAGTAGGGGATCTGAAGTTTAAAAAAGCTGAGGAGGCTTTGTTGAAAATGGTACTGAATAAAAAATATGACGATATCTTGAAGGAAATGAACTATGCGCTTTCAAAGATCACAAATAAGAAAGCTCCTGTTGATGATCCAGTGATGATTAAAAGATTTTGGAAAAAGCACCAGCTTGCTAAGATGACTTTCTAATTATTTCTTTATTAAAAAGCGTTTAATTCTTCTTTTGCTTTTTGATCTTCAATTTCTTTGATCATTCTTTCTCTTTTTAAAATTCTGTCAATTCGATAGAGAATAGTGTTTTCTAAAATTGAGTCCGTTCTTACGATTTTCCAACCTTGCAGGAAGTCCTTTTCAACCATTTGTCTCTTAAATACAGATACTTTTGAAACTTCTCTTGAGCCTCGAAAGCCTTTAATAACATTTACGATGAGCTTAAATCTCGCTGCTTTAACCATGTCTTGTGAGCCAAAGGCTTCATTGAAGTTAAGTTGGTTAGTGTTATCAATCCATCTCGTCTTCACGACACCAGCTTCTTGATTATTTGTCTTTAAGTCGTACTGTTGCATGATTTCAAGCACCGCTTGCCAGGTCTGGTTGTAAGTTGAGCGATAGCTCTTTGTTGGAACTTCTGCATCCTCGGATACAAATTCAAATTGGTCGTATGAAGCACAGCCAATAAGAATTGATGAGAGTAGTGAGATTTTAATAAATGTTTTTATTATATCTTGCATATTTACCTGTTCAATTGATTCTTTACTTCTAATTGTAATGCCTAATTGTTACTATTTGAATAGAAAAGTATAGATTTGAGAGGATTTATGGCAATTAGTTCTTATGATCAGATGGTTAATGTCTTAAAAATGGAGTCACAAGCAATTACGCGAGTGATAGACTTCTTAGATAAAGATAATTGTAAGAGGCTCGAAGAGCTTTTTTTAGAGCTAGTTAAAGATAAGGGCCAATTAGTCTTTTGTGGTGTTGGTAAGTCTGGCTTAGTTGGAGAAAAACTGGCCTCAACTTTTTCATCATTAGGACTTCCATCGATCTTTCTACATCCAACAGAAGCCTTACATGGTGATCTTGGAAGGGTGACAGCAAGCGATGGGATCGTCTTTATTTCTAAGTCGGGAAATACATCAGAAATATTAAAACTTCTTCCCTTTATTCCTGTAAAAAAGCAAAGGCGAGTCGCCCTTGTCGGTAATACAACTGCAGAGATTGCTAAGGTCAGTGATATTGTTTTTGACTGCTCTGTTGAAAAAGAAGCATGCATAAATGATCTTGCACCTACGACGTCTTCATCTGTTGCAATCGCAATGGGAGACGCAATGGCGGTGGTATTTGAAAGCTTAGTAGGCCTATCAAAAGAGGGATTTGCTAGAAATCATCCAGGTGGACTGCTTGGAAAGTCTCTTCTCATGAAGGTTGAAGACTTGATGCAAGCTCGCCTAGAATGTCCAATCCTAAAAAAAGAAGACTCTCTTAAAGATGCAATTCTAGAGATGACCAATAAGCCTGTTGGAGCATGTGCCATTTTAGAAGGTAATACTTTGAAAGGGATTATAGTTGAAGGTGATATTAGAAGAAGTATTGTAAAGTCAGACAATGCCCTTTCAATGCATTTAAAAGATGTGATGACTGAAAATCCTGTTATCGTTTCAAGTCAAACTCTCGCTTTAGATGCACTTTCATTAATGGAAAGTAATGGTAAGCAAATATATGTTTTACCGGTTGTAGATAAGGGAGAATTTAAAGGCTTTATAAGGATGCATGATCTTTTGAAGGAAGGATTTTCAAATAGATAATTTTTATTATCATCAAAGCAAGAACAAGTATCAGTAATGAGAGTATTCCTAAGCTTTGAAAGATTGTTTCGGCACTTTTTGAAATCTGTAGTTTAAAGTCAAGATTACCTTGTTTAAAGTTTCCAAGCCTTGTTACTTCTATTCCGTTTCCAAGTATATATGTTGAGATACCAGTATTTGTTGAACGCAACATTGGTAAATTAAATTCAACACTTCTCCACTTCGCTAGAAATAAGTGCTGCTCTTGTTCGGAGTAGGGTCCATACCAAGAATCATTTGTGATATTAATCATAAAGGAAGGTCTATCACTACTACTATTTAAATAACTTCTTAAGTATTCAGGAAATAAGATTTCATAACAAATGAGTGAAATAAACGAAGTTTGGTCATCATATTTAAAGAAAGTAAACTTTTCGCCTTCTGCAAAAAAAGAAATATTTTGTACAAGACCAGACAATGCTTCATTAAATGGTCCAAAAGGAAGTCCTTCACCAAAAGGAATCAGAACTCTCTTATGATAGGTTTCAGAAATTGAATTATCGTCATTAACAAAAATCGCAGTATTATAGGCCTGTTCAAAAGAAGTTGACCTAAAGTGTGCAAGATCATATGTACCGATAAAGTACTTACCGCCTTTTTTACTAATAATATTTTTTAAATCTCTTGGAATTATTTTTGAACGTTTTGTCATGAGATACTTTGGATAAGCTGTTTCTGGCCATATTGTAAGTTCAATATCCCCAATGGTACTCTCTCTATGTGAAAGCTCTTCAAAAATACTAATAACTTCATTTACCGCAAGTTGTACTCCTCCTTCAGACTTTAGTTTTAAGTCATTGCCAATATTAGCCTGAACAAATCGTGTGTTAATGGAGTCATAATGATCAGGAGTTTTAATTTCTCCTGAAAGAAAGTTGAAGCCTAAGATGGAAATAATGACAAAGACTTCAAACTTTTTAACTTCTTTATGTTTCACAAACCAAATGATTGTAAGTGAAGTGAGTATTGTAAGGAAACTAAAGATAGGTGAGCCGAATACTTGTGCAATTTTTAAATACGGAGCAAGTTGTAGCCAAGGATGTCCAAAATGTGCAGGGAACTGTTGAGGGGTGAAGTACTCAATTAAAGTCCATAAAAGAGAAAATAGAATGAGAAACATTGAGTGAAGATGGACGTTTTTCATCTTTCTTTTTATGACATAAAAAAGAATGGCAAAGATATAAAATTGTGGAGCAATGATAAGAGAGAAAGTCTGCCACAAAAGAAAATTAAATGGAAAATAAAGACCACCGAACTCCTGTAGGGTGAAAGTTAACCAATAATATCCTGTTATATTATAGGCCCAAGAAAAGAGTAGCGTATTGATGAGAACTTGTTTTAGAGAAAAATTCTCATCGAGAAATTGCTTAAAATATATAAATCCCGAAATAAAGATAAAAGGTAAAAAATTGAACTTTCCATAAAAAGGAAAGCTTAAAGCATATAATGCACCAGCAAGAATAAAGGGGATT
>NZAF01000103.1 GCA_002686115.1 Halobacteriovorax sp. | reverse complement strand
TATGAAAAAGCTAACAAGCAAGGGGACTTTTCACCAAAGGGTTGGCACAAATATCTTCATAGAAGAGGGACTACTGCTTCGGTCAAAATTGTAGCAAGAGAAAATAACTCATACACAGGGATTTTTGAGGGCGCAGACTGTGCTCTTTTAAGGCTGTCATTAACTTACAAACCTAGTGAGAAAAATGATAAGCCAGTTGCTCCAGGTATGGCATTAAAGGTTTTTAGAAGCGATACATACAGTGCAAATGTTTCGGCGCTGTACACACTTGAAGGTCAAGAGTACGACTATAACTTCTTTAAAAATCCACTCTCAAATATCGTTCCAATTAATAAGGGATGGAAGTTTAAAGCAGTTCACTGGGCATTTTCAAAGGTCACAGATTTCCCTGAAGAACTTGGTCTAGATCATCTCGCAAAATGGAATACAAATGGAATCATGGCTGAAAAAGTGAATGCTCCAAGACAAATCTTCTTTGTTCCAAATGAGAAAGTTTCAACTCCTTCTGAAAAGCATGACATCAGAGAAAGTCTTGCAAAGATTGAACCAGGAACAAAGCTTTATACAATTTATGCTCTTCCAAATAAAACAGAAGAGATGAATTATAGAGACTTTGATTATTATCATTATAAGAATGAGGATATTGAAAAGTTTAAAAGTGCAGCAATACCTATTGCAGATGTCATTACGACCTCACCTTTTGTAGCTTCAAGCTTTGGTGATACTGGTATCTTTTATAGACATGAGGTTATTGAAAAGTAAGGGTTTCTCCGTACTTCATTTCAACATAGTTAATACTACTTTTTGACTTCTTTAAGGTCTCTTTGAATTCCTGTGGATCAACAAGAGTCATCTCATGAAAGCCATCTTCTAATGATTTAAAGAAGTCATCATGATGAGCAGGAATCACGACACTTGCCCCAACTGGTACTAATACTGAATCAATAAGTGCTTCACTACTCTCCCTCTTTGCAATTCCTTGAATAAGAATCTTTGACTTCATTTTTGAAAGCTTTTCTTCTTTTAAAGTCACTTGCCCTGAAGGATGGAAAAAAATATTTCCACTTGGATGCTCAATAAAGTAATTAAAAACCTCACCTTGCTTATACTTATAAAGTGGTGAATTTTCTTTTATCGGTGCTTCAATATCTCCAGTCCAAAAAGTCATCCCTAAAAAATGTGATGGATGCTCCCCTGATAAGACGGATACTTTAAAATCACCTACTTTAAAGCTCTCTCCTACTTTTGAATAAGTGAAGTGCTTAGAATCGATAGCTCCACCGAGTAAGATATTTTTAGCAGAGTAAGAGCCAAAAACCATGGCCCCAGTTTCTCTTTGGAAATTATTTAAATCAAGTGCATGATCGTAATGAGTATGACTAACAAAGATCCCTTTGATATTTTTTTTATCAATCTTATTAAGCCATCTTTTTACGTGAAAAATATTAGACTTCTCATCACTAAACGAAATGATACTCCATAGACTTGGCCTCGTGACAAAAGGGTCAAAGAAAATAGCCGTCTTTCCATCAGAGATATTAAAAGTTGTGGTTCCAAACCAAGTTATTTTTAATGCCCCTTGAGCGGTTGAGTAGATAAAAAGAATAGTAAATAGAATTCGGTAAAGCATAGACTAAGACTATTATCACTTCTATCTAGAGTCAAAAAAAAAGGGCCCAAAGTAGGCCCTTTCATGTGATATTGTATTTAACTATTACTTATTTTTATTCTTATGATCTTGACCTTCACCGTTCTCTGGATGCTCATAGTACATTAGAAAGTCTGTAGGAGCATTAGAATCAACAATAACAAGCTCAACAACATCCTGCCCTAGAGCTTCTGTTGCATCGAAAATATCTATAAATAAACCTAACTTTCCTTCAACATAGTCTTTATTTCTAACGTTATTATCTTTTGCTTCAAAAACAAAGATTCCATCTTCAACTTTTTTCGCGATAAATTCACCTTCAATATAAGCTGACTTTGCATTTGTTAATTGCTTCTCTCTCTTTTTCTTAGAAAGATGACTTCTATCTTTGTTGATCATGAACTTAGCAGTCATATTTCCATCTTTCTTCTTTAAGTCTAAAATAATATCTTTTTTGTCATAGTAAGCACCAAGATAAGGTCCCGGTAAGTACTCACTTCTCCAAGTCGAGTTTAGTTTTACTTTATTATAAGTAAAAGCAGCTAAACTATGTTGCTTTCCTAAATCATGATCTTCATCTTTTGGAAATTGTATCTCAACTGGCTCACCATCTTTTGCAGCTGTAATTTTTGCTCCAGCAATTGGATTAGCTTTATCTTCACCTAAAATAAGCATACTTGGTTCAGGTTTATTATCTTCTTCAAGTACTCCATTTCTGTAATGAAGCTTTTGCATCTCAAACTTACCCTCTTCTGCAGTTGGGTTCGCTCTATAGGCAGTAATTCTACTATTTATTTGATTTAAGTAACCAATCTTATCACTAATAAGTGATGACTTATTTGAGAAGATATACTTTGGCGCCATTTTTACAAGATCGACATATTCAAGAATAAGGACGTTATAACTTCCTGGTTTCCCTTCGACTTCTCTAAAGTATGTTCTAACCGCCATTTGGTTTTTAGTTGAAGGAACGTATTTATACTTTTTAACAACTGAACCACTTCTTCTCGTTGCTTTCCAGTCAACTGTTCTGGAAGTTCCTGGATACATTGCTGCTCCTAGAGCTGTACCAGGTAACTTTACTGTATCATCAGAAGCTAAACCTCTTAGACCAGGGATATGTGAACAAGACATTAAAGCAGCCATTGTGGCGCCTAAAAAGAAAATTTTCATGGGAGTCCTCCTAACTAACGAACTAAAGTCTCCTTATTGTCCCATGAATAGCTGTCTGAATATAGATTCGAAAAATATGCCAGCCCATATTTAACGAGCGCCTGATGAGGCGCACGAGTCTTTCAATTATCGGCAGTTTACGCTAATCCAATAACCAAATTCTGGAGTGGTAAAGTCAGATGATAAGACGTTTCCGTTTTCTACTGAACCTCTAAGATTAAACGCCTGATTTGTTTCAAGTAGAACTATATGAACGACAACGTTTCCTTTAAGATATGAAACAAAGCCTTTAATAAGATTATTTTCAAATTCAGACATAGAATGAGTTCCACTCTCTTTATCATGAGTAATTACAAAAACATCATCAGCAATATTACTATGCTTAAATTCACAAGTTACCTGATTATTTGCAAAAACGTTTAAAGAGAAGAAAAGTGAATAGAGAATGATAATATGTCTCATGGCGTTATCCTTTTGTAGTTTTATGACAGTGTTTAACATATCAAACTTTTAAATGTAAACTTGGAAGTATGAGGGAGCGTTATGAAAGATAACAATGTTATGCATAGAACTGATATTGAGAGAGTCACAGATACTCATTCAATTACGGTAGGTTATATTCTTTGGATATTTGGTTTTACAGGGTCTCACCGTTTTTACTATGGAAAGCCTATTTCAGGAACCATCTGGTTTTGTACATTGGGATTACTTGGAATCGGTTGGCTTGTAGACTTATTTCTTATTCCTCACATGGATCAAGAAGCTGATCAAAAATATCATACAGGAAAGTATGATTATAATGTCGCATGGATTCTTCTCACCTATTTAGGAGTCTTTGGCGTACATCGAATTTACGTTGGTCGCTACCTTCACGGGATTATCTATTTTCTTACAGGCGGACTCTTCTTTCTTGGTGTCATCTATGATTTTTGGCATCTCAATGAAATGGTAGATGAAGAAAATAGATCAGGGCCACCACTTTATCGCTAAACACATAAAAAGGAATTTATATGAAACACATTTTAAAATTTTTACTTTTAATAAGTTTTCTTGCCTCTGCAAATGCCAGCTTACTTGAAGGTTGCTATAAGACAGTCTCAGTTGACTTTAAAAGACCAATCCCTGGACCAATCATGTGGAGAAACCAGTCTCTTTATGAAGAGAATGATAATTCATTCACATATAAAACTCTTGAAGGAAAGTATATGAACCTTGAGATGCTAACTCTCTTTACAGGTTACGTAGAACAGAGACAGAGCTATGGTTACTTACCTATTGTGATGTTTAAAAACGTTGGGCAAAAAATTGAAAATTCTTTTTCATACTATTATGAAGTCAATGAAGAACTTCTTATGAAAGATGGGGCAAGATATAGACCTGTTGATCACTTTGTTAATTTAAATATTCTTCGTTTTGGAAAGAAGCTTGTTGGAAGTTATCTTTTTATTTCTAAAGAAAGAGGTATTAACGAGTTTCATGATTTTATTTTAGAAAAAGAAACTTGTAGAAATTAGTTCATCTCTTCAACAAAGATCTTTTCTGTAACCTTCCAGTACTTATCTTGCTTACGAGCAATAACATAAGAAGGCATACGAAAAAGTTTTTGATACTTAATCACATCATCCACAGAGCCGATGGCATCAGCTAGTTCTGGTAGACGAATATGAGAGCGTAAGAAATTAATATTAAACTTTTTAAGAGCTGTTTTATTATTTAAATAATAAAACTCCGTTAAATACTTTGCATCGTAGTCATAGTATTTAACCTCTAAAAAATCATTTCCATTCTTATCATTCTTTTTTAAAAGCTCTATGGAATCTGGCTTTAAAACATGAGCATTCTTTGAGAGCCTGGCCTGCTTAAGTTTAGAGTCTGCATCAATAAGAACATGCTGACATGCCGAACACTCTCTTGCAGTGATATCGTTTTCCTCTCCACACTTTTCACAAATTTTTGCTCGAAAGCGATAACCACAAGGAATAACCTCTAATGAATCTTCATCAAAAGAAGCTCCTCGACATTTTCTTCCATAATGCTCAATCACAAAGCCATCATTATTTACTCGGCCCCAGAAGTCATTATTAAAACCACACTTAGGACACTCTACCTGAACAACCACAGACTCCTTTGTAGGTCTTTTATCACTGACTTCAGGCGTGTAAATATCATGCCCAATACCTGTATAATCAAGAACAAAACAGTCCTTTTTTCCTTCATCAAGGCGGAGTCCTCGCCCAATAATCTGCTGATAGAGGCTCACTGATTCAGTAGGCCTTAAAAGGGCAATGACATCTACGTGAGGAGCATCAAAGCCTGTTGTTAAGACGGAGACATTTACGAGATACTTAAATTTCTTCTCTTTAAATTCTTCAATGATTCGATCTCTCTCACTATCATCCGTATCCCCAAGGACAATCTGTGCCTCACCTTCAGGAAGATAACTTAGAATTTCTTTAGCATGCTTTACAGTGGAGCTAAAAATCATCACTCCTTTTCGGTGATAACTTTCAGTGATATCGATGATATTTTTTATAATAAGAGGGGTCAGTCTTCTTTGGGAATTAATGATTTCCTCAACCTCTGCAGTTGTATACATTCTTCCCTTCTCAGTGAGTTCAGAGAAGTCATAACTTGTTACTGGTATATCAATTTTAACAGGAGGTGTGAGGTACTTATTCTTAATCATGTACTCAAGAGGAAGTTCAAACACACAATGCTTAAAAAAGCGATCTTCAGTGGTTTGAATGGTTCCATTGTAATGATAATTATAAATCCAGCCCATTCCAAGGCGATAAGGTGTGGCCGTGAGTCCCAAGATACAAATCTCAGGGTTATTCTTTCTAAGTTTTTTAATAACAGAGATGTACTGTGTTTCTTCGTCAAGACTGACACGGTGACATTCATCTATAATCACAATCGTGAAGTCTTTAAAGAATGAATCATTGGCCCTCGCAACAGATTGAATACTACCAAATATGACTTTTCCGTGATGATCTTTTCTTTCAAGACCTGCCGAATAGATCCCTGCTTCAAGATCATAGCTTTCGTACTTGGCATGATTTTGTTCAACGAGCTCTTTTACGTGAGCAAGCACTAAAACTCGCCCCTTTGCAATTCGTGAAAGCTCAGCAATCACTAAACTTTTCCCAGCTCCAGTTGGTAGAACAATGACTGCAGGATCACGGGTCTTTTTAAAATGAGAAATGGCCTTATCAACCGCTTCAGACTGATAACTTCTAAGTTTGTACATATGCCATATTAAATAACGAATGAAGTCATTTGTCAGTGAGCAGCGTATAAAAATAAACAACCAAGAGTCTCACCTAACCCATTGTATTTACTGCATAAATCTTAATAGGTAAAAAAAGAATGAACCTTTTATGGCCTTAATTCGTCTAAGATATAAGAGCATAAAAACTCTCATCTATCATAGGAGAATAAATGAAAAAGTTAATCTACATTACAATGATGCTACTTTTAGTAAATGCTTCGACTACATTTGCGAAAGGTAAAGGAAAAGGCAAACACAGAATAGAGAAAATGAAGCAAGAGCTTGGTCTTAGTGATGAGCAATTCTTAAAACTTAAGGAGTTTCGAAAGGCGAATAAAAATAAGCGTGGAGGCAGAGGAGAAATGAAGGCATTAAGAGAAGAAATGAAGAATGCTTTTATCTCTAATCAACCAGACTCAAAGCTTAAAGAAATTCACCAAAAGATCGTCTCTAAAATGAGTGAAAAAGGTGAAATGCGCTTTAACAAAATGATCTTCATGAAGAATCTCTTAAACGATGAACAAAGACAAAAGTTTATGGAGATGAGAGAAAAGAGAAAAGGACACAGAAAGGGACATAGAAGAGGTCCACATTCTGAGGATGAATAACTTTGATAAATAAGGCACTTCAATATATTGGTCTCCTAAGTGATGATTCTGACTCAAAGCTTAGGAGATTTCAAACTCACTATAATGAAAGCAAAGATTTTGTAAGAACCATAATATACTGGCTCGTTAGAAGTGAAGTGACAGATGATCTCATTCAAGAGACCTATTTAAAGGCATGGCAAAGATATGATAGTTTTGAAGAAAGATCGTCTTTTAAAACATGGATATATACCATCGCAAGGAATACTGCATTTGATTATCTAAGAAAATCAAAGACTGACTTATCACTAATGAAGCTTAATCAAGAAGAGTTATCTGAATCTATTGTTAAAAATGATGAGACAAGAAAAGACCTTATAACAAAAGGTCTTTCTCTACTAGATGAGAATGGCAAAGAAGTTTTCATTCTCTATTTTAAATTGGGTCTCACTCAAGCTGAAATCAGTGAGCTCTTAAAAATTCCACAAGGAACAGTTAAGTCGAGATTACACACAGCTAAGAACAAATTTAAAGACTTCCTAAAGGAGAATGGAGTTGATCATGAATGATGAACACTTAAAAAAACTTATTCAAAGTGATAAGAGTGAACCAAAAGAAAAAGCTCAGACTTGGGACAGTATTCAAAACTCTATTCGAAATCAGACAAATAAACAGGAGGAACAAATTCCATGGAAAGTCCCCCTCGTTTCTAGTTTGGTGATGATGACTCTTTTAATTTTCTACTCATTACCAACAAGTCATGATCTTAGTACAAAGGAGAAGCGAGAGTTGATTGAATATATAAATTCTGATAACTACTTTGAAACACAAGAAACGCCCTATTCTTGGATACCCTAGAAGTAAGACATCAGTTATAAAGAGACGTAGCGACCTTCACCATTACACTCATCATCAAATATCACTAGAGCACTACCGTCTTTTTCACAGCTATAACTAATTTCAAATATTGTCGACTGAGTTGATGCTGGATAGAGAACCTGCTCTACAGTAATATCTTCTAAATTTGAGCGATTACAATTATCCCCCTCAGCAAGAACAGTATTAATTACATTTCGAACTGCTTTAGATACACAATGTTCAGCATAGCTAGAGAAGCTTCCAAGAATAAGTATACTCAAAATGATAGATTTCATCATGACTCCAATATTGATTGTTAAGATTTAAAGATGTTTAGCATAGATAAAAAAATAGTGTGAAAAAATTGAATTTAGTTGTAAAAAAGTAATATAGTTCCCATCGATATTCCTGATCAAAAGCTAGACTAAGGATTCAATTTTATTAAAATAGAGCTAAAATACTTAAATGAATGTTATCTGGTTTAAAAGAGATCTAAGGCTTTGTGATAACGAAGCGCTTGTCAAAGGACTTCAAGAAAAGGCCATATGTCTCTATATTTTTGAGCCAAGTGTTTCTCATCATTATGATTGGGATATACGTCATTGGCGATTTATCTATCAATCCCTTATGGATTTGAAAGATAAAGGGCTTAAAGTATTACTTCTTTACGGAGAAGCCCTAGATATTTTCAAAACACTCCATGAAAGATATCAAGATTTACAGATCTTTTCTCACATGGAAACTGGAAATGATCTCACTTATTCAAGAGACTTGATTCTCAAAGAATTTTTTAAAGAAAATAGTATTAGGTGGCATGAATTTCAAAACAATCTAGTCATTAGAGGTTTAAAGGATCGTACTGGATGGGACGCTAGATGGATCAAGAAAGTAAAAGCCCCTCTTTATGAACTACCAAATTTAGAGAACGCCATTTTAGATGATGATAGTAGGAAATTAGAGGAGCTTTATCCTCTTCCAAAAGAGCTATTAAAAGATCTAAAAGAGAATAATGATTTAATAGTATATGGCGGAGAGACACAGGCGCATAAGGTTCTTGAAGACTTTTTAAAAAATAGAATTGAAGGATACTGGGGCTCTATAAGTTATCCAGAAAAATCGAGGTACTACTGTTCATTCTTATCCGCTTATATCTCTTGGGGAAATATTTCTATAAGACAAATCTATAAAGAATGTGAAAGCTTTAAGCCTTTTATTCAAAATAGAGTTTCACTAGACCAATACATGGCAAGGCTAAAGTGGCATTGTCACTTCATTCAAAAACTTGAAATGGAGCCAGAAATAGAGTTTCATAATATTAATCCTGCATTTAATGGTATAAGAAAGAAAAAAAATAAGAAACTCATCAAAGCTTGGAAAAATGGACAAACTGGTTATCCTCTTATTGATGCTGCCATGAGATGTGTTGATCAAACGGGCTACTTAAATTTTCGCCTTAGATCAACTGTTGTCTCTTTTCTAACTCACCTACTCTGGCAGCCTTGGCAAGCAGGGGTAGGCCATCTAGCAAGAAAGTTTCTTGATTATGAGCCAGGAATCCACTTTTCTCAATTTCAAATGCAGGCGGGAACGAC
>NZAF01000102.1 GCA_002686115.1 Halobacteriovorax sp. | reverse complement strand
TGGCTTGAGACAGAAAAAAATAATGAGAGATTATTTCCACATGAATTTATGTATAAAATTTTGCTCTCAGGTGAACTTGAACAATACTATGAAGCTGATCCTAAGAACTCATGGATGCTTGCTGCAGCTGAAAAGAATATCCCTATTATTGTTCCTGGTTGGGAAGACTCTACTATTGGAAATATTTTTGCAAGCTACTGCCTCACTAGTGAACTCTCTGCTTCAACGATGAAGTCTGGTATTGAATATATGGTGTGGCTAGCAAAATGGTATAAGGAAAATGCAACGGATAAGGGGATTGGATTCTTTCAAATCGGTGGAGGAATAGCAGGAGACTTCCCTATTTGTGTGGTACCAATGCTTCAACAAGATCTTAACCAAGAAGAAATTCCTCTGTGGTCATACTTTTGTCAGATATCAGACTCGACAACAAGCTATGGCTCATACTCAGGTGCTGTTCCTAATGAGAAAATTACCTGGGGTAAACTCGGAGTATCGACGCCTAAGTTTATTATTGAGTCTGATGCAAGTATCGTCGCTCCACTAGTATTTGCTTATGTTATGGATAATTAGAGGAATATAAACTGTTTTAGGTGAATCATTTTTATTAAATATAACGATTAGCTTTTTTCGATTTATTTATCCCAATAAATCGATTTTACTCACATAATTTTTAATGGGATTATATTGTATTAATTCACCTCGGAGTGACATTGAAAAGCAAAACCCTATATCTCATCTTTTTAATCTTTACTACAAAAGTATATGCAATTGATCTATGTGATATCCTTAAAGGGAAACAAAGATCTCAAGGCGCTAAGTCTTGTCCTACTATTAAAAAAGGTAATCTCCTTCATCGACTTCATAAAGAGTCCTCAGTCATTATTGGCCAACCTATCGACTTGAATTATTCTCATACTCTAATAGATATCTTAAACCAGCTCCCAAAAGATCTTCAAAAAAATATTCTATTGAGTCATGAAATCTCTCATGTAACGACTCAGTTAATTAGTAATTACAAAAATGTAAAACTTCTAAAATATCATGGTGAAGACTTCACCTGGGCACAGGACTTCCTTCCTTTCATTACAGATAAGAATGGAAGGAAGTCTATCTTCAATATTCCCTATCCTGATGAATATATAAGATCAACATCCTCAAAACTTGCAAAATCATGTCAGATAAGTGAACTCAATACCTTTAAAAAAGGTTTTGACTATGAAAAAGTTGGGCCAGGAGACTTTGGGGGAAATATTTATCCACTAACAGATAAGACACTCTTTGTTGGTGACAATATTTCTGAAGAAGTAATTTCAAAATTAGAGAAAAACACTGATCAACAAATTGAAATCATCGATACTTCTTGGTTTGAAACTGGTCATGTTGATGAAGTGATTAGCTTACTTCCAGGTGTTTTAAAAAAAGATCAAAAATCATGTGATTTCACTGTCGCTATTCCATCCCCAAGCCTTGCCATGAATCTGATAAATATGGACATAACTCAAAGAGAGGAGTTAATAAATTTTAAAGATTATTTAAATGAAACATCAGATGCTTATTACAACTGCCTTCAATTATTAGCTGAATCAAAAAAAGATAACTTTTCTTCTAAACTCTGCCGATCTTTTAGAGACTATAACTTAGAAATGGATAAGATTTTTAATAGAAATTTAGAAACTGTTAAAAAAGCATTGAAGAGAATTGATAAGTGCGATCTTAAAAGCATCATTCCACTGCCCGTTCTATTAGCACCTATAGATAAAACATCTGATAAAAGTGTTCTTGGCTATTCTCGTTTTATTACCTTCAATCCAATTAATAATATTCTCATTGAAAAACAAGTCATCTTACCTAAGCAGAACTACACTCCTTTTACAGAGTATATTAATGAGACTTTAAAAAGATTAAAATTAAATACTAGCTATGTGAATAGTAGCTTTCTTCAGTACCTCGCAGGAGGCCCACATTGTAATGTTAAAGTCATCAGAACTTGTAAGAGCACTAATTAATCACCTTAAAAACATCTTGTAAGAAGAAAATAACAATTTCTATAAGAATGAGTAAAATGATAATGATTTCTAATTTACTTGAATGTCTATGATTAAGCTCTTCTGATAAAATTGTTAATATTTCATCAATGGTTTTAATTTTTCTATCTAAGACATTTATTCTTTGACTAATTTCTAGATAATCGGCCATTCGATGATAGAGTTCGTCATATTCTGGATATTCCCAAAAGAACTCTGGTTTATCTAGTACAGAGTGCTCAAAATTAATCTTCCCTTTCAAAAGATAGAGATGCCCTTGAATTTTTGAAATTTTTGACTTTGATTCTTTTATTCGACCATAAGAAGCTAAGCTTTTTGGAATGTGGCTAATCTTATTAATACTTTCTACCAGCTTATCCTCAAATTGCATAAGACGAATAGACTGTGCGATTGGATGTGATAAAGCAACCAGTTCCAAATCCAAAGGTTCCTTAATGTTAATCTGATCTTGAAAAACAAGCTTTGCTTCATGACTTGGGTTAAAGTCTAGATCAAACTCATCTTTTAACATCTTCTTTGCTGATAGCTCTCCTCTAAGATGATCCTTAAGTAAGAGCATAGCTTCAGAAATATTACCATTACCCCAGATGACAATCACACCATAAGGAAAGACTACAATGTGGTTTTCTTTTAATCTTATAAAACAGACTTCTCTTAATCTTAATTCACTTGGAATTGCTTTAATATCAACGGAGTCTGCAACAAGATAAGCAACACATTTCATAATATATGCACCCTTTTAGTCATTAAGTGCATTATCACTGTTTTTAATAATGAATAATAATCGTTTTAATGAACACTTTGATTAGGATAAATCTAAGGCTAAGTGCTATTTAGGAATTAGAAGAACAAGAGCGAATCTGGTTTTTATATGATACCGCAGTCCTTTCTATCTTCTTTGCATATCTTTGAATGGCAGGCTTTGATCGATAAGAGCCGCGTCTATATCCTTCGTTACCTTGATGATAGGCCAAGTACAAATCATAAGCACTTCTTGGAGATATACCAAGATATTTCACCGAACGATTTAAGTACCATCCTATAAAGTCAACGGAGTCTGCAAAATTCGTTCTTCTAGCACTTCTTAAACCATTTTTTTGCATATACTCTACCCAAGTTCCATCAAGGGCCTGAGAGTATCCATAGGCCGAAGAAATTCTCCTTCCAAAGACTCCACTTCTTGGAGGTCTTGCATCTGGTATAAATTTAGATTCATGATAAATGATGGCAAGAATCGTATGTTCTGGAATTCCCCATTTCTTTGATGCTCGCTTTAGTGGAACAGACCACTCCTCTCTTTCCATTAAAAGCAAGCATGCGTCTGACTTACTTTTAGGAGATAGACTTGAGCAACTTATGAAAAATAGAGAGAGAAATATTAGTGTAAAAAAATGCATAATCCGTTGTCGGACATACCCCAGAGATACTTGAGTAAAACAGTCGAGGTATCAACTCTAAACAGCGTAAACTACTAATTTTACTTGCTATCAAAAATTTAGAAGCCAAAACTAGCCTCAAATCCACAATTACTAAACAATTAACCTCTTAAATAGAGAAAGATGTAGGACATAAATTTAGGGGTAAGATGTTACTTAGCAAAAAGCAGGAATATTTAAACCTTGTAAAAGAAAATGAAACTCTTAAAAGAGAGCTTCTTAATAATAAAAAGGAACTTACCAAAGAAAGGCTCTATCCAGAGAGTATCTTTGAGACAATATCTGATTCTCTTATTCTCACAGAAAATGATGGGACAATCATAAATGCAAATAATACATTTCGCGACTTAATTAATCATCTTCAGACTAAGAATAAGAATATCGGTGACTTCATCCTCGATAAGAAAAAGTGAGATTATTTCAACACATCAAAAATATGCTAATTTAAAAACAAAAATGAATTCCGTATTGAAAGTAGAAGATCTTGTTAATGACATTGTAACAATACATAAGTATCGAATTGAAAAACGAAATATCAACTTAACTTTAAAAGTTTGCCCAAGGACCGAAGTCTTTGTTGAAAAATTAGGTCTTTCTCAAACAATATCAAACGCAATTGTTAATGCCATTGAATCAATAGATCAAAGGGCAAAAGCACAAAATAAGAATGAAGACTGGAAGCTAGATATTACTTCTGAATTTCTAGAGAATAAAATAATCTTAAACATTTCTGATAATGGAATTGGCATTGAAAAAGAGAATCTCGACAAGTTATTTAACTATGGTTTTTCAACAAAGAAATGAGGCTCAGGCTTTGGTCTTCATACTGTTCAAACTATATGAAAACGATTGAAGGCAACATTGAGATAAAAAGTGATGGACACAATAAAGGCGCACA
Organism: Halobacteriovorax sp.; assembly: GCA_002686115.1. Lineage (GTDB taxonomy): Bacteria > Bdellovibrionota > Bacteriovoracia > Bacteriovoracales > Bacteriovoracaceae > Halobacteriovorax_A. The sequence continues at coordinate 10,538 of NZAF01000102.1, read as the reverse complement.
AACGCTAATAACAATTCCATTAAAACAAGTTTCTTAAATACTAGAGACTGTCCTGAATTTTGTGTATTGAGAGAATCCCCCAAATTCTTAAAACATAAACATTATTTCAGTACCTTAACGAAATCGTCAAATCTTTTTACATATAATCCTTACTCGATTTTTCAAATAATCTTCAAAAAATTGCTCCAAGGGTAACGGAGTTTGCAACTTTTTCTGATGTTGAGTGTACTCTAAAATAACAAAAGAAATGATCAAGTATTTTGTTAAAAAATTAGGAACAAATAAGTGGCCCTACAGTTGAAGCCACTCATTTAATTTCAGTCTTATTATCAACTATCTTTTATCAGGACAAACCTCTAAGTGCTAAAGATACCTAGTTGGTATAAGTTATTTGAGATTCACAACTTGCAGTTGTATAATATTGATAGTGTTTCTCAATATTTGTTTCTAGATAACTATGTTCATGTCTAAAGGTACTAGTTACTTTCGCACAACCAAAACCCTCTTTTGAATTAGTGAAAACTTCTATATTTTTATAGCCCTTTGACGTGAGGTTTTCTACTAAGGTCTCAACCTTTTTCCAATGCTCAGTCTCTACCTGTTCTAATTGAGTTTTATATGAAACAAACCAAATCCTTTTTCCTTCAACATATCCACCTTTTGTAGGCTTCGGACGCGGCACCATCACGTATATATCGGGCCGCTCACTTCGTATAGGTTCTACATCACCAATATATTCCATTTTCTCAGTATTAGTTGTTACTATACTAGTCTCAAATTTATAGTTCTCTGATGCCATTAATGATATTGATAACAGAAAAGAAAAACAAATTGCAATTTCTTTCATAGTTAACTCCTGTTGAAAAAGTCTTAAGTGTAAATCTCTTATAGAAGTATTGTTAACAGGTTTTTGGATCTATTACTAGTCATTTAGAAAAATAAGTAAATTATTCAGAGCATGTAAAAATTCACCGTAGTTATTTAATTGGACTGAGCCCTGTTAACAAGACAGCTCGTCCCCATATTTTTTGAACAGGACGATTAACAGGTTTAATTTTTCATATCATAGTCTCGAACTCCATTGAGATGACCTTAGATTCTAAGTCTGAGCAAGTGTTTTGATACTTCGGTATCACCTTAGGCTCATAAGTGCCTTCACGATCTCTTGGAATATCAAGCTCCACTTGTCCTGCACTTGTTTTGACTTTCTTCTTATATGTCCCATTTCTGGAGTTTGATGTTGATTTAGATTTTGAGTCACGAGGCTTATAGCCAAGATGGTCTGACATTTCTTCTTGTAGCATGGACTCCATAGTCTTTTTGAGAATTAACTGGAGAGCACCACCTTCTTTGAATAGATCATCCACGTGATTGGCTGACTTAAGTGCTTCATTGACTTCTTTAGGGTCGAATAGAAGATCATTTTGTTCTGTGTTCATTAGAAACTCCTTAGTAGAACGATTTACTAAGAAGTTGATTCATCAGTCAAAACACAAAATTATTTACACTCCCAAATACTATGATGCCTTATTATCTAACAATTTACACCTTTCATAAGAATAATCATTAGCATATCTTAGAAAGTCATCTAATTTCTCTTTGTCACTATAGACAAATCTCACACCAATACGATTTAAATGAATCCATTGTACTTTTGCAAAGAAGTTAAGTGTAATTTTGTCATTTAGCTTTAAATATCCTTTTATGTCATCATCTATTTGAAAGAATTGAGCTTCATCTTCTCCTAGATAGATTTGCATCCCATACTGTGCAAGATCTAAGACCTTAACCTCAATATCATCTCCATCCCTTGTGAGACTTCCTCTCATATTGACGATGAATCTATCATATTGTCTTGTATTAATTTCTTCAGTTTGAACTCGAAAGACCTCTCGTTCTCTATAAATCTGATTTTCAAGAACTCTTTTTTCAATCTGATTAAGAAGATAGTACATATTAGATTTTTCTTTAAAGAAATAATTAAACTCTTCAACAGAAAAGATACGTTCACACGCCAGAGGATAAAGCTTTTCAGGAACATCCCATTGATCAAACCATGGAGACTTAAAATATAGTTGATAAAGATTTCTGGTTATATTTGGTGATTTAAAGTGAGTTTTAAAATAATTTTTTAATTTATGAAGATTTAATATTTGAGCCGTTGATTTCTTACTCTTAGCTTTATGAAAATATGTCGCATCTGTTGAAAGCTTTTCAAAACCAAATAACTGCCTCATAATGATTCCACCTTTGAGGTCGGTAACTGAGACAATACTATCTATACCAATATTTTTATAACAATAATAAACGGCAAAGAAGACGAGAGGAAAAAAGATACGATGACCTCCTCTCCACCTTTCATGTATAGCAAGAGAAGTTAATTCACAGACCCTAGCGTTTGAATCTCTAATATCTTTAATATCAGTAAAATCATCTATGGGAAGACCTAGGCCTACATCTAAAACTTGAGAAACTGTACCGATAACCTCCCCTTCATAGACGGCGATAAATGTTGTCGTTGAAGGTAAGAGAAAATACTTATTTAAGTTAATATCACTATTATTTAAGACTTCAATATTAGTCTTTAGGTAGCTATTTCTGACAAGGCGATATGCTTGTTCTTTTTCATCTAAAGTTTCAGCAACCTTGTAGATGACTTTTTTATACTTATTTTTTGGTAAGTCGACTTTGATCAGTTTTCTTAAAATAAGTCCCTGTAATTTTTCAGGTAAAAGCATAAAAAGAGAATTCATATATAACTCCAGAAAAGTGATATACACCACATCGGAGTATTCCAGTCGGTCTTTATGCAAATATTAAGAAATATCCATTATTGCAAATAGCTTTTCAGAAATGGATATTAGTTAATACTTCTTTGGATTAAGTTCATCACTTTGGCGGAGGTTTCCATTTTTGATATCTTCTAACTCATGATGATAAAAGGCTTCTCGTCTCAAATAGAAGATATCAGATTTTTCAGACTCCTCATCAAGATCTATGATTTCTGATATTTTGCGATAGGAATCTTTAAGAATGCTATTAATTTTTTGTTTTGCTTCATCTGATACAGGTGCAATTCTAGTGGATGTTCCATAATACTTTCCATGAGAGTCAATTCTATATTTAGAAATATCTTTTAGGTATCTCCAAATTTTTCCCACATATTCATTAGTTCTCTCTCCATATTGAACTTCTACTTTACGCCCATTAAATTGAAACTTACCATCACTTATTTTTAAAAACCCATGATCAATAAGATATTTATAAATTTCTTCAAATTTCTCTTTATCTATTTGCGTGTAATTTAATAACACTTCCTTTTTTAAATTATCAGATGCTTCATTTATTTCTTTAACTCTCGTTGCACTCTCAATAACGAGTGCTTCTGGATATTTCAAATATAAGTCTATGAGATCATATCGTTTTTCAATGGGTAATTCATATTCTGAGTAATAATCTAATGGACTAAAGCAGGATAAGAATGATGAAAGCCTATCAGCAACTTGATCAATAATTTGCAAAAATTCAGGAACGCTTAGTTCCGATTCACCCTTTAAAATTCTTTTTAACCGCGAATCATTGATAGAGAGAACCTTTTTAATATAGACCATTTCACTAGATGTCCAGACCTTAAAAAACTCACTCTGTATCGACTCAAATGAAAGTTCTTCGACTTTTAACTCAAGTTTATTATTTAAAAAATCTATGAGATTTAGATTATTAATTTCACAAATTTTTATTAGATCATCTAGTTTAAACTTTTTTAACCCTGCCTCAAACTTATAATACTGATTGGTTTGATACTCCATTAGTAAAGACATCTCAAGTTGAGTTCTCTCACCTCTTAAGATTTCAAGTAACTTTAAAGATATTTTTTCATAAAATTCTAAGTTATTCATTTTCAAATCTTATATAAAGAAAATATGAAAATGAAGACTTACTTGATGTCTCCAGTGCTTTCTAGAGAGTATTTCGCCATTAGTGAACCAAAGATTTCATAAATGATAGTACTTCCAAGAATAATATTAAAAATAAGCTCTTTATTACTTCTAAATTCAGGTAAGTGAATTATCTGAAACACTAGTCCAATAGCAACCCCTGCTTGAGGAAGCAGTGTTAAACCAAGAAACTTACTTGTACTATTGTCAGAAGGTGAAGAGATTTTACATCCAAGATAGGCTCCCACATACTTACCTAGACCTCTTAAAATAACATACGCAGTCATTGGAATGAGCGCCACTTTAAAATATGAAAATGAAAAGTGAATTCCTGTTAATGTAAAAAAGGTAATAAAAACAAAGTCCTCTATGTGCTCAACAGGCATCATTAAAGATGTTTTTTGCATCGCTTTTGAACTTAAATTGTTTGCAGTAAGGCCAATAATAATACATGTCAGTAGCGTTGAGGTATGAAAGTACTCACTAATACCAACAGAAAGTAGAATAAGTCCTGATAACAAAGGAAAGATGTAATCATTAGATGGAGAAAGAAGACTTGCTTTATTTAAAAAGAGTCCCATCAAAAGTCCAATAAAGATTGATAGACCAAGTTCATGCGTTAGCGTCTCTTGCCAACTCATTGCTCCAGAAGAAAGAAAAAAGACAGAAAAAAACATAAAGACAACAATTCCGACTGCATCATCAAGCGCAACTACGCCTATTGTTGTTTCAGTAAGCTCACCTTTTGATTGAAATTGATTAATGATAGCAATAGGTGCTGCAGCATCTGTTGTGGTAGAAAGTGCAGCAAATAAAAATGCCATCTCTTTAGTAACACCAAGAATATCTGTAAAAAGATAAAAGCCTAAGAAGACGAAAATTAAAGGAGCAAATGAAGATAGAATAGTCGAGCGAAAAACAAGTTTTCCATTTGTTTTAAACTTACTTAAATCGACTTCTCCACCAACGATATACGCGATAAACCCAAGAGAGATTGCTGAAAATGTCTCTGACCAACTCTTAAGGTCTAAGTTTACAAGATGTCCTAGAATTTCATCAGAAAAAAGTACTCCGGCAAGTAAATAAGCAGTTACCCTAGGAAGTCTAAACTTTTCAGCGACAAGACCAAAAAAATAACCAACGATTAGTATCGTTCCTAGACTAATAACAACGTCCATCTATAGTCCTTTAAAATGTATAACTTAAATAAGAATATAGACTATAGTTTACATTGCCAACATTTTGACTTTCACCAATTTTGTAAATATTAGAGAAAAGATAACCTTTAACCCCAATATTTAAACCTTTTCCCTGTGTTCCAAGATTGATCTTTAGGCTCCAGTGACTAGGGTTTACAATATATTCATTACGACTTCTCTCTTCATCAATGAGTTTCGCTTTTTGATAACCAATTCCAATTGAAGCTGATAATGCAAAGTACAGTGGGCCAAATGGATAAACTAGTCCATAACCAAACCCTAATCCATATTGCTCAGCTTCTATAGTATGTAAGTCATCAAAGAATTCGAAATTATTTTGTGGGTCTTCAATAATGAGAGTTTGATTATCATGAACTCTAAATCTATCGTAAAAAGCAATCAGTAGCCATGAAGATGCACGATTTACTCCACGTGAACCATCTGAGTTTAATGCCCTCATGCTATAGTTTGAATCAAACGCGTAAAGAAGATTCACACTACTCTCTCTACTCGAGAGGTTTTCTCTTTCTAGGCAATATTCACATGAAGCTTCATCTCTTTCATCACTACTAAAGCCTTTCCACTCTTGATGATAGAGTCCTATAAAAAAATTACTAAAGGATAGGCCTACTCTTAAACTTTTATAAGAGTTATTCCCAACATCACTATTTCCATAATTGGTATCTTTAATCTTGCCACCATATTCAATATAGAATGAGTCTGCTGAGTACTTTACTCCCCAGTGCAAACTAGCATTAGGTCTGAATTCATGAATGTTTTTTTTATTGCGAAATACGATGGAATGATTTGGCTTTTTCACTTGAACAGTGAAAGTAGATAATGCCTTTGCATTGAAAGCTGTAAAAAATGTAGAAAGAATTAGAAGCCATCTCATCATCTGAGGTATTTTACCACCGATATATTCATTAAGTTAATTGAGAATAAAAAGGTAATCTTCAAGATAAATTCATATAGTCATTAAAATTTAGATAGCAAATATATCATTCACATATGGGGTAAAACCGACAAAAACCCTACCCTTTTCTTACTTTTCTGGTATGTTGCACTCAACTAAAAAGAGGGGTTTATATGAAGGGTCTTATTTTATTTCTAACTATCTTAATATCAATGACTTCAAGAGCACAGCAATGTGCAACAGCTATGACAGAAGCCAAAAGATTAGAATCAATGGTTACTGGTGTTTACTATACTTCAGAATCTGATGATTTTTGGACGGCATTTAGCTCAAAAGAAGCTATCACGGCTAATACTGACGAAGAAATAAAAAGAGTTCTTAATGGAAAGATTATTGATCCTGACAATGAGACTTATGAGCCAACATACAGAATTGAAAATGATAGTGAAGCCTATAAGTTTCTAAATTGGGAGCTTGATTCACTAGTTCATTATGCAAGTGATGATCCAGAAGATGACTCTCCAGAAAGATTTCAAAAACTCATCAATTCAATAAAAGAAAAATATGGAAAGAACATACGTCTCATTCAATATGGTCATGGTGATGGTCGCTCGATCTTTATCGGGTATCATGCGATTATCATGATTATGGATAATGGATGTGTATTCGGTCTAAAAGTATTCACTGTTTGGACTTAATAATCTGAATTAAATTTTTAAGCAAAATACATAGACCTCTCTTTTATAGTTTTATATCATCTACGACATGAGAATATTTTTACTATTGTTTATTTTAACTAACATATCTTGTGCGAATAAGAGCTGGCGAGAAGCTTCACGTGAGAGTGTTAACATTGCCACTCCAGCCAAAGAGCAAAAAGAAGATATTTTTCAGATCTACTATGCAAGAGCTTTTTCTTGGAGAGGTTATTTTGGTATTCATCCATGGTTTGCATGGAAAAAAAGTGAAGATTCACAGTACACTGTCGCTCAGGTCACTTCTTGGAACATCAGAAGAAGTGGCTCATCTATATCTATTAGAAAAGATATTCCTGATCGTAGATGGTATGATAATGAACCAGAAATCATGTTTGAAGTCACAGGCCCCAAAGCTAGAACTATTATTCAAAAGGTAATGAAGGAAATTCAGGAATATCCGTACAAAGATCTCTATCGCGTATGGCCTGGCCCAAACTCAAATACATTTGTTTCTTATATTATTAACAATGTGGATGAGCTTAATCTTGAGCTTCCTCCTCATGCAGTTGGAAAAGACTATGCTCTGACAAATCAAGTCATTGGGCTATCACCTTCTAAGACTGGCTTTCAATTTTCCCTTTATGGTGTTCTTGGGCTTGAAATTGGTCTTTTAGAAGGAATAGAGCTCAATATTCTGGGATTAAACTTTGGCCTAGATCTCTACTCGCCTGCACTAAAGCTCCCCCTTGCTGGAAGAATCGGCTTTAAAGACACACCTTGGAACTAAGAAGCACAAAATCTTTTTCTTACTTTAATACTAAAGTATTTGCAAAATCACTGCACTAAGGCGATTGTATATTTTAAAATATTAAATTTTTTGAGAGAGAGGATTATGAGCACATCATTTGAACCATCAGTGAAGTCTAAAAGAGCCGGAATGGCCTTTGGTTTTATTATATCTTTTGTACTAGGTGCAGCATTTGTTTTTTCTGCACTAAAAGCAGGTATTACACCAGGGATTAGTCCCCTTGTAGTCCTCTTTGGTTGGGTTGCTATGGGTTCTTTCTTTAAAGAGGATATGAAAGGCTTTCTTGCTATGGCACAGGTCACAGGTTCTGCAGGCGTAGCAGTTACCGCAGGAGTTGCTTTCGTAGCCCCCATTGTTCAAATTTTAGCAGCTGAACTTAAGGTACCAGTACCTCCTGTTGATATTGTATCACTTATGCTCTCTGCGGCCGCAGGCTGTTTTCTTGGTTGGGGTTTTGTAGGTCTTGCTACTGAGAGATTCTTAACTGATCCAAAGCTTCCAGCACCTGAAGCTGTTGCCTGTGATCGTCTCATTCAAACAGCAGCGGATAATCCTCAAGCTCGTCCACCACTTAGTCTCTCTCTAGTTCCAGGACTAGCATTTGGTTTTGTGATGGCGCTTTTAAGTCAAATCAAAGTTTTAAAAGCAAGTATCTATGACCTAAAACTTACTCTCAGTGGTGTTGAAACGAAACTTCCACTTCCTATTAACCCTCTCTACTTTGGTATTGGTGCACTTTTAACTGTTCCAACTGCCATTTTAATTTTTTCAGGTGGACTTCTAAATGCTGTTGTTAAAGGAATTTCAGCATCTGCAGGCATGCCAGGAACAACATTTCGTTGGGTTGGTGGTGCCGCTATGGTTGTAGCCGTTGTCTACTCGCTTATTGATTATATTATTGAAGGAAGAAAGACTCGTGAAGCTCTTGCTGATAAAGAAGCTGATTACGATGCTGCTCTTTTAGAGATTCCACCAGAAAGAAGAAAACAACTATTAGGCTCAATTGGACTTGGAGCAATTCTCCTAGTTCTTATGATGGTTTATTCAGGAGCTACAATCGTAGGACTTGTGGCCCTTAGTATTGTCGCTCTTCTTCTTATCTTTTTTCTAAGTGGACTTGGTGCTCTATTATCTCTTCAAGTTGGATCTTCTGCTTCACCAGTTAGTGGAACAGTCTTTATGGGAATGCTTGTTCTAAGCCTTGTTGGTTTGGCAATTGGCCTTGAAGGTATTCAAGGAGTTTACTTCTTAGTTCCTATTATTGTTGCAGCTTGTGTTGCCATTTGTGCTTCAAATGATTCTTCTCAAGATTATAAAACAATGCAATTTAATGGTCTCAAAGTATCAAGCTCATTTGTAGGTCAAATCGTTGGTCTTATTGGTGGAGCGATTTCTGTTCCACTAGCAGTTTATGTGGCACACGAAACGGGAACTCTAGGAAGTGAAAACCTCCCGGCTCCACAAGCAAGTTTTTTCGCGACGGTTTTAAAATCACTTTTTATCGCCAGTGATATTCCAATGAAGCCAGTTCTTGCTGGTGCAGGACTTGGAGTGATTGCGGTCATCATTGAAATCATTGGAAAGAAAAAAGGAATCATTTTAAGTTCACTTGCATTTGCAGTTGGAATTTATCTTCCTTCATATATCGGTACAGGAATTCTTTTAGGTTCACTAGCAAGACTTTCAGGTACAAAGTCTTTAACAAAGATCACTCACCGAGGAATCTTAACAGCAGCAGGACTCATCACAGGAGATGCACTCTTCGCTCTACTATTTGGAATACTTGCCATAGCCGGCACAGAAATAGCGGCCGTCGAAAACTTCAACTACGGCACAACACTAAGCGTACTTTTCTTCATAGGCCTGTTAGCAACAACAAGCATAAACTACGCAAAATCTTCATCAATCGAAAAGAACTAACTTATTTGGTGCCTTTCTTATTTGGTGCCACTAGACTTTTCCAGTAATCACTGCGTTAATTAACGCTACGTTTACTGGAAAAGTCTAGTGGCCAGATTCCAACTTCTAGTGCAACTCCGCGATTGATAAAAGAACACCCTTGTTCTAAATAAATAATCGCCAAAAAACTTAATTAGGAGTTGTACCATGAATCAGTACTCAAGGGTGTCTTATGAAGATAGATGCCAAATTTCTGCTATGTTGAAAAGAGATTTTTCCATTTCTGAAATAGCTACAGAACTTGGCTTCCATAAAACAACTATTTACAGAGAAATTGGGAGAAATAAAGATCCAAGTTCTAGTCCATATCATCAAGTTTATAATCCTAGACTAGCTCAGATCAAGACAAACAGAAGAGCTCTTGAAAAGGGACGCAAGAAAGTCATTCAACCAAAAATTGAAAATGTCATAATTGAGAAACTAAAAAAAGGCTGGAGTCCAGAAAAGGTCGCAGGTAGATTCAAAAGGGAAAAGTATTTGAATATCTCTCATCAAACTATTTACAACTTCATATATGAAAATAGTGAGTATAAGAAGCTACTTCGCTTTGGCGGGAAAACAGGTATAGGACGTCGCAGACAGCATCATATAAGAGAGGAAAAACTCACTAATATATCAAAAAGACCAATATCAGCTAACAACAGAACACGTAAGGGTCATTGGGAAAGAGATGGGATGTTTGGCGCAAATAGAAAACAACTGCTCGTTTGCATTGAGAGAAAAACAAGGCTTGTTAGAATAAGGAAGATGACTTCCACAAGGGCAGATGAAGTACATCAACTTACAAAAAAAGCATTAAAAAACGATAAAGTTTTAAGTATTACAAACGACAATGGAACAGAATTTAGAAAACCACATCTATCAAGTTACCCAATCTATTATTGTGATCCTATGAAACCAAATCAAAGAGGCTCAGTAGAGAATGTAATAGGATCGCTAAGAAAGCTTGTTAAAAGAACGACAGACCTAGATAAAATGACTGATAAAAGAGTAAGGGAGATAGAAAACTATATAAACAAT
>NZAF01000101.1 GCA_002686115.1 Halobacteriovorax sp. | reverse complement strand
TCCTTAAATATTGTATACTTAAAGAGTAAATGCTGCACTCTAACTATCAAAGTCGCTGGTCTTTTAAATTCTCAAAGTCGCTGGTCCGTTACATTAATATAGCAAAAAGGCAATTTTTTTTGTCAGATTCTCAGATGACTCCTCAATTCTCAAATTTATCATCATCGCTTAAGTGATTGTTTTTATTCTGTTTTAAACTGACCTTCTTCCATTTCTTGTCAACCTATTTATTCTATAAATAGGCGCAATATTAAGGAGTTAAAGGTTAATTGCTTTTTGGCGATAAGACATTTGAGGAAATGGGTTAAGTTTAGATGAAGAGAATACTTTTTTTATTCATTCTTTTTTTAGGGGTATCTTGTACACCACAACAAGAGTCCGCTAGTGGTAATAATTGTGATCCAGGATTGCGATTTGATGTTATCACAAGAAGTTGTATCACAGATACAACTCCACAACTTCCTATTGCAAACACTAGTCAAATAGATATTGAGCAAGATTCAGCTGTTAGCTCTCATGATATTCTGTATTCAAACTTCGATGGTGATAAGGTTTCAACTTGTACCATTTCATCTTCTACTGGAGGCCTTAGAGGTGTCTTAAAAGCTGGTGGTGTTATCTATCAAGCAGCTTCAAATAATCTAAACGGAATTGATTTTTCACTAGAAATTATTAATGATGACTTTGTCCTCGCAGGTTTTGAAAATGTTAACCTTATTGGAAATAGAATTATCGTTTCTATTAAAGAGGGTCAGACAACTTCAAATGATATCGCAGCTTCCATAAATGCCGATGGCCTTGTTGGACCTTTAGTTAATGCTACAGTTTCAGAGTCACTTGTTTTACAAGAGTCGATGTCTGAAACTTCATTTCAGGGTGCATATTGTGAATGTGTTAATGGTTCTTGTAAGGCATATGTTGAACCAGTCGATAGCTATGTGGGCTCTTCAAGACTTACTTATGTTTTAACCGATGATGATGGTGATAGTGATCCTCAAACCTTACTTGTGACAGTATCTGATAAAGATGATGCCCCAGTCACACAAGATATCATTCTTTCTAGTACATATAATGAAGATACATTTTTTACTGTAGATCTATTTAAGGGTAATGGCATCAGTGATGCCTATGATGATGCTGATGATGATCTTGCAACATCATGTTCTATTTCAAATCTTTCAAATATTTCGATGCTCAGTACTTGTACATGCTCAAGCTCCACTGGAAATTGTTCAGCTTCATTCATTGGTGATAGTAATTATTATGGATCTTTTTCATTTGATTACACCGTGACTGCTAATGGAGTGACTTCAAATACCTCAACGATTACGGGTACAATCAATTCAGTAAATGATCTTCCTACAGGAACTAGTGTCTCTCACGATGTGACAGAAGATGGGAATGGGACATCAGGAACTTTTTCTGTTTTAACTTTTACTCTTCCAGAAGGAAGTGATGTAGATCACACTAATTCTGATCTTGTTTATCAATACGTATCAGATACTATTCCAGCGGCCCTAGATGCAGCCTCTTATACAGACTCTTGCCTTGATGGGACAAATACGAGGGCATGTACGTTTAACTTTCCACCTGAGTTTAATGGTTATAATAATGATACTTACACAATTACTTATGAAGTTGTTGATTTATCTGGTGGTATCTCTGCCTCTCCTTATACAATTTCAGTTCGCTTTTTAGCTGTGAATGATCCACCAAGTAATAATGTTCCTGGGGCCATAAATTTTACTTTTGAAGAGAGTCCAACTGCTGATGTAAATGATACATCTTCAGTAACATGGAACTCAACCTTAGGTGGTTGGAATGTAGATCTAACTTCATATACAGGAACAGATATTGAAGATGATGCAAATAGCTTAGCTCTTTCATATTATCTAACAACGAGTACAAATCCTAATGGAATTGTCACAACTGATGGTAGTGCAAGTGCTGGTACTCTTTCACACTGTATGAATTTAACTGGCTCTGATGGTCCAAGTGACTTAAGTTGCTTGTTCACACCAACTGATGCAAACGCAACGATGACGGCACACAGTTATTACTTTACAGTTGTCGACTCTGGTGGCCTCTTTGCAGATAATAATTATGATGGAACAGATGAGGCGATTACATTTACAATTGCTGTGAATGGAAATAGTGATCTTCCTTCTCTTTGTCAGGTTTCAAAATATAGTGAAAAGCTTAATCGTTATGAATGTGGGATCAATGATTGTATTGGTGATGGCGCACCAGGTTTTTCTCCAGTTTCACATACAACAGATAATCCTCTTGTTTATATGGATGAGCAAAATGGTTTTTGTTACAAGTCTACATCAACGAGTGCTTTTACTACTGAAAGAAGTGCGATTCCTAATTATGTAGTCGGTGAAGGGGAATCGATAATTATAGATAATATCGTTTTAAATGAAGGTGGGGATAATACTGAAGATACGGAAGCTGTTTATCTAAACTTAAAAGATTCATATATAACAAGCTCAAATGATGATCTCGTAAAAATTGAAAACATTCAATTTGCTTATGATGAAGATGGAGATGGAGATTTTGATGAAGATGATAATGATGTACTTGATGAGGTATATCAAAACACAGATGCCGTTGAAGAGCTAAGTACTACTTCAAGTGCCGCAATTGGAATTGGTAAATTAAGAATTACGATTTTACCTAGTACAGGTGAGACTGGCACTAGTACCATATCATTTTATGTTTGTGATAATCTCCCAAGCACACCATTAGCAGATGGTAGTGACTGTAATGATACTCAAATTACATTTGATGTTACAGTTAATCCTGTAAGTGTTTCCCACGGAGGTTGGACTAAGGTTAAGTCTGCAGGTGTAAGGTCTAAGATTACTGGCTCTGCAATTGATCAGAATTTTCACTGTTCTTATTCATTATCAAAGTGTGATGGTGGTAAGCCTTGTTTTTCGAGCTCGTCATCAACTCCAGATACGGAAGCGGATTTAAAAGGAGCTATTTTTAAAACAACAAATGGGTGTTATGTTGCTTCAAGTGTCAGTAGTTCTGGAACGACATGGACTGCGATAAATCCTTTTTGCGGTATCACTGAAACTAAAAATGTTTCAAGTAATGTGAGATATAATTGCACAATTACAGGAACAGACTGTCAGGATGCAAGCTCAAATACAGTTGCCTGCTCTAGTGTCTCTCCAGGATATCCTTCTTTGACTCCTTTAAGCACAGGATCAACATATAAGGATGGAAATGGTGTTTGTTATCGTGCCTATACTGCTGGTGATATTACAAGTTGGGTGCCTGCGGATCTTTATCAATCTGATACGACGAATAATTGTGATGATACTTTAAACTCTGCCTCATGTATTGGTGAAGGTGCACCAGATGACCTTTCTCTAACCGCTGATGATGGAACTGTTTATTATGATTATCAATCAAGTATTTCTGACAGTAAGAGATGTTGGATCAGAAGAAGTTCAAATTGGGTAAATTATCCATCCGTTAATGAACTCACTATTGCATGGGATCCATTTGTGCTTAGTGGAACAGGTGCAATAACGGGATACAATGTCTACAGACGTAAGCCTGGGGAGAGTTTTGATTATGATAATCCAATCAATATCAATGAAGTTTCTATAATAGAGAATCAATTTATTGATAATGGAACCTATTCAAGACAACCGGCGATACCTAATCAAGTATATTATTATGAAGTTAGAGCAGTTGTTAATCTTGGATTATCGAACTTTATTGAATTAACTCCGAATTCAAATATTAATGAACTAAGAGTTATTTCACCGCCAGAAAATCAAGTCTTTGTTCATCGATGGATGGTCAACAAGAGAACTTGTGAATTAATGAATTCAACTTCTAATCAAGATAGAGATTATGCATGCCCATATGTGGGCTATGGTGATGTAAATGTCACAGCAAGAACTCCTGCTGAGTCACAACTTTTTGGCTCAGATACAGTTTTTGATTTTGAAAAAGATTTACTAGTAAATAGAAACGAATTGGGATGTCCTTTCACTTCAATTGGATGTCCGAATACTCAAGATGGCTCATGCATTGGTGAAGGCGTACCTAGTGACGCCATTGATGGTGCCGATGGTGATTACTATTATGATAGAAGTGCTGGTACTTGTTATTTTAAGGCTTCTGGAGCATGGGCCGCTGTTAACGGTGGCACAGACCTTGATAATGATCCGGCTGAACAATACGGAGTAGGGACTGCGTCTCATCTGCCTCCACTTTCAAATATTGATATAACAAGTGCAACTACTCAATGTGGAAATATTGCAACTCCTTCAATTTCTGGAGTTCCAAGTGTTAGTTCATATAGGCTACCTGATAGGTTAGAGCAAATTGCATATTCAAGGTGGCAATTAACGAATTCTTTTGATGATTCAGATGTTGCAGTTATTGAAGAGGGCTTTGCTTTAAATGCAAGTTCAAAGTGTAACTCTTCAAATGCTAATGGTATTGATTCTGGCTATGTTGATGGAGTCTTACCACTCTCAGGATCAAGATATTCGCTTCCTGGTACCCTGTCTTCTTCTATTCGTTCAGTTTATACAGGTTCTGATCAAACTAAGGATTGTGAATCAATGTTTGGTGTTCAAGACGCTGTTGGTAACGTATCTGAGTGGGCAACTCTTGGTTTTTCTCTTGATAAATCCACAGGTAGTGAAATTAGAATGGTTTCTCCTTCTGGTATTGTACAGAGTACAACTGATGGTGGTGTGACTAGTGTTTTTGATAACACAGATTACAGTTTTAACGGTGATATTGGTCCGTGTGGAGATCTCGATTCTGATGGATCATGTGATTCTGAAGTCTCGCCATGGCTCTATGAGACAACTTCAACTTATGATGCTGGATACTTCCTCATTCCATGGGGGTTACCAATTGCTGATAAGTTTCTTACAGATAATCCAACAGATGGGGCCGTGTCATATGTTGCTCAGATTGGTTCAGTTGGAGGAATTACAAACAATCAGCTTAGAGATGATATTTTAAATGTAACGACTAGTTCTCTATCTGATGGCGATTCTCTATGGGCCATCACAGGAGGTTCTTATACTTCTGGTGGTGGTGCTGGTGTATATCATATGGGCCTTGTTCCAAACTCAACGACATCCACAGAGATTGGGATGAGATGCGTTATACAACTAGATCCTACTGACTATGATGAATAATCTTAGGATTTGATTAGATTTGGCCATTCCTCTCGTTTTTCAAATATTTTTTATCGCCCTTTAGTGTATGGCCTGATACTATAGATATGCACTGTATACAATGAGAGGGGAGTTCTTATGTTCTTCAAAAATAAGTCTAGTAATCAATCTAAAGACAAGTTTAATGATGCGCCCAAAGGTAAGGTCATAGCATTTTTAAATCAAAAAGGTGGAGTTGGAAAAACGACAATGTGTTTTAACTCAGCTCATGCTCTTAGAGAAAAAGGTCATAGAGTACTTTGTATCGATATGGATCCACAGGCCAATCTCTCATTACTTTTTGATGTGGATCTCTCAGAAACTAATGGTGCAAGCATTCATCACCTCATGGTGAATTCAGTTCGTGAGTTAAAGTCTCTTCATACACCGAATCTGATAAGTGATGTTCTAGTTAAAGGTGATGTCGACTTAATTCCTGCTTGCCAAGACTTATCTGGATTTGAGCTTACCATGGCTCCTATTAATGGCCCTAGACAGCTCATTTTAAGACGTTTTCTTGAAAAGAATGATTTACTAAGTAAGTACGATTATATTCTCCTTGATTGCCCTCCAACACTTGGATTATTGGTGATTAATTCAGTTTGTGCTGTTGATGGAGTGATTGTTCCTTTTAGACCAGATGACTTTTCTAAAAAGGGACTTCTTCATTTTTACGAGATGTTAGAAGATGTCGAGGATATGGGAATTGTGAATTCTCCAAAAATCCTAGCACATATTCCAAATTTGGTGGATAATAGAAGAAAGCAAGAGGAGCTTGATCTAGAAGAAATTAGATCAGTGATTATTGATAAGCTTGGAGAAGATAGACTTCTTGAGCCTTTTTATAATCGCGCTCAGCTTGTGAAGTCTCAGGCTTCAAGGAAATCTGTTTATGATTACGGTTCAAAGGAATTTAAACCTCTTCATCAACAATTTTCAAAAATTGCCGATGTAATAGAGACGCTAAACCATTAATACCAAGCTCGGAGTAATTATGAAGAAAAATCCATTATATGTCGTTACAAATGACGGAAATGTAGTTGAACAAGCTGAGGGGTTTATGGATGCAGTTATCAAAAAACTTGGTCTTCAGCCTGCCATAGAGCTCTTTAATTCATTAGTAGGCCTATTATCTGATCAGGTTGGAAATTACGGTTTTTTTCTCTATCTTCAAGAGATCATTGATAAATTTGCAAGTTTTGTCGAAGGTGTCGTTGAAACGGCGTATCAATTTATTCCCTCTAGATAGCTATGCGCTAAGCGTTAATTCTAGACTACTAGCTTTTATTTTCTAACATCGGCCATTATTCCTTGATAGGAACAGTTGGTTCCTGTAGATTCATACAATCATTTTTTCGCTTTGAAGGAGTATGAATCATGAAGTCACTTATATTATTACTAATTTCTCTCGCCTTAGTGTCATGTTCAAATGACCTCGGCTCATATCCAGACGCTGTTCAAAAAAGAGTATTTTCTACGACAGCAGACGAACTTGAAGAAGATGAAGTTCTAACGATGGTAAAGCTAAAGACACCGGCCTTATTTTCGACGGCAAGTGTTGAAGATGGAAAGATTGTTATTGATCAAAATCAATTAGATGCACTTAAGAAAGAACAAGAATCTTTTCTTTTAGAAGTAAAAAAACTTTCTTCAAAAATTGAAGTTCTCTATCGTTATCAATATACACTTAATGGATTTACACTAAAAACACCGGAGTCTTTAGAGACTAAAATCCAAGCACTTTCCGAGGTTTCTCTCACTCAAAGAACAACAGAATTTGCAGCTCCTATTAAAAGAGTCTTTAAAAATCCTGAGCAGCTTTTAGAAAAAGCAAATGAACTGAAAAATACTTCAGTTAAATTCATTGGGACTCTTAAAGCTCAAGAAAAATATAACTACAAAGGTAAAGGTCTTCATGTAGGTGTTATCGATACAGGAATCGATTTTACGCATAAGATGTTTGCAGGCCCTGGTGAAGTTTCTGTTTTTAAATCAGTTGATCCAAAAGTCGCTGCACCC
>NZAF01000100.1 GCA_002686115.1 Halobacteriovorax sp. | reverse complement strand
CATAAATGGCCGTTGTCGACTCAGCAGAAACAGTCGCTTCAATACCTGCTCCTTCAAAAAGAGCTTTTGTTCCTGTTCCAATTTGACTTGAGCATGAAGCATTATTATGAAGATTTAATGTAACGGTATCAGCTGAACTTGTTCCAATAATCTGTGGTGTCGTATCAATATTGCTTGGGCTTGAAGGGCTTGAAGAACTAAAGACAGGATCAGTTGGGGGAGTGTTATCATGAATATAATTTACAAGTAAAACACAATTAGATGTGTTTCCAAGTGAGTCAACTGCTTCACCATAAATTGTCGTAGAGGCATTCGCACTGGCCGTTACACTAATTCCGCCACTTTCAAAATTTGCTTTTGTGCCACTTCCAATTCCTGTCGTACATGTATTTTCAGAAAAAAGATTAACTGTCACTGTATCTGCTGAAGCCGTTCCAATAACTGATGGAGTTGTACTTGAATTATTTGGACTATTAGGTGTGGTACTAACAAAAGCAGGATCATTTGGTGGTGTGTTGTCATGAGTATAATTTGTAAAGAAGACACAATTTGAAGCATTGCCAAGACTATCAAAAGCTTTAGCATAAAGATTCGTCGTTGAATTTGGCGAGAGTGTCGTACTAATCCCAGCACCTTCAAATGTGGCCTTTGTATCTGAGCCAACACTAACACCACAAATATTGTCGCTATAAATTGTAACGGTTTGAGTATCGACAGAACTTGTTCCAATGACGTTTGGACTAACGACACTGCTACTTGGACTCACTGGTGTGGTTGAAGAAAAAACAGGATCACTAGGAGGAGTGTTATCATGAGTGTAACTTGTTAAAAGAGTACAAGCTGAAGCATTACCAGCGCTATCAACAGATTCAGCATAAATTGAAGTCGTTGCATTTGGAGATGCGCTTGCCACAATTCCAGAACCTATAAAAGTAGAACGGGTTCCCGATCCAATTGAAGTTGAACAAGTAACATCACTAAAAAGATTTATTGTCACAGTATCTGTAGAAGCGCTACCAATTACATTTGGGGAGATGACACTACTTGAAGGAGAGCTTGGTGATGTACTTACAAACCCAGGAGCACTTGGAGCAATATTATCATGTTCATAGTTTGTCATAGGAACACAATTTGATGGATTTCCAAGAGAGTCTAGCGCCCGAGCATATATACTTGTTACAGTATTCGCACTTACTGAAACGGTGACACCCGAGCCTTCAAAACCCGCTTTAGTATCAGTTCCAATTTGAGTTGAACAACCAGCATCACTAAACATATTAACGGTGACTGTATCAGTAGAACTTCCTCCTATAATTGAAGGAGTCGTTGAAGAATTAGAAGGAGAAGTAGGAGTAATAGAAATAAAAGTAGGATCTGTTGGCCCAATATTATCATGAGTGTAATTCGTCATAAAAACACAGATTGATTTATTTCCACTTCCATCAACAGCTTGAGCATAAATTGGTGTTGTTGCATTTGCTGAGACTGACGCCGTCACCCCTGTGCTATCCCAATCAGCCTTATTTCCTGTACCGATAATACTCACTGCTGAACACGATGAGGTTGTATAGAGATTGATATTTGCTGTATCGGCAGATGATGTTCCAATGACTAGAGGAGTGGTTGAAGAATTATTTGGACTTGCAGGGTTCGTTGAAACATATGTTGGTGCAACAACTGACTTCACAGTAATCGTAAAGTTCTGTGTATCAAATAAAACAGGCGACTGGTCATCACTACCTATAACGGTAAAACTATAATCAACTGAGCTTGTTCCGTTGGCAGCAGTGATATTTGGAGTCCATGAGAGAGTTCCAAGGCTTGAATTAAAATTTACGACACCTGGAAGACTAGAACAGTTTGTTGCACTAGTATAGGCGCCTCCAGTGAAAGTACAAGAATAAGAAATGGGATCATTATCAGCATCTCTCTCATCACCACCATCACTGAAGTCTATCGTCGTGATAGGGTTTTCAACATAGATCGTCTGATTAGATGTTGAATTAAGAATTGGTGCTTGGTTCACATCAATTACGGTTAAAGTAAAAGTTTGAGACTTGCCGTCTTCAGGATAATTACAATAAGCATTGAGAGTAACAGTTTGATTACTATGGCCTGTAAAGGTACCTATTTCACAAAGAATTATATTTCCAGTTATGACTCGACAATCAACTCCTGCATTGTCATCAATGACACTATAGAAATCAGGAGAAGTTCCATCTGTTGAATTACAATTTAGTGCCGGGGTGACGGCCGCACCTCCTTCGGGACCAGCAATATTTGAAATAGGGTCAAAAGTAATGACAGTAGGTGGGGGTTCTGGAACTTCTCCAAAACGACCTTGATCTTCAGGCTCAACGGAGCTTTGACATGATGCTAAGAATGCCAGAACGAAAAGAGAAAAAAAATATTTCTTATAAAGATAGCTTTTGATCTTCACAATGTAATTTTAAAGCCTTAATACGCTGCGGTATACAGGAAAATCATGTCCCTGAGGAGATCTTGTCTATAGTCAGGGCCTTATTTTTGGTGAATACTTAGAAATATCAGAGGAATCGCGCCATGAACAAGATTAAAACATGTATCTTATTGATATTACTACTACTGTCTTGTAGTAGCCCAACACTAAATAAAGAAGTTTCAGACCATTTTGATGGTAAAAAATTCTTTAACCCTGATTTTCCAAATATGAGTAAGAGTATTTTTACGCTATTAAAGTGGAAATTGACTTCAAAAGCGGCCAATTGGCCTAAAACTGTTAATATTGATCAACAATTGATCAAAAACAAAAAAGTGTCCCTAAATAAATTAAGTGTGACCTTTATTAACCATGCAACAGTTCTTTTACAAATAGATGGTCTAAATATTTTAACTGACCCAATCTGGTCAGATAGAACTTCTCCAGTCTCTTTTGTTGGTCCAAAAAGAGTGAAAAAGCCTGGAGTTAAATTTGATAATATTCCGAAGATAGATGTCATTTTAATTTCACATAATCACTATGATCATATGGATATACCCACTCTTGAGAGATTTATTAATAGAGATTCTCCAATAGTCTTAGCGGGTCTTGGCTCGTCTCACTATTTTCAAGATAAGTATAAAAGTAAGGTTTTAGAACTCGATTGGTCTGAAGACTACTTCTTTAAGGGCCTGAGGTTTACATTCCTACCTTCAAAGCATTGGTCAAAACGAACGGCATTTGATGAAAATAAATGTCTATGGGGTGCATTTGCAATTGAAGGGAGTAAGAAAATATATTTTGCCGGAGACACCGGATATGCAGATCACTTTAAAAATGCTGCTAAGACTTTTGAGAGTTTTTACCTGTCTTTAATTCCAATAGGTGCATACGAACCTAGGTGGTTTATGAAAGACGCTCATATGAACCCTGAAGAGGCGATTAAAGCTCATCTTGACTTAAAGAGTAAATACTCTCTTGGAATTCATCATGGAACTTTTCAACTCACTGATGAAGGGATCAATAGACCAATTGAAGAATTAAAGAAGGCCAAAGAAAAGTATGGTGTTGGCGATGAATTCTTTGTTTTAGAAAATGGGGCATCTAGAGATTTTTAAAAATAATTGAGATAAATCAAGATATCTTGACTCAACATAAGCTGTACACAAGTGTATAACATAAGAATATGAAGAAATTATTATTCGTTGAGGATGAAAGAGATCTCACAGAATTTTTATATGAAAAGCTATCGGCACAATATGAAGTGAGTATTGCAGAGGATGCTCCATCTGCCATAGAAGAACTTTCTGTTAAGGATTTCGATATTATCATTTTAGATGTTAAATATAACGGCTTTGGCTCAGCTTATGATGTTCTAAGTTTTATCAATCGAAACTTTTTAGATCATCATGGAAAGATTTTTATTTCAACTGCCTACTTAAAAGATGGCCATGAGTTAGTGAATGATTTCTCTAGACTTCTTA
The DNA here is from genome assembly GCA_002686115.1 of Halobacteriovorax sp. Lineage (GTDB taxonomy): Bacteria > Bdellovibrionota > Bacteriovoracia > Bacteriovoracales > Bacteriovoracaceae > Halobacteriovorax_A. The sequence continues at coordinate 3,747 of NZAF01000100.1, read as the reverse complement.
ATATCGATCACCTTTACGCGAAGCCCAGTGGATTTTTTGATCTTTTAGATAAATTAGAAAATCAAATATGAGAAAATCCCCAAAATCTCCTCTGGCTCTACCTTTTTGCAATCAGTTAAAATAATAAAACTTTACTCAGATGTGCTTGTAGGGTACAATATAACCTGGTCCCAGATTCATTGAACTTTCTCTATTGACTCTAGGTACTTTAAAGGAGTCATTCTCAAAATGAGCCAAACTGACATTTTAGGCAAACTCGTTTTATCTTCAAATTTTGGAATAGGTCGAATCGTTGATATTAACATTATGGGTGATAAAGAATTTCTTGTTATTGAAAGTGAACAAAATAGTGTGAAAAATTTCGTTCCACGTTCTGACGAAGAAAGTTATCGTTTTCTAAGTGAAGAGGGAACGATGGATTCAATCATCAATGACCTTAAAACAAAAAATGATATTAGAGAGTTTGAAAGTAAAAAAGATAGAATAAACTTTTATCGTGATCAATCTAACGTTCAAGATATCACAGTGATCTCTGAACTTTTATGTGAACTTAATCATCTTGAAGATCGAAGCTCTACAGAAGAAAAAATATTTTCAAAGCTAATTGATACAATAGCTCTTGAATACTCATATGTTTATAAAGAAGAAATAGAAAAATCCACCGATATTATTACGGGTATATTACAGGAGGCCAAAGGTGAGTAATAAATTATACGTAGGTAACATTGCATGGGCACTTGATGAAGCAAGACTTGAAGGAGTTTTCGCAGATTTTGGTGGTGTTCAATCAGTAAAGATCATCAAAGACAGAGACACTGGAAGAAGTAAAGGTTTCGGTTTCGTTGAGATGGCAAGTGGTGATGAAGCTCAAACAGCTATCGAGAATCTTGATGGAAAAGAAATCGAAGGTAGACAGTTAAGAGTTAACATCGCAAAAGAAAGAGAAGAAAGACCAAGAAGAAATTTCTAATAACGTTTTTTATATTTTTCTAAAGAAGGCCCAGACTTTATGTCTGGGCTTTTTTTTTGTTCGTTGTTATTATGCTCATATGAAATATCAAGACCTATCGCTTAAAGACACTTGGAATAAATTCCTGGGTGAAGAATTTACTAAGACTTATATGAAAGAACTCTTTTCTTTTTTAGATGATGAAGTAAGAAAAGGAAAAGAGATCTATCCACCGATAAAAGATACTTTAAAAGCCTTTGAGGAGACTCCATTTGAAAATGTTAAAATAGTGATCATAGGTCAAGATCCGTACCATGGTGAAGGGCAAGCTCATGGACTTTCATTCTCTGTTCCAGACGGGATAAAGCTTCCTCCGTCTCTTAGAAATATTTATAAAGAAATTAATGAGGACTTAGGATGCTCATTGGGGGATTCTGGTAATCTTACTCATTGGGCAAAACAAGGGGTCCTTTTATTGAATACAGTTTTAACTGTAGAGAAATCAAAGGCCGCAAGTCATCAGAAGAAGGGATGGGAAGTTTTCACAGATCGCGTTGTTAAGGTTTTAAATGAATCCTCAGAAGGTCTTGTTTTTATCCTTTGGGGTGGTCATGCTCGAAAAAAAGGCAAGAATATTGACCGGGAGAAACATCTTGTTCTCGAAGGCCACCATCCTTCACCTTTATCTGCTTATCGTGGTTTCTTTGGTTGTCAGCACTTTTCTAAAGCAAATCAATACCTTAAAGAGTCTGGTAAAGAACCTATTACTTATGAACGAAACAACTCTTAATAAGAGAATATTATGAAATAAAAAAGGCCTCAATTGAGGCCTTTCTTTGTTTGAATGATCGTGAAGTCTGATTATTTGTTATTGTAAAGAGAGTTCACTGATTGACCATCCATAACACGCACATGAAGGAGTAATTTGTCCTGCTTAAGCTTATTAGGGACTTCAACTTCATACTCAAATGGAATCATTTTCATTGGGCAGAAGTCTGAAATTTGCTTCATCTTTGGTAGTACAGAGTAAACATCTTTATCATTGTCATAGAACTCAACCTTTTCAAGAACAAAACAGTCACTTGGGTTGTGTCCTTTTAAAAGAACGTTTCTTGATCCTCGTACTCTTTCAATGTATTCAACATTTGCATAGACTTCTTCATCTATTGCATCACTTACACTTTCATTTACTTTAATCTTTCCTTGTAGTTCATAAATTGATTTTCCATTAACATAAATGTCGTAAAGACCTTTATCCATAACTCCGACATCAATCTTTTCGAGGAAAGGAACAACCATCTCTGGGCAATAAGGATTTTCTTTTTCGCTACTTAGTGCTGAGATTTTAATATCAATTTTATCTCCTTTTACTTCAACCTCTGACATTGGTGAGCGGTAGCAAAGGTTAGGTAAAAATCCTTCAACAATCACTTCAACATTGTCATTTGAGTCAAATCCATCTGGGCTATAGATATGTGAAACAGGCACCATCTTTTTTACTGGAGCATATGCTCCTAGGGCCAAACCACCAACCATAGCAATTACAATCATTTTCATTAAGTTTTTCATCTCTTCCTCCATGTCTTCTTTTGTGACTTCATAGTAGAAAACCCCTTATGGATCGAATCTGATGGGGAAGCTATAAAAAGATTTTTTTGATTATTCTTAAAGATGATATAGCTCAGGTTTTACTTCTATTTGTAAGTGTTGAACTTTATCTTAAATTTATACCTATTAAGGTGAAGAGAATTGGTGCAATTATTACTTTTGATCATAAAAAAAGGCCAAGTTTTAACTTGGCCTCTTTGTTCGTTTGTTTCTGTATTAAATTATTTATTATCGAAAATTGTATTAATAGACTTTCCTTCCATTGCTCTCACGTGAATAAGAACTCGACTCTTATTCAAAGTCTTAGGAACTTCCACATCGTATTCAAAAGGAATCATTTTCATTGGACAAAAGTCTGAGATTTGCTTCATCTTCGGTAGGATAGAATAGACATCTTTGTTGTTATGAAAAACTTCAACTTTTTCTAAAACAAAACAATCACTAGGATTGTACCCTTTAAGCTTTACAGTTCTAGAACCGTGAGACTTTTCAATATAATCAACTCTTGCATAAACACTTTCGTCTACTGCATCACTTGTACTTTCGTTAACAGTTAAAACTCCATCCTTCGCAAATACAGTTTTCCCATTAACGTTGATCTTGTAATTACCTTTATCAAGAACACCAAGGCTAACAGTCTCTAAAAATGGAACAACCATCTCAGGACAAAAAGGATTACTTTCATGATAGCTTAATGCCGTCACTTTAATATCTATAGTGTTACCTTTTATCGTCACTTTTTTCATTGGTGTTTTATGACATAAGTTTGGAAGTTGACCTTCAACAATAACTTCAACATTATCGTTAGAATCAAACCCCTCTGGACTAAAAATGTTTTGAATAGGTACAAGTGTTTCAACAGGTGTTCCTGCGTTTACAAAAAGACCAAAAATCATAATAGAAATCGCTTTGTTCATTGCTCTCATATTGTCCTCCAATATTTGTGTGTAAGCGTAAAAAAACGTTTATATCTCTATCAAAAACCCCTCGTCTATAAAAAAAATAGATTTATTTTAAAAGGTGCCACGCTAAATTCAAACAATTAGTGCAACTTTTTTCTTATAGTACACCTCATAGGGCGTTTGATAGTCAAACATCTTAAGAGGTGTATTGTTTATATAACTTTCTATCTCTTTTACTCTTTTGTCAGTCATTTTTTCTAGGTCTGTCGTTCGTTTAACAAGCCTCCT
>NZAF01000099.1 GCA_002686115.1 Halobacteriovorax sp. | reverse complement strand
TTATGCATTTCTGTACTCCATAAATAAGAAACCCCATCATATCACAGATGGGGCTTTTTATTTTTGTGTCCCAAAAATGGGGTACAGATCACTAAGGCCCTTTTGTTATTGAGATATAAAAACTTTTATTTGATAGATTCTCTAATTCTTGATGAAAGCCAGTCCATAAGCCATACAATGAGTGCAATGATGATTACGAGCATTCCAACTTCATTCCACTTTGCAAGCCCTTGGTACTGCATAAGCATTGTTCCGATACCACCGCCACCAACTAGGCCGATAACAGTCGCCATTCTTACGTTGATATCCCAACGATAAATTGTAAAAGAAAGGTAAGGAAGAACTATTTGAGGAACAACACCATACCAAATTACTTGGATAGGGTGTGCACCTGTTGCAGTTATTGCTTCAATAGGTCCATTAGATATGTTTTCTATTTGTTCTGAGTATAGTTTTGAAAGTGAAGATACTGAGTGTAAGCATAGTGCCAACATACCAGCAAAAGGTCCAATCCCAACCCAAACAGAAAAGATAATCGCCCATACAAGAGGCTCGATAGATCTTGATATATTTAAAAAGAATCTTACGATATTATAAATTGCCATTGTTACTTTACTTCCACTCATAAGGTTTCTTGCTGCAAAGAAAGCTATGATAAAAGCAAGTGGAAGAGCAACGGCTGTTGCAATAAATGCCATATAAATGGTTTCAATTGCTGCAAACACAGCATCTTGAAGAATTCCAAAGTTTGGATTTAAAAGAGCCGTAAAGATTCTTTTAGCTCCGGTAAGACCACTTTGAGAAAAGAACTCATATACTGAGATCTGAGCAATAAAAATTCCGGCTACAAATGTTAGAGCAACTACGACCATTAGAAAAATAGTAAAGGGCTCACGCATAATAGGTTTATTAACATCTCTTTTCATTAGCTTTGTGAATGCTCTTCCACAAGAAGCAGATGTCATATAAAGAATTAATGCAATGACTGCACCAATTGCTAGAGCACTTAAAGGCTGGTTCCAAGTAAATTTTGGATATCTTAAACCTAAAATTATTTTTTCATAAATAATTTTCCACGTTACTAAGACAGTGTATGACCATAGAAAAATATCAATGAGAAGAGCAGAAGTATGCTTTTTGATTTTGACACTTTTAAAGTCATTTGGGTTAGGTATATTTGTTTGTTGTTGAGTTGTCGTATTCATTTTCACGTCTCTCTAATTCTATTAGTTAATTGTTACTTCAACGGCATCTTCACCGTAAATTGTCTTGAACCAATTTTCATCAATATCATGAGGCTGACCCTCATAAATAAGATTACCACCTTTTAGAGCAATTACTCTTGAAGAATACTGTCTAACAAGTGATAAGAAGTGAAGGTTGCAAATAACAGTAACACCTAGCTCTTCATTTACTTTTTTAAGGTATTGCATAACTGAGTGTGATGTTGCAGGGTCAAGAGAAGCTACTGGCTCATCTGCTAGTAAAACCTTTGGGTTTTGCATAAGTGCTCTGGCAATAGAGACTCTTTGCTGTTGTCCACCTGAAAGATTATCTGCTCTATGGTTTTCCTTTCCTTCTAGTCCAACAATCTTAATGTATTCCATTGCCTTACTTTTATCTTCTTCTGAGTAGATTCCTAGAATTGATTTTAAGATTCCAGTTTTAGCAAGTTTACCAGAAAGGACATTTGTCATTACAGTTTTTCTTGGTACAAGGTTAAAGTGTTGGAATATCATTCCAATTCGAGACCTTACAGCTCTCATTTCACTACCTTTTAGTTTTGTAATGTCTTTTCCTTCGAATAAGATTTCACCAGTAGAGACATCGTGCAGTCTATTCATACATCTAAGCATCGTAGACTTACCTGATCCTGAAAGACCAATGATGACAAGAAACTCACCCGCTTTTACATCAAAGCTAACGCCTTTCAGAGCATGGGTTCCGTTTGGATATACTTTATTAACATTTTTTACTTCAAGAACCATTTCTTTCTCTCTTATTTGCTTAATTGTTCTTCAATATTGATATTGATTTCTTTAATCATATTTCTTAATCCATCGTAGTCAGCATCAGTTGCATCGACTAATCCACCAACACTATAGATATTTTTAAATACTGTCTTACCTTTTTCTGTAGCAATATATTTTTTGACTGCAGCAATAAATTTGTCAGTAATTTCTTTTGGAAGATCCTTTCTAAATACAAAAGGGTCATTTGGAATTTTCTCAGTAGTTTTGATGATTTTTACTTTTTCTTCTACATCTGGAAATTGAGTCTTTACTCTTGCTCTAGCGTCTCTAATTTTTCCATTCTCATCTGGTGCAGAATAGTATGTTGCTCCTGCATCTACTTGTTTCTGGTAAACCATAGTCACAACATTATCGTGTTTGATAGCAAATGTTTTATTACTTGGATTTACTTTTGCTTCTTTCATAATCTTTAGAGGAAACATGTAACCAGAAGTTGATGAAGGATCAGTAAAAGCAAACTTCTTTCCCTCTAGGTCTTTGATGCTTTCAATACCGCTATCAACGTGAGCTATAATTTGCCCTTGGTAGTAGTCATGGCCGTGTCTTATAACTTTTAACTTTGCACTCGCACCATATTTTTCATTGGCCATAATATAGCCAAATGAGTTCATCACTCCAATATCAGCTCTTGCTGAACCAAAAGCTTCAACAACAGAGATGTAATTTGTAGGAATACCAGATTTGAAAAAGTATCCAGTTTCTTTTTCAAGAAATTGTAGGAAATCTGTAGAGTTTGATGCGATTGTGTCTGCATCAACAGAAGGTGTGAAATACAATTTAATTGGGTTGTTTTCACTTCCTAATTTGTCATCTCTTTTACATGAAATTGTAAAAAGTAAGCTAAAAACACTAGCAAGTAGCACGAGCTTGTTCATGGTCTCTCCTCTCATCATTAAAGCAAATCAAACACTTATGGTGTAAATTAGTCGGGAATTTATCATATCTGGTACGCTTCTTTTATCCTCTTTTCATAATTTATGGAGCTTTTTAAAGAAAGTGAGTAATATCAATATGTTACGAAGGCGCTATTATAAAAAATGTTCTATGTAAAATGTCATAACGCAAAGTATAATTAAGTATGGCACTAAACATTAAAGCATTTTTCCCATTAGAAAAAATAGATCTTGTTGATGAGCAACATAGTGTTGAGTTTTCTGTGAATGTTTCAGATTCTGAGATTGGGGAGAAAGACTTTCTTTTAAAAAGAGATCAAGAGGCCCATGAAAGATATAAGCACTACTTATTTTTGAAAAAACACTTTGATAAAAATAAAGTTAAGAAAATTGATATCATATAATTTTAGAATGAGCCGATAAAGAAGAAAATGTTGGAGATGATTTGAAAGTAATAAGAAAGGTACTCATTCTTTCATTTAATTATGATTGGGCAGGCGAACTAAAGACTGAACTTGAAAAGGTCGCTAAGCTCGATACAATGGTAGCAAGTACACGTACCATTGCCACTAAACTTCTGTCTGAAAATGAGTTTGATCTCATTCTTATAGAAGAGACCTATAAGATAAAAAATATGGATTATCTTTTAAGGGTTTTATCAACTCTTAAGTCAAAACCTAAGTATGTTTTCTTGGCCTTTAATGATTTCGATTTATATAAGACAGTGATGATTCCTAGCGAGTTAAATGAACTTAGTTTTAAAGCTATCTCTATGCCACTTCCAAAGGAAATAATCAGTCAGATTCTTATTATGTGTCTTTTTCCATATGGTCTAAAAGAAGATGCAAGCTTTGATAGAGAGTTTATAGAGGTATTAATTCGCTCTTGTAAAAAGGTTCTTACTAGTTTTAATGTTGAGGGACTAAAGCCAGGAAGACCGATGACATTACAAAAAATTGATCAAACAGACTTAAATATTTCAATTAGAGGCAAAATTATATTAAAAAATACCTTTTTTAATGGGTCTGTTTTTATATCATTTCCTGAAGAAACATTTCTTAAGTTTTCAAATAAGGTTCTTGCAGCGGACTCTAAGGAAATTGATAGTTCAAACCGTGACTTTGCAAGTGAATTCACTAATATGGTTTATGGGCAGTCAAAAAAAGAGTTTGAACAACATGGTGTTAATCTTGATATGGCGATTCCAATCATCGATGAGAGTAAGACGATAACTCCAGGTAAAAAACCTGTCTTTGTCATCCCATTTGAATCATCTGTTGGTAAATTCTTTATTAAAGTTGCACCCGACGTCTATTAGTCTTTAGAGAAAGATCACATCAAAAATATCTATATGTATGAAAGTCGATTTCTTAAATATTTGATGAGCTAGCTTTCCTTTCTTTGATTCAAAACGATACCTTTTTTTCAAATTTTCATTACTAATATTTGCTGTTAGTACTTGTTTTGTTGAGCAAAGAATGGAAAGTCTTTGATCTATAATAATTGCTACTTCTTGTAAGTAGGTTGGCAAATCATCATAAAATTCTAAAATATCATCTTGAAGATGTGAAAGTACATTTAAATGTTCTTCATAGATGTATTGAACAACTAAGAAATAGAACTTTGATATCGCTTCATATGGAGTACCACGGTTTTTCTCAATAGACATCTGTAGTTCATGGTAACATTCAGATATTTGATTAAGGTCAAAATGGCTTTGAGCTAGGCTTAAGTGTGCGAGTGCTTCTTTTGTTATGACATTATTTTTTAATGCTTTCGTTTCAATAAGTGTACGCTGGTAAGTATCAAAAACTTTAGAATACTTTTCTGTTTTACCGACGTGAATCTTTGGGGATTCTCCATATACATGATAACAGCTCTCTTGTAATGGATTAAAGAGTACTGAACTTACACTTGAAAGAGTTATAGGGTCGATATGAAACTTTTTTTTCTTAGTTGGTGTCGAAAGGTATTTTAACATACCAGGATCATCCATATCATAGAGTGCAAGTTTCTTTAACTTTGAATAAGCACTGTCAATTCTCTTGTCGTTATAATTATTTATACCAGAAGGGATAAAGTCTGCTTGTTTAAGGTCTTGATCAAGTAGTTCATTACAAAAATAAATAGGGCCGTCTTCAAGATCATGTTCTAAGAATGTAACTTTATTGCCACATAAGTCTGCACTCAAGACATTACCATCTCTATCAAGACAATTAAAATTCCAATTTGTGATTGTCTGATGTTTCATAAGAAAATTTTTAACATCCTCTATGTTGTGACATTGGTGAATAAGTTCATGAGCTAAATAGAATATTGATTCTCCATGAACATTAAAGTGATCAGTAAACTTTTGATGAATACCTAAGGTTAGTCCACTTTCATTCATCGATGTTAATCCAGAAAAAGGCAGACCTACGCTTGAAAAATTAATGACCTTATTTTTATTTTTGAAATGGCTAAGTTGAACTCTTTCAAATTGATCATACGTACCTTTTAGCGGAAAATCTAAAACTCTATGATGTACAGGTTCCCCATGTTTATTCAAAGAAAAGAAGCTTGAACAGCCAAATCCTAATCTCGAAAGGTCTGGGGTATTTGAACCTATAAATGAACAAATTTCAGGAATCATAAGAGCGAATTTAATATCAGCCTTTTTTACCTGTAGACCATCACTGTAGGCCTGTAAAAGTCTTTCGTGATGATTGCTGTGATAGCTAACCTTATCCACTAGTTCAGCAGCGATACCGTGTATTTGCTTGTTTATAGTATTCCATTTTGTTGAAATCAGGCTTTTTATATGATGAAGGGAAATTTCTACACTCTCTCTATCTTTTATCCCTAATTGGTAAAAGGATTCTTCCTCGCTTCCGAAGAGTTCAATAACTGGAGTTGGATTATATACGGAGTCTGTCATGGATAACATTTTAATAAGTCTTTTAAACCCGAGCAATAGATATATATTAGCGGCAATAGTTATCCTTAGTAGTTTAAGAATTCTTCTAGAGATCACTCCGCTTAATTTAAGCAATTTACCTATATCTAGGGCGTTAAGCGAGAAATATGGGCGAGCAAGAATGTCAAGAATTCATAAGGTTGGTTTAAAGATCTGTATTGTTCAGGTTATTTTGTGGGGACCTGAGCTTCTTTTTTACTCTTAAGTTTTGGTGGATGTTTAATACTTGTTTCGTATAGAGTTACAGCATGAACAGGCAGATCATGATTTGCTGGCAGGCTTAGGTTTTTTTCATTGGCCCTTTTTCTAATATAAATATGAATCTTAGGCTTGATACCCGATCTTTTAACTGCGTCGGATAATTCAAAGATCTTATTTAGTACGAGACTATTTTGTTTGTGGTTTAACTTAAAAGACTCAGAGTCTTTAAGTGTTTTCCAAATTTGTCTTGGTTCTTTATTTCCATAAAATAATTCATAGAAAGTGAGGTAAATAATAGGGTCAGACTCAAAATTGTCTCCCATTAATACCATCTCTTCAGGCACTCCTGTTAAATAGATAATATCAAGCAAGTGACCTAATTTATATATACCTTGAACTTTAAGATCTTTAGGAGATAAGTCAGAGTCTAGAAAAGAAAAGACTCTTCTGTAATCTTTTAGAAAAATTCCTGCTGTATATATATTATTTGCATATAACCAATCTCTAATGGCGTTCTCATAGAAGTGTGGAGATGCTGAAAGAATGAAAGGATGAAAACCTTGATCAAAGAATTTTTTAAAAAGTTCGATTGACTCAGTTAGTGTAGGGAAGGTGTCAATAGGACTTGTTAATGAGTAATATATTTCTTCTGGTGTAGAATATTTTGTATCGACAAGAGTTTTGTCAAAGTCACAAATAATGTATTTCTTAGGTCCTTTAAGGTCTAATGGTAAGTAAGTACCAAGAAGCATCTCTAATCCATTAATCTTTCCAACTTCGTAAGCTTCAATGATATGAACCTTTCTATTTGTATCGATTTTGAGTTCATTCAAGGGAATTTTTAATTGGAAAGAGCCATATGAGTCTGATTCAAATACTTCTTCAAAAAAAGGCTCTAGATTTTCATCTTTGATCACAATTTTCATTTTAAAGTGATATGCGTTTAAAAGCCTATATGCTTGGATAGGAAAACTTGGACTAAACTTTTCAAGTTTCTCACCAGATGAATAGATGTTTTCTTTCATCGTTAAAGAGGCCTTAATACCGATCCATTTATCAGTTAAAACAGGTAAGAAATGTACAGCATGTGCCCTTTTCATGAGTCTTCTTTTGTTATTGGTCTAGATAACTGTCTTCTATACTTGAAAACCTTATATGGGCAGTATAGAATATATAGGTTATTCTCGCATATAACCAAATATCTATCAATTCATTTTGGAGTATAATGAAGACAACTTATGTAGAATTTCTTGGAAATGTTCCTCTTTATCTTGGCTTTGGTATTAAAGTTATTATCGCTCTTATTTTAGGTGGTCTGATTGGTTGGGATCGAGAAAAAAAGATGAAAGCGGCCGGTTTAAAAACTAATATGCTGATATGCTTAGGAGCATGTGTTTATACAGGAGTGTCGCTTCTGACTATTGAAAATGGTGCTGGCATAGGGGACCCAAATAGGACAGGAGCACAGATTGTTAGTGGGATTGGTTTTCTAGGCGCTGGAGCTATTTTACAAAGTAGAGGAAATATTATTGGTCTTACAACTGCTGCCAGTATTTGGACCGTTGGTGCGATTGGTATGACAGTTGGTGTTGGTTTTCCACTTGTTGGAACCATTATCACTGTAACTCTTCTCGTCGTGCTAAGACTCATTGACCCTCTTCATAAGTTTTTAGAGTCTAAAAAACATTTTAAGCCATATCATATTGAAGTCTTATCAGTTGGAAGAATTAAAGGAACAGTTAAAGAAGTTGTGTTAAGGAAGACGGACTCTATTGAGGAAGTTGTCGAAGAAATCCTAGATCAAGAGCAGGATAAGAGGCTTCTACATGTTTATTGTGATCTACATCCTCGTTGGATAGACGGCGTTAGACTTGAAATAAATCAATTGATTAGAGTCGATAAGGTTAAGATTCATCGTCGATAGTGAGAACTTTTAATTCAGTATTTTTAAGTTCTAAAAGAAATTCAATTAGTACATTTAAAAAGTCATTATAGAGTGATGGAATAGGTGCTTCTTTAACAACATGTTTTGATTTATCTGGGCTTCCTTTGTTGTCTTTGACTCGATAGAAGAACGTATCACCGAGTTCAAAGACGATGTCTAAATTGTAATAAATTACTCTAAGTACAAAGGGTGATTCTTCACTAATTTTTCCAGCAAATATTTTATATTCAAGAGAAGAGGTTAGAGGGTTGAAGTTTTTGATACTTTCTTTAGCAATTTGCATACTGACTCTAAACCACTCCCACTCCTTTGCCTCGTGTGGAGCAGCTTTTGGTGAAAACTTAGCAAGTTCAACTTTCGTTTTATCAACAGCAACAGAAATATTTTTGTGATGAACTTTTAAAAAATCGAGATAGAGACTTCTTCGGCTTTTTATATCTTTAATACTGAGTTGGCCTTTATCACTGTGCGAGATTAAATCGTTAGTTATCTCTAAAGAGCTGGTGTGATCAAAGTTGATAACTGCTGAGAATTGATCTTTTTTTTCAAAGGCGTACCAATTCATAAATGGAGGAAGTTTTTCAAGATTATTTGAATTCATTTCTCTTTTAAATGATAAGACATTTACAAGTTTTGAGAGAATGTTCATCAATAGATCCTTTGTCTTCTTTAAAATTTACCTAGCAATTATAATGAACATGACTATATAATGCTATTTCGTATATGAAAATAGGTGTTTTTGACTCTGGGGTTGGCGGCCTTAGTATATTAAAAGAACTTTATGAAATGAGTCCTAGTAACTCGTTTTATTACTTTTCTGACAGTAGATTTGCTCCTTATGGAAATAAAGAAGAGGAGTTTATATTTGAGCGTTGTCAGTTCATCACAGAAGTTTTTATTTCATTAGAAATCAAACATATTGTTATTGCATGTAATACCGCGACTGCCTGGTGTATAGATCGCTTAAGAAAGACTTATTCTGATATTACTTTTTTTGGAGTAGAGCCTTATATCAATATCATTAATAAAAGTGATGACTATAAAAATAAGAAAGGTGTTTCGCTTGTCACTGATTTAATGAATAACTCAAAAAGATATCAAGATCTTAAAGATCGCCTTGATCCAAATGGTTATATTACTTCAATTCCTCTTAAAAACTTAGCTTATGATATTGAATCACATTACTTTCAAAAGCCAAACTTTGGACCCATTGTTGAGAAAAATTTAAAAGATAAGTTTGATCTTTTTAGAGACTGTTCTTATATTATTCTTGGTTGTACTCATTATCCAATAGTAAAACTTCATATTGAAAAGTACCTTTCGCTACCATGTATTTCTCCTTGTGAAAATGTAGCCGATTATGTCTTAAAAGGCTCAGGACTTAATAGAGATAATTCTTCTAAAAAGAGGACCTTGATTAAGTTTTTTGACTCATCACGTGATGATGATTGGCAGTCATTAAGTAGCGAGCAGTTAATCTTATTTTAATGCCGCTTTATGCCTATTCAATAGAGGTAAGAATCAATACAATTATGCAAAATAATTAAAATATTATGAGGATATATCATGAGTAAGATTAAAAAAATTCAGTCACGACAAATTTTAGATTCACGAGGAAACCCAACAGTTGAAGTTGATATCACAACTGATAGTGGACATATGGCAAGGGCTGCGGTGCCGTCTGGTGCATCAACTGGTAGTAGAGAAGCACTTGAACTTAGAGATGGAGATAAGTCTTACTATCTAGGAAAATCTGTAAAAAAAGCATTAAAAAATATAGATGAAAAAATTACTCCTGCTCTTTTAGGGATGGACGTTACTAATTTAGAGGCGATCGACAAGAAAATGATCGAGCTTGATGGTACGGAATTTAAGAAGAACTTAGGAGCAAATTCAATGCTTGCTGTTTCAATGGCAGCGACTAGAGCGGGTGCACTTGTTAAGGAAAAGCCATTATATGAATATATGTATCAAGATCTAAAAGTGCCTAATCCTGTATCAAAGATGCGTCTACCAGCACCTCTTATGAATATTATTAATGGTGGAGAGCATGCTTCAAATAATTTAGATATTCAGGAATTTATGATTGTTCCTCACTTGAATGCACCATTTCAAGAAAATTTCAGAGCAGGAGTTGAAATCTTTCATGCTCTTAAAAAAGTTTTAAATGAATCAAATCACTCGACTAATGTTGGTGATGAAGGTGGTTTTGCTCCAAATTTAGGCTCTCATGAAGAGGCAATAGAATGTATTTTAAAAGCAATCGAAAATGCTGGGTATAAAGCAGGTGACCAAATTAGTCTGTCTCTCGATTCTGCAGCTAGTGAGTTCTACAGAGATGGAAAGTATCATATGCAAGGAAAAGAACTTTCTAGTGAAGAAATGATTGAATATTACTCAACGTTATCTAGTAAGTATCCGATATATTCAATTGAAGATGGACTTGATGAAAGTGATTATGAAGGTTGGACGAATTTAACAAGTAAAATTGGTGATAAGGTTCTTCTAGTTGGTGATGACTTATTTGTAACGAATAAGAATATCTTAAAAGAGGGAATAGAGCATAAACGTGCAAATTCTATTCTAATCAAAGTTAACCAAATAGGAACGATCACTGAAACTTTTGAAACTCTAGACCTTGCTTATAAGAATAACTTCAAAGCAATCATCTCTCATCGATCAGGTGAAACAAGTGATGCATTTATAGCTGACCTTGCTGTAGCGTGTGGGGCCGGTCATATTAAAACTGGTTCAGCTAGTCGATCAGATAGAATGGCGAAATATAATCAGCTCCTAAGAATTGAAGAGGCCCTAGGATCTGATGCTGTCTATGATCTTATCAAATAAGACACTTTTAGTGTCTTAAAATTTGGGCCTTAGGAGAGTACTTAAGGCCCATGCCAAATGACTTAAAAAAACAATATTTTGATGCTAACTGGCCTCTTGAGCTTTATAAGCTTACGGCCTTTATTAGTTCTACTTTTTTATGGCTCTCTCTTTTTTATTTTGATCCAAACTTTTTTTCTAAAGCACACTTTGTTACTGCCTTACTCGTTGGAAATTTCTTTATTTATCATCGAACATATGGACTTTCATTCTATTTAAATAAGAAAGACTTTTATCTTTATTATTTTATTTTTCAAATGATGTGTTTAATTGGAGTGAGTTTTACTCATAAAAGTCCAGACTTTCTATATATGGTTGTTCTGCCTATTATGATGGCCGTTTACCATAAAACAATCATCAAAAAAGAATTGAGCTTAAATAAAGATTTTTCTCTTTATGCTTATAGTTCAATCTTTGGTTTACTTTTAATCGTTGAGGGTTATCGTAAAGGTAGTATTTACACTGAAGTTGAGGCGATTAGTCTTTCGACTTTTTTTCTTTGGAGCTTTTCGACTTTAGTTTTTGGTTTCTATATATATCAAAAAGACAGTAAGGTTTTACTAAAGAGAATGTTAAAAAAATCTTCTAAAATTGATTTGAACTCTAATAAGAATGATAGAATGTTTTTTCATGACTTTATTAATCATACACATTCATTACTTCTATATTTAAGGGCAAAGAAAGATAATGAAAGTCTTTCTGGAGATGAGGTTCAAAACCTTATTCATGAAATCAAATTAATGCAAGAAACACTTTATCAACATTTTGGTTTTACACATAAGAATATCGTTTCAAACGGACAATTTGTCTCCTTTCATATGGCGATGGCAAGGGTATATCAACTGATAGATGCCTTCTTCATTAATAACGAGAATGTAGAAATAAAGTTTCTCGGTGCGATCAAAGATAATAATAGTCTTGAGAAGTTAAGAGAATGTACCGTTGACTTTATTGCTTTTCATCGTGTTATTACAAATCTTCTAAAAAATGCTCACGAAGCAGGAAGTGATGAAATAGAATGTATATTCGACTATCAAGATAACGGTCTCTACTTTACAGTTTCTAATAACCTTAAGCGTTTTGATCAAGAAAAGATGAATCTTGATAGAGACTTAGGAATTCATATTTTAAAGTCACATAGAAAATCATCTGACCATCTGGGACTCGAATCCATCTCTCGTTTGTGTGAAGATGCAGGTGGAACATTTGAATTTAATCTTGGTAGTGGGCGTTGGGTATCAAAATGTTTTTTACCTAAAGAAAGCTTTATTGATTCAAGTTTAGATAATGCTGCTTAGTTGATTTTATTTGTCCGTTATGGGCGGTAAATTTTTTTCTTTTCTAATTTTTCTATATATTTAGTAATCTATACTAGATGAAAAAAATACTATTATTATTTATTCTTAATTCTATGACTCTTGCGAGCAGTTACCCATATCGCTCATCAGTCATCAATAAAGGTGCTTTTCAATTTGACTTTGGAGTGCTGTATTCAGTTACAGGTGCAGCATTTGATTCAGAAGGGACTGAAGTTGAATTAGAAGAAGAGACTGGCTATCAATTAATTGATTCGAGTGTTCGTATAGATTATGGTTTTAATCCTAATCTTCAACTTGGTGCAGACGTTATTTTCCGCCAGTTAGAAAGTGAGACTACGACAGATGTCATCTCATCCTCAGGAATAGAGTCTTTTGCTGTCCATGCAAAATATGAGGGTAAAGGATCTCGAAAAAATAAATATGCATTTGAGTTAAGCTATAGAATGACAGCATATTCTAATGAGTATTATTTAAATCGCTCTGATATTCCCGTTTCTGATGATGTAAATCTTGGTGATGATGGTCAAAGTATATTACTTTCATTTTTATATGACAGAGTAATATCAAGAGCTTCTCATTTAGAATTCAGTCTTGCTTATCATTTACCTCCAAATGATTTAAGTGCTGAGATTCCTTATTCGTTAGCATATGTTTATAAGGGACAGACAATAGCATTTGCTGGGGGTGTTGAAGGAATCTATAGTTTAGGACTTGATGAATTTGAGCAAAACCCTGGAGATAAGCCAGTCAGTGATTTTGGTGTTACATCAAGGTATAACTCTATAAATCGTGAGCTTATGAGTGTTTTTGGAAGGCTTAATTTGAAGCTTTCAAATAAGTATTTACTGTCAGGAAAAGTGTCTCAAGTCATGTCTGGTGTAAGTACAGATAAGGCAACTAACTTTCTTGTGTCTTTAACATATAATGCTGGAGGAACCTCAAGTAGTCAGACTTTTGAGAATAAATTTAAAGAGTATTCTACTGAGGCAACTATCATTAAAGTATCTCCACGTGGAGTATTTTTTAAGTTGGATAAAGGCCTATCAAGTGATGTTGTGAAAGGCGCACGTGCTGATATCTATAAGTCAGATTATTTTGGTGAGAATGTATTATTGGGTTCAGGTTTTATCTATGAAAGTGGACCAGACTGGTCAATCGTTAAAGTCGTTAAGAAATTCAAAAGACTGCCAATAGAAAAAGGCTATACTGTTAGAATTAAGTAATTAAAATTACATTATTTACTAAATTCATTATGAGATTTACCGATTAAGTATTTAAAATTAGGGATATACTGAGATTTTTAAGCATGGATAAGTAAGTTTTAAATATCTCATTATAAATATTAAGAGGGAAATATGGAAAAGTACTTAATGGTTGCTTTGTTGATTTCGACAATGGCCTACTCAAAATCATTTACGAGTGAGTTTTTAGAATTTCAACTACCAAGAGGATGGGAGTGTCAGCTTGAAGGTAGTGAATGGGTTTGTCAGTCATCAGTTGATCAAAAGAAAAAAGAAGCGATAATTATTCTCGCGGCCAAGAAAAGAGGTCCTCAAGATGAGCTTGATAAGTATGAAGCTTATTTAAAGAAATCTAAGTCATTTGCTCTACCCGGTGGTAAGACCCAAGTCTCCGAAGTTGTCTATGTAAAACAAAAAGTCATTAAAACTCAAGATCATCGTTGGGTTGATGCTGAACATTTAGCATCAGAAGTTCCAGGATTCTATACGAGATATCTCGCTACTGTTAAGGGTAATTTAGGTGTGGCCATAACATTTTCAGTTGCAAAGGATGTAAGAGCAGAATACAGGGAGCTATTTGATAGTGTTGTTGAAACCCTAAAAGTATTTGATAGAACTGGTAATGGTAATGGCTCTTATAATTTAGGTAAGAGAAACAAGGGACTTGTTCCA
The DNA here is from genome assembly GCA_002686115.1 of Halobacteriovorax sp. GTDB lineage: Bacteria > Bdellovibrionota > Bacteriovoracia > Bacteriovoracales > Bacteriovoracaceae > Halobacteriovorax_A. Next base: position 1,808 of record NZAF01000099.1, on the reverse strand, counting down.
GGTGCTGATGGAAATTGGGATGAAGGTGCATTAGGAATTGATACACAGGTAAATAATAATCTTGGTGATGGTGGTAAAAAGCCTGGCGACGATTCAACTCTATATTTGATTATTGGAGCAGTTGTTGTTGGAGGTTTACTTCTTGCTAAAAAAGGGAAGAAGAAACCATCGAAGAAAAAGAAAAAGAAGAAAAGAAAGAAGAAGTCATAATATCTTTTTATCATCAGGCCCTACTTCAAATGTGGAGCCTGGTGATTCTAGGATTCCTTTTAAAACTCTTAGAGTATAGTCAGGGCCATAAATTTCTAAGGATAAAGCATCATTTATAATTTCTATTTTTTCCCCTCTATTTTTTAGAAGTGGTGGGGGAGTAAACTGTGTTTTTTGTGTATTAATCTTTGTCTTGTGAAAGCGCATAGAGAGAAAGTATTCATCAATATCTTTAAGATATTCTTTTAAAGGGATATTTTTATCTTTGTTTCCAGAGTTTATTTCTAGTTTAGATATTTTAATCTTTCTTTTTTTAAAGCCAAAGTTCAAAAGAAGAAAAATCAAAATAATGAATATCAATGAAAGAAATATTTGCATAAAAAAAGGCTCACACATGTGAGCCTATATTTCAATATAATTTAAAATTATAATTATTTGTCTGAGTCTAAGCAGCTTCTTATTGCTCTCATAAGATTTGAGTGTTTTGCAATAAGTGTACCTTGGTTGTTACCACCTCTTGCGCTACAACCACCATGAGTGTGAATACCAACAATTGATCCAGTTTCCATGTTGATGATTGTTGAACCTGAGTTTCCACCCATTGTATCAACAGTATGTCCAAGTACAGATTCAGATCTTCCATACCAACCACCGTCACCGATGCTTGCTAGTGCTCCATCATGTGTTTGTTGAGCAAGGTTCTTTGTAGGTTCATTTCTGTCTAGTCCATATCCAGTAATTGAAAGTGGAGTCCCGATTGTTGGCTCATCAAATGAAACATTATAGTAACCTTGAGCTGCACCAGCAGACTTTCCAGTAATATCATTTGCTTTTACTTTGAATACTGCCCAATCATCACCTGGTCCACCATTTCTGTATTCAATTGTACTTTGATCAATTTCATATACATCTTCTGGCTTTGAGTGTTGAATGCTTCCGTTCATTGATTCAGGTGTGTTAAATTCTGCAATATATAGAACTGATCTACAGTGACCAGCAGAGATACCACAATTATCTGAAATCATAGTTAAGGTACAACCACCAGTTCCAGTTCTAGAATCTAATAGTCTACCAATTTCTTTAACGCTTGATGGAACTCTATCATCAGATGGCCCACAAATAGTTTTGTCCATGGCGTATGTTGAAGTGAGTCCAATTAGTAGTGAAAGTAATATTTTCATCTTTCCTCCGTGAATTTTTTATAGGAATTGATGATGTCAATAATTTTTCACATTGGCCAATGAAAATCTGTTTTTTGAGGGTAATGTTAGATAATGTTAATTTTCTTGCTCAAGTATTCTTCAAAGTCGTCTTGACTCATGGTGTTGTCATTGTGTTCAACCCATTTTTCACGACTCTCTTCATAGCTTGGCACCTTCTTCCAAGAAGCTTCTTCAGGGGACTCTTTGACGGCTGAAAGTTGATAAAAGGCCCTATCAGTGAGGTAGGGAGAGTTCTTTGTTTGATGAGCTTTATTTTTTTCAAGATATATTTCTCTTTCTGCGCTCCTCGCAGACTTTTTGATCATTTTTAATTCTTGAAGCATTTGTCTCTGAATTCTCTTTGTCGTTGTCATGAGGATCTATTCGGATACTTGA
>NZAF01000098.1 GCA_002686115.1 Halobacteriovorax sp. | reverse complement strand
GAATTGCTGGTATGGGTGAACTTCACCTTGAAATTTACGTAGAAAGATTAAAGCGTGAATTTGGTGCGAACGTTGATGTTGGTGCTCCTCAAGTTAACTACAGAGAGACAATTAGAACTGAAGCTAAATTTGACTACACTCACAAGAAGCAAACTGGTGGTTCTGGTCAATTTGGTCAGGTTGTTGGTGTTCTTAGACCACTCGCAGATGAAGATAAGGATAAAGAAGATCAAGTATTTAAGTTCCACAATGAGATTAAAGGGGGATCTATTCCTACTGAATTCATTGGAGCTTGTGAGAAAGGTTTTGGTGACGTTATGGATAAAGGTCCATTAGCGGCATTCCCTGTTATTAACTGTGAAGTTTTCCTTCAAGATGGTAAGTCACACGACGTTGACTCTTCAGATATGGCCTTCCGTATTGCTTCAAGACAAGCAATGAGACAAGCGATCAACAAAGCTGATCCAGTTCTTATGGAGCCAATCATGAAGGTTGAAGTGACAACTCCTGATGAATTCCAAGGTTCTGTTATTGGTGATCTAAGTTCAAGAAGAGGACAAATTCAAGGTTCTGAGACTGATCCAGGTGGAGAAGTTATCATTAACGCTTTTGTTCCACTTTCTGAGATGTTCGGTTACTCAAATGACCTAAGATCTATGTCACAAGGTAAAGCTTCATACACAATGGAATTTGCTAAGTATATGGATTGTCCATCTAACATCCAGTCTGATGTTATGAAAGAAAGAGCTGAGAAATTAGCTAATGACGATTAAACGCATGCGTCATTGTTTGCCCAAAGGCAAACTATTGGCAATCTTCGGCTCCTGCCTTCGATTGCATTCAAGACATCATGTCTATTGACGCATCGTTACCTCTCCGTGCTTGAATGGGAGTAAGCCATTAAACTTTTTGAACTTGTTCAAAAATGTTTGCACAGGAGGTATACACAAGATTTCGATATATAGAAGGCTCCGAAAGGAGCCTTTTTTTATTCCCTTTGCCTTGGCCTTCTACCTTGCCCTCGGTTCTTGCCCTCATGAAATTATTTGTGTTTATAAAAATATCGTCATCAATAGATCAAATTTTATAATGATAGTTTAAAAGAACTACGCTATTTGATGATGAGTAGTTTTAAGAAGTTCATCTTAAGAGGGCAAGGTGAAAGTCTAAGGCTAAGGTTAAAGTGACGTTTGTGAAATTAATTTACTTTTTAAAATCTTCAACTATCTCTTGATGATAACTTTGAATATCTTCCCAGTTCTTTGATTGTGAATAAAGAGAGAGCTCATTATGTTGTTGCAGTTTAATGATTTCTTTTTTTGTGTGTTCTGACCAAGTCGCATCAACTAGAAAGTGAGTATATATTTTTTGAACTAAAATAAGATCATATACTGTCTTAGGTTCAGGTATTTGTTCTAAACTGTTAGCTTCCCATTTCCCAGATATGGGATCGATTCCATATTTTTTATGAGAAGCTTCTATATCTTCAAAAGACATACCACTAATCTTTTGTGATTTTCTTTGAATATCACTTATACTCATTTCAATTTCATCAAGAGACTTATTTATATTTTCAGTAAAGAAATTATCTTCATTTGATAAATTATCATTTTGTGAAGCTATTATTGTATTTACTCTGTTAATAGAGTCTTTAAGTCGATTTGTGAAAAAATCTTTGTGGGTCCTTCTATGTTCACGAAGTGCTGCTGAAGCGTCAAAAGTGCCAATTCTCTTTTCTGGCGTACTCGTTGCGTCTCTAGCGGCAGTAAGATGATGTTTAAATTCTTTCACTGTTAAATCTGATGTCGCTAAGTCTTGAGCTTCATTTATTAAAGATTCAATAAAGTGCATATTGAGATCTTTTAATTCATTGTCTTTATCAAGAAGTGACATTAAAAAATCGTTTCTTTTATCAATATCTTCTAGAGAGGTATACTCTTCAAATAGTCTTTGAAGGTACTCAAGCTTTAATAATTTATTTGATAAATTAAATAGGTCATCAACAAGTGGAGCGTACATTAATTCACTTAATTGCTTAATGCTTTCATTTATGACTTTAGACGAATTTAGGGTAGTGTGGTCACTTTGTAAGGCGCCTTGATTTATCCCATAGCAGAATGAATTATTTATATCATCTTTAAGTTCACTCATGTCATATGAGTGAAGAGCACTTATGAAGGCCTGATGAATATAAGCATCCCATACCTTGGCAAAGACGTAGTATGTGCTCCACTCTGCGGCCGTCGCACCTACAAGTGCTGGTATGGTATATGGTTGAGTTACTCCTAGTGCTATTTTACTTTTTTGAAGATCTTTTCTAAGAGCATTAATTTTTTCAGCATTTAGTAAGAATTCCTTAAATAGGGCAAGACCTGTTTTTGAACTATATTTTGAAGCAATTTTTAAGGCCTGGGGGTTTTTTAAAACTTCTTTCATGAGTTTTGCATTTGCAATACTTGCTTTACTCTTATCAATGAATTCATCTGCTGCTAAGAATGCGAAGTGCATACTCAATGCTGCTGCAAATGTTTCCTTCTTCGATAAAAGGTCTTTGATCTCTGAAGCATCCATTCCTTTAATTGTTGCGTCAGTAGCAATATAGCCATAGACTCCAGCGAGAATATTAATTCCTAATAAGTTTTTTAAGACTGTGATCTTCTTACTTGTTTTTTCAATTCCAAGCTTTTTGTTAATAGAGTTTTCAATACCGTTAATTGCGTGGGCACCACCTGTTGCAATCGATAGAAATGTAAATAGTCCTACATGTCTTTCTAGGCTTGATGATCTATCAAGAGACTTATCAAGTGGATCTGATCCAATAACATCAGAGAATAAACCAGTAGATTCAAAGACGCTGGCACTTAAGATATCCCCAGTTACGAATTTAAAATGTATTCTTGGGTAGACTTGAGAAAATTGTGCAACTCCTGCGGGAATATATCGATTAATTACTCTTGGTGTATTGGCCCTATTCTTTGAATTACTATCACTGCTTTCTGCTTCACCTTCAGCGCTGCCATTGCCACTTCTTGTTGCCCCGTCAACACCATCTGCACTTACTCCCGTACCATCTTGAGCGTAAGATGCCGTAAAGCTTAGAATAAGTAGGAGTGATATTATCCATTTCATGAGATTTTATTAGCAATAACGGTGCCATTGTTGCTATAAATTGATAATTATCTAGACCATAGGATTGTATAAATTTGGCTAATTTGTCTATTTTTTAGACTGTTAAGTCCTCTCTTGCATTTACTGATAACTTTTTTATTTGATTAAGCTTAACTATATTCTATTTCGTTTTAGCGGAAATTCGCTAAGCTCTGCAAGCTTTGCCAACTAAAGTAGTCAGTTTTGTATTTGGCCATGAAATCCTAAGTAATAAAAAATACTGTTTTATTTAAAATTATTATCTTTAAATTTCCACCTTAAAGTACCGAATTTTTATAATTGTGGGGGGATCTTAACTTTTTATTGTGGTTTATTAAAGATTAAATACTTAAATCCCTGAACTTATGGTCGATAATATTCACATGCGGTACGTTTTAGTGAATCTATTAATTTTGGCATTTTTGGCCTCCTGTGGAGGTGGCGGAGAAGGTCCATCTGAAGTCGCCGATACCATCAAAGAGTTTGAAATTAATGATAACTACTGTCAGGTAACAATTGATGAAGATTCATCTAATTTAGAAAGTATCTTAACGTCTACATGTCCTAATGTTTTTGATCCAACGACGCTATCAAGCGCAAGCCCAATCGTTTTAGATGCAGGTAATACCTGTTCTTTTGTTCGTATCGACGGTTCTAATACAATCGTTTCAGAACCTACTGATGATGATGTAGGTTCATGTAATTTTCATTTAAGTATGAACGATAGCGGCAGCACAGTTTACGCTAAAGCAAAGGTTGTCGTTAGAAACTTAGATCCTATTCTTACTGTTCCAAACGTTAATAATATCGAAGAAGACTCTGCTGTGCAGGTTGTTCTTGCTGATGGCTTTGTTGAGTCTTCTGATGAAGATTATGGAGTATATAGTATTGATGACTCACAGACTTCTGGAGTGAAGTGTAGTGATAACGGAATTGTTTCTATTGATGAAGAGACTGGTGCTGTGTCTTTTGGGCCAAATCTTAATTACGTTGGAACTTGTAATGTGACGGTTGTTTTTGATGATCAAAACGTTGGAAGTCAGCCGGCCTATAGTCAATTTTCAATTACCGTTGTGACTAATAATGATATTCCAGATATCACAGGATCTTGTTCAACGGCATCTTTAAATCAAGATAATGCTTATAATTGTCTCTCACTTTCTTTTTCCGATAATGATCCTGAAGATAGTCATACATGGTCAACTCATGCCACGCACACTTGTTCATGGGCAAGTGTTGATGCGATCACAGGTGCGATCACAGGAACGCCTGGGGATAATGATGTTGGTGGTTGTAATATCAGTGTTGTGGTTAATGATGGCCAAGCAGATTCTCTTCCATACACAAGAGCGGTGACGGTTAATAATGTGACGCCAGTGATTGCTCCTGTGACAGTCGTTAATGCAATCTCTGAAGATGCTTCTGCAACTGTGGTCATTAGTGGATCAAATATTACAAGTAGTGAAGAGGGCCTAGGGGTTTATTCACTTGATAATGCTAATACAACGGGAACGAAGTGTAGTGATAATGGAAGTGTTTCAATTGATGTTTCAAGTGGTGAAGTGACTTACACGCCAGCTGCAAACTTTGATCAAAACTGTAATGTAAGAGTTGTCTTTGATGATCAAAACCCAACAGGAAATACAACGTTTCAAGAAATTGAAATTGTCGTAACAGCAATAAATGATCCACATAGCTTTACTTCAACTTGTCCTCCATCAATAAATGAACTGGTAGCGTATTCTTGTAATCCAGCAGTTTCAGATGTTGAAGGGGATACGATTACGTGGTCACTTGAAGCGAGTAATACATGTAGCTGGGCAAGTATAAATGCGAGCACAGGGGCGGTTTCAGGAACACCTGCAAGAGCAGATGTGGGAAGTTGTAATCTTGTTATTAGAGCAGATGATGGAGAACATCAGATTGATCAAACAACAGTGGTAACAGTTAATAATGTGCAGCCAAGTTTTACGATAGCAGATACGACATTAGCAGAAGACTCAGGAGCGACAGAAATTAGAGCAGACGCAGATGTGAGTTCAACAGATGAAGGTTATGGGACTTATTCTGTAGTGGCGGCAAGTTCGAATGATTGTCAGGCGCAGGGGACAGTAAGTGTTGATGCTTCAACGGGAGCGGTGACATTTGCACCAAATATAAATTACGATACAAATTGTAATATAAGAATTCAATTTGATGATGGGAAGGCGAGTGATAATATTGGAGTGGATGAGTTTGTAGTTACGATGATTCCAAGTCCAGATAATGCCGTAGTTTCTCTTCCTGCGGGATGTGATACGAATCACGATGAAGATACAGTTTATACTTGTACACCAATTATAAGTGATCCAGATACAGGAGATACGCATACGTGGTCAATTGATGCCAATACTTGTGCATGGATAAGTGGGATTGTCGGTGCGACTGGAGTGATGACAGGAACGCCAAATGATGATCAAGTAGGGGCGTGTAGTTTTACGATTAAAGCGACAGGGGATCAAGATGCTCTAGTTAGTTCTACTCTCACGGCAAATATAACAGTTGATAATGTTCAGCCGATTATTAGTTTTGCTACGAATCCTTCAACGATTAATATGCAACATACGACGGCACCAGCTGCGTACTCAGCAGTAGTTCAAAATACAGCAACAGACTTTAATATGGTTTCAACAGATGAGACGTACGGAGTGTATTCATTAGTGGCGCCAACGACGGGAACAGATTGTTCGACAGTGGCGGATACGTTAACGATTGATGCAGGTACAGGTGTGATTAGTTTCTTACCGAATAATATGTATGTTGGAAGTTGTAATATTGGAGTGAGCTTTGATGATCAAAACTCGGTTGATAATGTAGCGGCGACTTATGACTTTACAGTTAATGTGCAGGATCAGGTTCCGCCATTAATCTCTTATATTGATTCTACTTCAGCTGACCAATGGTATACGCTAGATCAGACTGTTGATATTGTTGTTAAATTTGATGAAGCGGTAACTATTAACAGTGGTAATCCAAGACTTTTTCTTGAAACTGGTGCTATTGATAGACAAGCTCTTTATAACGGTCAAAGTGGTGATCGAACAGAATTATACTTTCAGTACACAGTCCAGGTAGATGATTACACAACTGACTTATCAGTTCATTCAACAGTTAGCTTTCTTGATCTTGGTGGGGCGGATGTTACAGATGATTATGGAAATACTGAAGTAAACTTTCCGGTTCCAAAGCCTGCAGATGCTTCTGGCAACTCTCTTCAAGAGAGAAGAGCGATTCAAATTGATGGCGCTGTAGCAAGAGCATCTGCTAGTGGATTACCAACTCTTGTTTCACCTGCTCAATTCTTAGATGTAACAGTTGAAGGTTCGGCAGTTGTAGAATATCAATATAAGTTAAAACAAGTTGGTAGTGCTAATGACACCTGTGCTGACTCTGTTGATTACTCATCTAATATTGCTATCGCTACCAAAATTACTGATAGTTTGACGACATTTCCACTAGGTAGCTCTATTCGATTATGTATCGTAGGTGTTACAGCGACAGGAGTTGTTGAACCTTACTCCTCTGCTTTTGAATATGTCTGGAGTAAAGATGTTAATTCTGTTCAAAAGATTGACTTTGGTGCTGTTAATGACCTTCCAAACTTTCAGGACTCCGAAGTAGATCCTGATAATAGAAATATCATTTATGCGAGAAATCTTCTTGGTGAAGTTTATAAGTCGATAGACTTCGGTGCTAATTGGACAAAGTTTTGTACCGTACCACAAACTTATGAGACAAATATTGAAGTTTCACCTGGTCCAGATAGAACTCCTTATGTTTTTCAGGGTGGAAGTATTTATAAGATTACTGATAAAAATGGTGGAGCATGTGATAATCTTTTAGCATCAACAGGTATCTCCATACTAACTAATTATGGTCGTGATAATATTAGTTTTACGATTACTGGTGATATATATGTCTTAACTTATACTAATGGCCCTACTGAGATTTGGAGAACGCTTGATCAAGGTGCTAATTGGTCACTTTATGCTACACTATCAAATTTCTATCAAGAAGATTCTTTGTCTTTTGAAATGAACCCTTTTGATACATCTAATTTTTTGATAGGTAGTTTTAAAGCCGCTATTCCTAATCCTTATAATGGTCTTTATCGCACAACTGATGCAGGAGCAAGCTTTACAAGAGTAAGAGCAGAGTTTAGAGGAGGGTATCAGAGATTTGATTGGCACCCAACTAATGCAGATATCGTTTATTATGCTCTAAGGCCATTTACTGAAAAGTCTCTTGACCGTGGACAAACATGGGCATCAAGTGGTGAGTCTGGAGATACATATAACAGAACAGACTACTTTCGAAGATATGATATTGATTTTGTGACAGGATATGCATACCGTCTTATCACATCTGGTTCAAATACGATTTTACAAAGATCAACTGATATTACTACCGCTGGAGCAACTACTTGGTCTTCTATTCACACATTTACAGGTATGACTGGTCAAGACTTAAGTTCACTTAACGTTTCTGTTTCAGGAAATTCTGCTACACCTACAGAACCAACGATAGCAGTAAACATTTTAAACAACTTCTTAATTTCTTCAGATGGCGGCAGTACATGGACTGAGAAATTTGCTCCAGAAGAATTAAAGCTTTTAACTATTGCTGGTTCTGGTGATGATGCGATATATGGAGCAACAAAAGATTGGTTTGTTGTAAGAACAACTAATAATGGTGCAGATTGGACTTATCAAGTTGGAGACTATTATCATTGTCTTGGAAAGCCTCCAAAGCTTGCAGTAAATCAGCTTAATACTTCTAATATTCTTATGTGGACAGATAATGTTGGTACAGTCAATTGTAGTAACTTTAATTATTCTACTAATAGTATGGTCTCAATGATTAGTCGTGACTCTTTTTCTATGGAGTCTCCAAAATTAGTGATGTCATTATCCGCTCATAACCCTAAGCAGTACTACATGTCAGGGAAACCAAGCAGCCCTGCTGGACAAGCTTTTCGTTTTCATACAACATCTAATTCAGCTTTTGAAACACAGATTATCACAAATTCAGGTAATGAATTTTCTGATCCGATGCCTGATAGCTATATTCATCCTCACGATTCAAGTAAGGTATGGATTGTCGACAGCGTTGGTAATGGAACTTTATACGAACATGATTTAAATTCAAATACTAAGACTTCTCTTAACTCAAATACTGGTCTGACATCTATTGCAGGAATTGATGTTTATATTGGTGATCTCGGGCAGTTTGTTTTAAGAGTGATGGATAGAACTGGTAGAATGAGAATTTCTACAGATTATGGAGCAACTTTTTCAGATGAAGGAGTGACTGGAGCACCTCTTACAACTTGTAATAAAAGACTTCTTTATCATCACCCAAGAGATAGAAACCTCGTTGTTACTGGTTGTCTAAACACTGACACTGTTGCTATTTCTAAAAATGGTGGAAGTACTTGGGATGAAACAGATTTTAATACCGAGTATAATATCGACTGTGATCTAAGAGGCATGGCGGTTAGTTCTTCAAGAATGTATCTTGGTTGCGCCAATTCTGATACGATGATTTTTAATTACTCGTTTGCTTCTTTAGAAAATGAAGTAGGAGACTCTGTATTAACAGCAGCAGAAAATGGTGTCTCCAATGATCTCTTAACACACTTCTTTCCTGATCTTTATACAAATATTGAATATAAAGTTATCCCTACTGCAAGTATTTGTGATGCTGCAGAGATGTCGACAGGAGCCTCTTCTACAATCCCTAAAACTGATGATGCTGCCTTTACGACTAGAGGAGATTACAAAGTATGTATCAAGCAAACAGATGCTGGAGGGGACTCTTATACGACGACTTCAAATATCTTCTTTGACACTGGTTCACCTGTTTTTACAAGTATTGATTTAACAGGGAATGCGGTAGATGGCATTATTGATTTTACTGAGCGTTATAGTGATAGTGAAATAGTCACAAATCTTGTTTCAAGTTTACATGACTTTGTAAGATACGATGTCGTTTTAAGTTCGACAACTTGTGACTCTAGTCTAGATTATAGTTATGAGACTCCAAAATCAAATGACGACGCTTTATTTAATGCTGGTACATATAAAGTATGTGTAGAGCTTTCAACAAGGGGTGGAACAACTGCTTATGGTGCAAGTAGTAACTTCACTTATGAACCAACGGCACCTTATGCTCTTTTGTCTAATACTCCTGAAGCGTATGTTACAACAGACAGTGCCTTAGATGTGACTGTTTCTGGACTTAATGTGACTCAGTATAAGTATAAGATTGTCGATGCTTCAGTGACATCATGTTCAAGCTCTTCTGACTATAGTTCAGCAATTCCTATCGCTACAAAGATTACAGATTCTCTAACAGGTTATAGTAATGGAGATAATTTGATTCTATGTGTTCTTGGTGGAAATGCGTCTAATGACTTTCAATCTCACCAAAGAGCAACAAGACATTACTTTGTTTATTCTACAAATAGAAGAATCGATCCAATTGATTTTTCAAGTGCTGCTACGACTTTTAGTGACTGGAGACAAGTTGCCGTCGCTCCATCAGATGAAAATATTATCTTTGGATTAAACTCGATGGGTGAGGTTTGGAGATCAACCAATAAAGGTGCTAGCTGGAAGCATATGTGTACTATTGAGCATTATCGCTACAGAATGCACTTAGCAGTTTCTCCTGGTGAAGATGCAACGGCATATATTAGTTATCACCACAGAGCTTTAAGAAATAATTATGATAGAGTGTATAGAGTTGATGATTTTTCTGGAAGAGGATGTTCAAACCTTCTAGGAAGATTTAGAGGTGAAGTCTTATCTGATTTCGTTCAACCCGTCTTTTCGATCTCGCCAAAAGGTGAACTTTATATAGTAGAGAATCAATATGATTCACTAGTTGTAAGAAAGTCTCTTGATTATGGAAGAAACTGGTTATTCGTTGGTCAGTTACAAGATTCAGGTCAACAGGGGCGAGTGTATTTTAATCCTCTAAATGAAAATGAACTTCTCTTAAATAGTATTGCTGATAATACAGGTTCTGGAACAAGAGGTCTTTATCGTTCAACTGATGGTGGTGAGACTTGGAGTTTTGTTCAATCAACTGGTTTTACATCTGCTCAAAATATTTTCTTTGATCCTATTAATAGTGGTCGAGTCTATGCTAATAACCAATACTTTTCTACTAATGGTGGGGCTTCATGGTCTACAAATGCAGATCTTGATGCCGGTGGAAATAGATGGTGGCTTGCCAATGATGGAAAGGGTTATCGTTTAGAACAATCTGGGGCAGATACCGTTTTAATGTCTGATAGTGATCTTTCTACAATTGGATTTACAACGCTATATACTTTTACAGGTGTTCAAAACTCTGATGGTTCTAATGATATTGTAACAGCCTCAGGTAATACTATTGCAGTTGTTATAGGTAAAAGATTTTATCTTTCAACAGATGGCGGTAGTAACTTTTCTCAGGTGATGTGGCCTGGTAAAGGGGCATATCTGACTGGAATTTCTTCAACTGATGGTGAAAGAGCCTATGGAATTGTGAGAGGTTGGAGTATTTTTGAATCTAATGATTATGCTAATAATTGGACGTTTGAAGCTTCTTCATTTACAGAAAGCTGTGGTGGTTCAGAAAGAATTTTTGCTCATCCTTTAAATGATGATTATGTTTGGACTTACGGAGAAGGTTGTAACTTTAGAGCTTATGCTACGACTGACAGCTTTTTATCAAGGTCTTCATTTTATGAAGGTGTAGGGACTAGCTCTCTCTTCGCATCAACCTCTCTACTTGGGGGCTATGTTTATATTTATAGATCAACAGGCTCTACTGTCGGCCATGCCCGCACAACGAACTCATGGGCATCTGTTGCAGCTGATTACAGTGATCAATTTAGTGACTGGGGAACAACATTGTATAAGAGAACTTTATCATTTAGTAAAGTTTCAGATCCTCATGAATATCTCACATTAACAGGCGGAGATTTACAAGAATTAAGAACTAATCCTGAGTCTGAATACTCAAATATTACGTATCGTTTGAGCTTTTCTGACCCACAAGGTATGGCGATTTTAACAGATAAGGATCACCTTGAAGTAGGTCATCTCTTTATCTCTGAAAGAGGTAAAATGAACTATACTTTTGATGATGGAAAATCATTTACTTCTCTTGGGAATACAGGTTCACCTCTTCCAACTTGTGAAGGTAATGATAGATATCTTTATGTAAACCAAAAGAATAATGACCTTATCGCGACTAGCTGTTATGGTCAAAATCAGCTCTCATGGACTACTAATGGTGGAACAAATTGGACAACAGTTGATCTTGAGACAACATATAATATGAATTGTGGACTTAGATCAGTGGTTATTGATGATAGTAAAATTATGTTCTCTTGTTCTGGCTGGGTACAAGGGATGAAGTTTTCTCATACTCCTGTTGATCTAATTGGAGTGGCATCAGATTCAATTATTCGCTCAGATGAGGTCTCTGGTGTTGATATCGTTCAAATTGATTACCCTACTTATTATAGTTCTATTGATTATGCAATAATAGACTCTTCTGCTTCATGTAGTTCAGCAACGCCAGGATTCAGTGCTACAGTTCCACAGGACACGGACTTAGTAGCAGATGGTAGTTATAAGATTTGCGCTAGACTTGTCGATGGAAGCGGGACTTCTTACAAGGCTTCTACAATCTTTATTTTTGATGATAATCCAGCTAGCTTTACTTCTATTGATTTAAATGGAGTAGCTATAGATGGAATTCAATTAATTGATTACGAAGAATCAACTGATGATATTGTCACGAATCTTGTGGCCAGTAATTATAGTAATGTTCGTTATGCATTAGTAAGTGATACCACAATTTGTAATGGTAACATTACTTACAGTTCAACTGTGCCAAAGGTAAATTCTGAACTTCTTCAAGATGCAGGTGATTACAAGGTCTGCGTTGCAGTAAGTGATGGAGTTAATGATCCAGCATTTGGTTCAAGTGCAACGTTTAGTTTTTCTAAAGACTATGTTGAAGCAAAGCTTAGTGGTGTTCCTACGAAAGTCACAGACGATACCGCATTAAATATCACTGTTTCCGGTAGCGGAGTGGATTCTTATCGTTATAAATTAGGTGTAAGTCCAGTCGATTGTAGCAGTGATACAGGTTACTCTGCAGAGACTTCTATCGCTACGCCTATTACAGACAGCCTTGTCGCTTACAGTTCTTCTAATGTAGATATATGTGTTCAGGGTATTGATAACACAACTCATAGAGATCAAATCTTACGTTCTGCAACTGTTTATTCTTTTGCAGTGTCAGATAGAGATATTAATTATACGAACTTTTCAATTAATAATTTTGCTAGAGATTGGTTTGATGTGGAAGTAGCTAAGTGGCAAGGTAAACCTTATATTTTTGCAAGAGATTTTGAAGGAAATATTTTTAGATCAATTGATCGTGGTAATAGTTTTGAATTCTTATGCCAAGTGCCACATGATAGTGAATCAAGAATTGTCATAGCTCCAAGATTTTATCAAGGAGCATATGCTACGGCATCAGGAAATGCGTATCGTATTGAAGATAGACTTGGGGGTGTATGTCCTCTGATTTCTTCTGGATTCACTTCAGTTGTATCAACTTACAGAAGAGCGCCTATTGCTTTTACAAAAGATGCAATGCTAATGATGGATGAAGTTGACGCCTCATCAACGATTTTAAAAAAGTCGTTTGATAATGGTGAAACTTGGAGTACCTTAAGAACATTTACAGATGTTGGAACAAATCTAACGATTTATGTAGATCCATTTAACGATGAAAACTTCTTTATTACATACGAGGGCACATCAATTACTTATCCAGGAAGATGGATTATCTCTAGAAATGGTGGTTCAAGTGTCACGGGAATAGATCCTGCTGGACCAGATGATGTAACAGTTATTCAAGATGTTAATATTGATTTTAGATTTGATCCAAATAATAAAGGTTATGTTGTTGCAAACAATGGACGTTATTCAAATTCTAATTTAAAAACGTTTAATAATAATAATAATGGAATCATATCTAATTTTGAAAGATGGGATTTTGATAATACTAGTAAAGCTTATCGTCTCGTTCAAAACGGTGCAGATATTGATATTGAAGTCTCTAATGCTATTAATATTCCTTCATTTTCAGTTCTTGATACTTTAAGTTCAATCACTGCGAGCGAAACTCAAAGAACAATTTCAGTCTCTGAAGATAGCGCGACGATTGCAATTGTTGCAAATAGAAGAATGTTCATATCTTTAGATGCTGGTGCCTTTAATGAAATTTATACACCAAAGCCTAAGATCACCTTATCATCAGTTAATAGTGAAGATAATACAAAGGTTTATGGTATTGATGATAATTGGAACACTTATAAGTCTATTGATTCTTCTGCAAGTTGGACAAAAGAAGCAACTTTTTCAAATGGATGTGCGAGCTCTCGACCTAGAATTAGATCTTCAAAGGCAAATACTGACTATGTTGTTGGTTACGCAGATACAGGTGTTAGTGGATGTGATGATTATTTTGCCTCTAAAAACGGTTTAACTTCAATTAGCAACTTTACAAATCTTTATGCTACTTCTACTTCAACTCTTATTATGGACCCTGCAAATGCGGATAATGCTGGTTTTCTAAAGAGCGATGAGTTTAAAAGAACAACAAACTTCTTTGATTCAAGGGCCAATGAATCTTTGGCCAATGTTACAAATAACCCTCACGGCTTTGATGGTTTCATGAGTACAGTGGATAGTACGATGATCTACAATGTTGCAAGTAATAATCTCTATGAAGTGAACACAACAGCAGGAACTAAAACTGATATTACAAGCTCTCTTTCATTTTCTAATCCATCGACAGTTGAAGGTTTTGCAGATGGAAGCCTTTATGTCATTTCTCAAACTGGTGCACTTGATCAGTCATTAAATGACGGTGCTTCTTATGCTCCTTACGCGGCAAATCCGGGGTTAACTTCTTGTACTCAAAGGTTATTGAAAACATTAAGTACTGACATAAGTAATTATATTACGACAGGTTGTTTTGGTGGAACAAACCTTGCTTATACTACAGATGCAGGACTAAGTTGGACAGAAATTGACCTTTCTACATATAGTTTTAGTAATACATGCATAATTAATGACTACACACTAGTCGACCAGTCAGGTAATAAAAAACTAATCGTTGCTTGTAGAGATGAGTCTTCAATTGAAATTGGCCTTTAGGTCATCATTCTAGGTAAATTATCACTATAAATTTATTAAGAACGCTTTAATTCTCATATATAGAGACGTCTTAGTTCATATTTTTTAAGTTTTATGTATTTATTTTTAATATTATGATTTAAAATTGAATAATATTAACTTGGAAAGGACCGTCACTTTGAAAAAAATCGACCTTGTCATTGTAGATGATGAAACTGATATTTTTAAACTTTATGAGGTCTACTTAAAAAAAGAAGTAGAGGCGAGTGAAGTTGTTCTTCATTACTATGAAGAT
>NZAF01000097.1 GCA_002686115.1 Halobacteriovorax sp. | reverse complement strand
TTATTAAGTAATACTCTTGCTCCATCATCATAAGAGAAATGAATATCTGATAACTCATAAACCGGAGAGTTATTTTCATGTTCTTTAATATTTTTAAAATTTGAAAAAAGATAATTTTCTTTTTCGAAAGTAAAAACTTCATTTAGCCTTTTTAAACTTGTTGCAGATTTTCTCCATTCTGATATGACAAACCCCAGCTCAGTGAGAGGTTCTTGCAATAAGAAGATGAGTCCTTGCATAGCAACAAAGTCACCAACACTTAAAAATCCGCCCCAGTACTGATAAATCCCAAAAGAAAACAAAATAAGATAAGAAAAGATAGAGGCCGTGCCCATATAAGGATAGAATTTAAGACTGGTAAGATTTGCTTCAAGTCTTGCTTTTCTATATTCTTCAGAACTACCCATTAATTTTGAAAACCAAAATTCACTTATGCCACCAAGCTTTTGTAGCTTTATTGTAGATACTGCTTGACTAGCTAAATCATTAAAGTCTGATAATTTATTCTGTGCATTCTCATATAGAATAATTTCTTTTTTAGAAAGTCTTCTAATAAAAAACGGAGTAAGACTTAAAACAATAATTGATATAAGTGTCAATGTAACATCGATACTAAGCATGCTAAGAACTGCCAGAGTTGTTAAAAATATAACATCTATGACACCAATTAAAGTAAAACCAAAGATAAAACGACCTTGGTTCACATCACTGGTGGCAAGGTTCATGAGCGCTCCCTTAGTGAACTTCTCATTCAAGTCACTAAGTTTTAAATACTTTGTACTTTGCCAAATTTTATTCTTTAAAACACCACTGATTTTATGAGTCTGTCTCCCAAGAGTAATTCGCCAACCTATGCGTCCAAAAAAAAGAGCGAATCGTGCAAGGAGAATACTAAGAAATAAATAGAAGAATTGATCTTGTTGATCAAACCGACTAAAGAATTCTGGAAGCTTCTTAGTTGAGAAGAAATCAACAGCATGTCCCATTGCACGGGCGAAGTACACTTGTCCTATATTACATAATAAGACACTTAATACCCCAAGAAAATAAACAGTTAAGTTATCTCTTATGTATGAAGTTAGTAATTTGTAATGGCCATTATTTTTCACGATATTTCTTGTTGATAAATCATTTAAATTAGTTAAGAATTTATCATATGAAATGCATTACGACTCTTATTTTTTTATGCTTATGTCTAACAACTATGGCCGACAATATTGATCAATTTGAACCAATGCCCACTTACCCAAATTACAATAGAATGAGAAATATTGAGCAACATCTTAAAAAGATGACTGAAAAACTTAATCAAAGTAAACAAAAAGAGCAAAAAAAACTCGATATGAAATTTAAAGAATTAGAGGATAAGATTCAAGATATCCCTGCACCTAAACAAGATCTTACGGAAATTAATACGCTCATTGATCAGGCCAAAGAAGAACTGCAAAAAAAGCACGAAGAGGACATCAAAAGTCTAAGAAATGAAATACAAAATGTAGACTATAAGATATCACAAAACTTTGCCGCGACACTAAAGAGTTTAAGAGAAGATATTTTTAAACTACAGCAAGAACTTAAAGAACAGAGAAAATTAATGGGAAATTCAGTCAAATAATTATTTCAAGAAAGCTATCTAATCTGATCTAAAACAAAACTTGTCAATTCCGAGATTTCTTTTTCAAATTGCCCGTGATCAATTTTATTTAAGGCCACTTTAACTTCACTAGGCTCATAAGGCACTTCTTTTAAAACCTCTTGAATTTCACTAATAAGATCAGGAAAGAGACAGTCGGTATAAATTTTAACTTCCTTAATTAAACCTTTATGAGATTCAAGGTGTATTTCAACCCCTCCCCATGTAAATCGCTCTTCAAAGAAATGAGTAAATTTAGGAGTTTCACCAAAGCGCCACTCCCATGCCTTTAATTTTTCATAGTAATCATTTAAAGCAGGCTGAATTTTTAAGAATTCATGATCTAGGTAGATAACCTCTGTCTGTGCCTTATAAAACTTTAAAAACTCTTCAATGATAACTTTAGTTAACGACTCGTGAGTAATTTCAGGATTTATCTCCTTTAAATTAAGCACACGTGCACGAACAGACTTTATGCCCTTAGCTTCAAGCTTTTTCTTATTTGGATTTAAATAATTACCTAAGCGTGTGAGATCTGCATCGATTAAAAGTGTCCCATGATGAAACGCCCTATCGCGCTTTTCTTTAAAAGCACTACCTGAAAACTTTCGAGGACCATCATCAAATTGAACAACAATATCATTTCTTCCAGACGCCTCAGCTTCTATATTAAATCTCTTAAGGGCATTTATAATAATGGCATTATTATTTTCTTTCTTATGTCCTTCTTTTGATGACATAAAAGTGAAATTTGTATTTCCAAGATCATGAAAGACTGCTCCACCACCGCTTTGACGTCTTGCGAGCTTAATCCCATCTTTTTCCATCATCTCGACATTACATTCAGTCCAAGGGTTTTGAAATCTTCCTATAACGACAGTATTTTGATTTCGCCACAAAAAGAGAACCTTTGTCTCTGGATCCATATCGTTAAATATCCAATCTTCAGTGGCAAGATTAAACCAAGGATCAAAGGTATCAGCGATAAATACTTTAACTTTTTCAGTCATAATGAATAACTGCCCTATTTAGATTGATATCTTAGGCGAAGCTCTGTTAGTCCAATCACACCTTGTGAACAAACTGAAACGAGAGTCGCAATACGCTCAGACTGATCTGCAAAATCAACATCTTCAAGACTGATTTTATTTAAAATATCATCTAAAGGCTTACAACTATTTTGAAGAACTTTATAACTTAAAAATTCACCTAAGCTTAAGTCATCAACAATTATCTTTGATAGCATATGTGATTTAACATGATTTATTTTTTTATAATTAATAAGCATAGAGCGTTCACTAAATGTTAACTCTCTTGCCGATATAGATACACTAAGCAGAAGGCTTAACGAGATTAAAAATCCCTTCATCAATCAGACTCCTTTCTGAATTTAATTATTGATTATTTTGCAGTGTGAAACATCTTTTTGCAAGAAACTAATAGAGAATTGAACAATTAATTTTATACGACTTAGTCGTAAACTTATTCATTGGCTTAACTCTTAATTGCAGAACGCTTTCATCAATAAATATATTAAATGAAGTCTTATGATCTGAGTATTCTTCAATTGATATGTTCTTTATCTCCAAGGGATCGTGCACAAAAGTCTTCGCCAATTGATATGGGACCTTATCAATTTTTTTATAATAACAAATACTCTGTAATATCTCTTGACTTGAATAACCCATAAGAGCATGGAGACAGGACTTAAACTTAGAAGAATCTTCATGATAAAGAGTTTGAGTCATTTGGTGTAAGTTTTTAAGAATAATTTGATAAAAGTTTTTAAGATCCTCTTTATCTTCGCCCTTTAATTTCCCAGGCAGTTCCCCAAAAACCCAAGACTTATCAAATGAGCCAGAAAAATCTAGTGCTCTTCTTGAATAAAGAGACTGACCAAAATTGTCAAACCCATCGTCTATCATCTGGTTGAAGGTATTTTGATAAAACTCAGCATCTTTGAAAGCTGAAAAGTATTTAACAAAAAAACTTTTCGAACCTGCACTCTTAGTATTTAAGTATGCCTTGTTCTTACAAAGCTTCAAACTTATAGGCTTTATTTTATCTTCGTAAAGAGCAATAATATCGGCCTCATGAAATTCATCAGAATGAAAACCACCAGCAATTTTTCCAACGAGAACGATTTCTTTTGGATCAGAATCAAACATATTAAGTAGATAAGATTTGATTTCAGATGCTGTACTCTGTGCGAGTTTAGGCAGATGAGTCAAGAGTTCCTTTTGATTTTTTCTAAGCCAAACTTCATATTCTCTAAAAGAGCTTAAAAGGCCTTTATCACAACGACTAAGAAATTCCCCCTCAATATTAAAAGAGCGAGCTAAAAATTGCGCAACGAGGAATTCAAAGAGATTTCCCTTTATTTCATTGGTAAGGGCTTCTTTTTGCGCAGTGTTTTCAATATATTTGAAATTATGTTTATTTTTAATGGCCAACCCTTAAGAGTTTCATTACTATTTTTATAATATTAAATTAACAGACAAGGAATGTCATGAATGGTTTTCCTTCGATTCTCGAGTCTATTGAAGATTTAAATAAATCACAAATAGACGCTCTTCTAGAAAGAGCAAGAGCTTTAAAAAATAGAGCTCCCGCCAGACTTCCCCTTGAAAAACCCTTATATGTCGCAACATCTTTTCTTGAACACTCGACAAGAACGAAATTTTCATTCTCATCAGCGATTACACGACTAGGTGGCTACCATATCGATTTTCAAGCAGAGAACTCTTCCTTAAAAAAAGGTGAAAGCTTAGAACAAACTCTCCTGACACTCAAATATCAAGGTATTGATGTATGTGTCATCAGAACGAAAGTTTCTCACTTATTAGATCAATTTAAAGAAAGACCTCCTATTAAGATAATTAATGGTGGAGATGGCTCAAACCAACACCCTACTCAGGCCTTATTAGATCTTATGACATTTATTGAAGTCTTAGGTGATGTCAAAGGCAAGAGGATAACAATCATTGGAGATTGTGTTCATTCCAGAGTCACACATTCTCTTATGCAACTACTACCAATGTATGGAGTCGAACTCTATCTATGTGGCCCAGAAGAATTTATTCCACAAAATAGAGATGAAAGAATAAAAGTTGCCCCAAGTCTTGATTCGGCAATAGAAAACTCTGATGCACTCTATCTACTAAGAATACAATCAGAGAGACATGAAAGTAGTGACAAAAAAAGTAAGGATGACCCAATAGACTATCACGAGCAATGGGGCATCAGTATTTCAAAACTTAAAAAATACAAAAAGAATATTCCTCTCTTTCACCCAGGACCTGCAAATATTGGCGTGGAAGTTAGTGATCAATTGATTAATTCAAATCTATGGATGGCACATCATCAAGTTAAAAACTCAGTATACATGAGAATGGCGATCATTGAGGCAATGGTTGGCAATATGGATCATGAAATTGGTGCCAAATATACAGATATTTCTAAAGAAATCTTAGGAGAATAATTTGGAAACATTCAAGAATAATTTTTATAACTCTTTAAATCAAAGTGATGTCTTTTTACATTTTAAAGATGGCACAAAATTCAAAGCAAAAGTAAATAAACCAAAAGATGACCCAAAACTTCTTGAAGGAATCTTTGGAGAAGCCGCATTCACAACAGGAATGTCTGGTTATCAAGAAACGGCAACAGATCCATCTTTTCTAGGTCAACATATTATCTATACAACAGCTCATGTTGGTAATTATGCAATGAATGAAAAGGTAAATCAGTCACATAAAGTCCATGCCAAATGTCTAATAGCTAGGCATTTCTCATATAATGAGTTTTTGGATCAAGTAGATACCCCTCTGATAAGTAATCTCGACACAAGAGCACTGACACTTTATCTCTCAAGTGAGGCCAAGAATCACGACTGTTTTATAACTTCTAGAGAACATCTTGATTCATTCCCCGAAATCGAAAAGGAATGTGAGAAACTAGAAAATGTTTCACAAGAAAATAAAGAAGTCATCATAGAGGGGACAAATCCAATTGCTCTTATTAATTACGGATGTAAAAGAGCAATCATTGATCAATTAGAAACTCTTGGGCTACCACTTGTAACACTTCCATACAATGCAAGTTCTGAAGATATCTTAAGCTACAAACCAAGAATGATCTTTCTTTCAAATGGGCCAGGAGACCCTAGAAATTATAAAGATCAAATAAATGTTATCAAAGACCTCTTAAAAAAAGAGACACCAATAAGAGGTATATGTCTAGGCCATCAATTACTAGGTCTTGCAATGGGTATAGACTCTATCAAATTACCATTTGGACAAAGAGGTGCAAACCACCCTATTTTTGATCATAGTAAGAAAGAACTTTTAATTACTAGTCAAAATCATGGATATGCACTAGATGAAGTCAGTTTTAATAAGAAAAAGGATGAATGTGGAATCTTTATTGAATATACTTCTCTTTTTGATCGTTCTATTGAAGGTCTAAGAAGTTATGATTCTAAAATAAGGTCGGTGCAATTTCACCCTGAAGCAAATCCAGGCCCAAAAGATGCTCAAATATTTTTTGAAGAAATAAGAGAGTACCTCAATGGAAATATTGAAAAATTTGAAAAAGAAAATCTCCATGAAATACCTGAGTTTCATAATGGCAAATTAGACAGTGAGATAAGAAAAATTTTACTTATTGGCTCTGGCCCTATAAAGATCGGACAAGCTTCGGAGTTTGATTATTCAGGCACCCAGGCCCTAAAGTCACTCAAAGAACTTGGATTCGACGTTGTACTTTTAAATTCAAATCCTGCAACGATTATGACCGATAAGGAGATGAGTTACAGAACATATATTGAACCCATCACTAAAGAAGTCATTAAAAAAATTATTGAAAAAGAAAAGGTCGATGCTGTTCTTTCTACGATGGGCGGTCAAACAGCACTAAATCTTTGTATTGAATTGGAAGAAGAAGAGTATCTTAAGAATAATGGCGTGAAACTTCTTGGTGCCAATGTAGATACAATTAAAAAGACTGAAGATAGAGAATTATTTGCAATCGAATTAGAAAAGCTAGGATATAAGTCAGGAAATAGAGTTAAGGCCTACCACAAAGATGAGGCCATTAATCTTGTCAAGACGACTGTTCAATTTCCATTGATTATTAGAAGAGACTTCGCCCTTGGAGGTAAGGGTGCAGTTCTTGTTTATAATGAAGAAGAACTTTTGGATGTCCTTGACCATACAGATATTAAGTACCCTATCACTCTTGAAAAGTCTTTGATTGGCTGGAAAGAAGTAGAATTAGAAGTGATGGTCGATCGCTTACGCAATGGTGTCGTCGTATGCTCTATTGAAAATATAGACCCATGTGGTGTTCACACAGGAGATTCTATCACTGTCGCTCCGGCACAAACAATAAGTGATCACTGCTACCAAAACCTTAGAACAATGTCTTTAAACATTGCAAAGCATATGAATGTCGTTGCAGGTGGTGCGAATGTTCAATTTGCGATTAATCCAATGGACGAAGATGATATTGTCGTTATTGAAATGAATCCGCGTGTTTCAAGGTCCTCGGCACTAGCTTCCAAAGCAACAGGATATCCAATTGCTAAGATATCAGCAGGTCTGGTCGTTGGTCTTACGCTATTTGATATTTTAAATGACATCACAAAAACTTCTCCTGTCGCATTTGAGCCCACACTTGATTACGTGGCACTAAAAATACCTGTATTTCCTTTTAATAAATTTCCTTCATCTTCCCAAAAGCTAGGACCTCAGATGAGATCAGTTGGAGAAGTACTTGCTCTAGGCGGAAGCTTCTTAGAAGCTTTTATGAAGGCCTTAAGATCAACAGAACAAGGACTCCATATTCCAAGCTTGAATCAACTTAAAACAACACCAATTCTGGAAAAAGAATACGTGTTAAAAAGACTCGAGTCAGGAAGAGAATTATCACTACTCACAGTCCTTGATGCCTTAAGACTAGGAATATCAAAAAGTGACATTCACTTTCATTCAAATATAACCCCTTGGTTTATAGATCAGGTAGATAATTTTTACCAAAGTGAACTTAAACTATTAAATAGTGAAATTGATATAAGTGATGAGCAAACACTTAAAGATCTAAAATACCAAGGCTTTAGTGATAAATACTTATCACTTCTCACGGGAAGATCACTTGGTGAAATTTTAGAACTAAGATATGAAAAGAAAATTCTCCCAAATTATAAAGCAGTTGATACATGCTCTGGTGAATTTAAGGCAAAAACACCTTATTTCTACAGCACCTACAGTCATAGCAGTGATGTTCATCCCTATAGTGATCAAAAAAGTGTTGCCATTCTTGGTTCAGGCCCAAATAGAATTGGCCAAGGGATTGAATTTGATTATTCATGTGTAAAAAGCTGTCAGCATCTTCAAAAAGAAGATATCAAAAGCATCATGATAAATTCAAACCCTGAAACTGTGAGTACAGATTATGATAGCTCAGATAGACTTTATCTGGCGCCTCTATTTTCTGAAGATCTCTTTGATATCTTAAGTTTTGAAAATCCAGATGGTGTGATTACATCATTTAGTGGTCAAACAGGGATCAATATACGAGAACACTTAGAAAGTGATTTTAGAAAGAAGTTAAATGACATAAAATTTCTTGGTGCAAACCTTGATGTACTAGATCAAGTAGAGGACAGAAATCGATTTGATCTACTTGTTAAAGATACTGAGCTCACATTTAATCCTTCCTATGAATCAAGAGGATTCAAAGCTCTCATTAATACGATCACTGAAATTGGATATCCAGTCATCATTAGACCAAGTTATGTTATCGGTGGTGAGAGTATGTATATTTTCAAATCCTATAGTGATATAGAAAAACTACCAAGCTCATCTAAGCAAGTATTAAATGATAATAATATGACTTTTCAAGTTGAAAGATATATTGAAGACGCACTTGAATATGACGTTGACTTAGTAAGAGACAGGTCTGGTCATTGTATCTTTAGTATTTGTGAACATATAGAAAATGCAGGGGTACACTCTGGAGATTCTGGCATGATCTCACCACCTGTAAAGATCAGCGAAAAGAATCTAGAGAGAATGAAGGGGATAGCAAAGACACTTGCAGGAAAGTTAGAGATAACAGGACCTATCAACTTTCAATTTGCAATAAAGGGTGATGATATATT
>NZAF01000096.1 GCA_002686115.1 Halobacteriovorax sp. | reverse complement strand
TCTATTAAAAGTTCCAACTGTTGAGATATCTTTAGGTGAAAGTCCTCTTTTTAAACAAGGTACAATGAATCTTAAGAGCGTTATTGTAACGCCTCATATTTCTCTACGATCATTTAAGAAAAAAGAAGTGGAAGGATCAAGAGAGTTAAAAGATTTAAATTATAAAATAAAGTACACTGATATCATTTCAGCTCTTCAATATATAATGGGTGAAATCTCAGACTTCTCCAATGAGACAATTAGTCACGATGTAACTATTTATCAACCACACACGGATGGTATTGGAAGATATCTTATGCCAATTGCTGGTGACTATAACGAAAAGATTGAGCTTGAGAGACTCTGCGCCAGAGCACTCATTCATTACAAGACAACAAATAAAGACGACTTAACTCTTATCGATAAAATAAGCACTTTTGACTCTACCCTTTTAAGCAACTGGATAGAACATCAAAAGAATGCAATCACTGACACTTCAAGAGATTTACTTGCAACGCTTAGAGGTATCATTCAGCTAACAAATGAAAAAAGTAGTATTAACAACTTTCTTCAAGCACTTGCTGTTTTATTTGAAAGGTGCGATGACGCTTCAGATTTTATTAAAATTCCAGCGATAAGATTTCGTTCAAGACTAGAAGCGCTAAATACGTCTGACTTAAGTGCATCAGCAAAGGAAGTTGAAGGTCTATTATATGAATATAAATCTGATATTCAATTTCAAGTAGAGGTCATTAAAACACTACAAGAAAGAATGAGAAAGAATACAACAACAAGAAAAAGAAACACTTCAAGAACAGGAGCTCATGATGGCACAATCGCAAGAGGCCTATAAAGAAGAATTCAAAAAAGAACTTTTTGATAAGCTTACGGCAATAAATAATAAGCTCAATCGAAATGAAACACTAACAGAA
The DNA here is from genome assembly GCA_002686115.1 of Halobacteriovorax sp. Taxonomy (GTDB): domain Bacteria; phylum Bdellovibrionota; class Bacteriovoracia; order Bacteriovoracales; family Bacteriovoracaceae; genus Halobacteriovorax_A. Next base: position 6,439 of record NZAF01000096.1, on the reverse strand, counting down.
GAAGACAATGCTATTCTTCTTATGAGTTCAGTACTAGAAGAACAAGGATAATCAGAGGTAAGCATGAATGCTAAAGTAATAGATGATCATTCGCCAGAAACTGCTAATAAAGAAATCGCTATTTTACAGATCACGCGAATTGGTGACATTTTACAAACATGTCATGCTGTACGTTTACTTAAAATAAATCATCCTGAGTATAACGTCACACTAATTGCAAGAAAGCAATTTGCTGAACCCGTCAAATTCCTTATCGATCAAATATTTGATGATGTTAAAATTATTGATTTTAAACGATCTATCAATTTAGCGGATGGTTTTAGCGGTTCACTTAAGAATATCAAAAACATTCTAAAAGATATTAATACGAAGAAGTTTTCTGCAAGTATCAATCTATCCTTCTCAAAATCAAGTTCTTATCTTCATAGCATGATTAATAGTGATCACAAGATTGGACCTTATTACAACGAAGCCAATCACAAAGTCATTCATGACAAATGGTCTCAGTATTTATTCTCTAGTGTTATGAGGGGAGATTTAAACCCATTTAACCTAGTTGACTTATTTTCAAATATTATAGGTGTAAAGAAAGATAATACACACTTAACGAATTCTAATTTCTCAAAAGAGAAGAAAGAAAACATCTTATTACATCCATTTGCTTCTCTAGAAAAGAAATACTGGAAAAGTAACAAATGGTCCGAAGTTATACTCAGGGTACTAGAAGCGAATAAAGATATTACCATTCATATAGCAGGTAGTTCTTCTGATAAAGACGGTTATGAACAAATTGTAAATGTTCCAATTCTTGAAAAATACCGTAGCCGTATAAAGCCCCTTCTTGGAAAGAGCCTAAGCGAACTTTATGCACAGGTCGATAATACATATCTTTTCGTTGGTCATGACTCGATGATTGGAAACCTATTAAGTTTTAAAAATATAAAAACCATTACCATCTCACTTGGAACTGTTAGACCGATGGAAACAGCACCATATAGTATTAACAACTATATCCTTTCGCCTAAGACAAAGTGTTATCCATGTTTTCCAGACACACCTTGTGAGTTCTATAAGTGTCATGGAGATATTCCTTACCAAGTACTTCAAGAGGTCATATCTCAATTGTTGATCTCTAATAAAGTTGAAAAAGAGCAATTTCTAAAAAGAGTATCACCTTTTCACATGAACTCTGTGAATATTTCAAAAACTACAGTTAACAAAGTTGGACATCTTACACTTAGTAATGTCCTTGATGAATATCAGACTGAAAGAGATGTTTTCAGAGACTTTTATAGAACTATTTGGTCATACGCTTTTAGCGAAGTTGATGTTACATCACCTCTACCAAATATTAGCGAAGCGACAGCAAGCAGTTTAAGCAAACAAGCTCAAACAGTAGTTCACTTATTTGAGTTAGCTGAATTCGGGAAGAAATATTCTCGCTATATTTTAGAAGAGATATCAAAGAAAGCCCCAGAGATTAATAAAATTAAAGATTATTCTAAAAAGATAGATGAAGTTGACCGACTTCTAGATGTTCTTGTAGAGGCAAATGAGCTTATCGCTCCTATTGTTGATTATGGCGTAGTCGCAAAATCAAACCTTAGTGGTAACAACCTCGTCTCTCTTACAGAATCTTCTTTTTATGTTTATCAAGAGATGTCTAATGCCGCGAGTATTATTCATGAATTCTTAACGAAATTAAATTTAACAAATACTAATCAACAAACACCAAGGAAAAGTCTATGATCAATGTAGAAGTATCAAAGCAATCTCTCAGTTTCAACAACGAAAAGAAACTTAGTCTCAAAGATGCTATTTCTCTACTCGAACAAAATTCTCTAAAACAAAATGAGGTTGTCACGGCCATCATCATTGAGGGGGAGCGTTTTTCCATTGATAAGCTAGAAGCCTATATGGATTACGATATTGACGATCTTGGAAATCCTGAAATTGAAGTAAAGTCCAATTATGAGATTGCATTTGAGGCACTTGAAGATTCAAATAGTTACATCGACTTGATCAATAGTAAGATTGAACACATTGTGAAGTGCTATGCTGCAAATGACACAGATGAAGCAAATATCGCCTTTAAAGATCTTATTGATCTTATCGATTTATTTATACAGCTGATCTCTAAAGTCCATAAAACTGTCAAAGCTTACAATGAAGATTTCTTCAAAAACAATGACACGATCAGAAACCTTGAAATTCATCTATTATCTATTCTTAAGGCACTTGTACCAGCTAGAGAAAAGAATGACTTGATCATGCTAAGTGACTTGCTAGAATATGAACTTGCAGATAATCTTTCTCAGTGGAAGATCAAAGCAATACCATTAATGAAAAAGAGCAAAGTAGACTAAGTTTCTATAGCGACAAAAAGACATATGACTTTTTAGAGTCTCTAGAAAGTCATATTCTTTTAGATAAAACTTCCTCAAAAAAAACAAATCTTAAAATAAAACTTCAATCAGATCATATTGCAATTGATCATGAAGACGATTGTATAACAATAAAATGTGAACAAAGAGATGCTTTAGTTACTCTACTTCACTCCCTTTCAAGTCTGCAAAGTCTTGAGAATATTTCTCAAGAGAATAAAACATCTACCAATCTTAATTTATCTGACTATCTCTTATCCTTTAAGAGAACGGAGTGTTTCAAGAGCTACAGTCATGCCCAAATACTTTTACATGTAAATGGCCAAGGAGAAGCATTCTCTCTTATGACAAAAGATTCAGAAATTATTCAATCAAATATTCCTGTTGCTGAGTTCAATACACTCTTCACCAAGATTAAAAAAAGTAAAAATAAACTTTTTAATCAAAAAGAACTTCAACTTGATTTTATAACAAGTGTTGGAGCATTTCTTGCGAAGGAAATCACGACAACTCATTTTTCATATATCATCATTATTTCTCGTAATGATATTTTCAATCCAGAGGATAGCGAGATTAATCTATTTGAAAAACTTGCTTTAAAAACTAAGTTTCAAGCGACTAGAGCATTAAATAGATTTATTAAGAATCGAAGAGACAGTCTTGTTAAATCGATACTCGAAAACTTCCCTATAAGCTTAGAGTATGAGGAAGTTAATGATCAATATTCTATTGATCAAGTGAAGTACCTCGATAAGGGTGACTCATTTCACCAAGAAAGACTCGAACTTATGGGAGAACTCTTAAATACGCTTCGCCACGAATTAAGTAATCCACTTTTTGGAATCAATATTTCATCAGGACTATTAGCTAGCGACAGTCATCCAAAGGATGAACTCTATACTGAAACAATTGAAGATATCGCTACAAGCTCAAAAAGGTGCCAAGATATCCTAGAAAGCTTCACGAATTTATATGATACTAACGAAGGTATCCGCCAGTTTAATCTCAATAACCTTATCAAAGAAACGCTCTTACTCACAAAATCTGAGTCAAAATTCTTTAGACCTGAGATTATATGCCGAGAGCAAGACCCTATCTTTCTTAAATCGAACCCTACTTTATTATCACAAGTCATATTCAACCTTGTGATAAATAGTTCACAAGCACTAAAGAACTTCTATGAAGGTAATGAGGGTAAGATAACAATAAGTCTTAAAATTGATGAACAATGTATTATAGAAGTTCTCGACAATGGACCTGGAATTCAAAGTAATACTGAAAATATTTTTACGCCCTTCTACACGACTAAAGAAAGAGGAACAGGACTTGGTCTAACGATATGTAAGAATATCATGCAGAAATTAGGTGGCGATATTATGCTAGATCAGAATTATGAAAAAGGTTCTAAATTCATACTAAGGCTTCCATATGAATAAGAAAATTCTGGTCATAGAAGATGAACCACTAATTCTTAGGACTTTAAAAGTTTTTCTCGAAAAAAAAGGGGCATCAGTGACTGCTACAAGTAGCGGCAAGGATGCAATAGATTTAATTCTTAATGAAGATTTCGACGGTATTATTTGTGACCTTATGCTTAATGACATCACCGGTTTTGATGTCATAGAAGAGGCAAAACAAAAACTTAGCCCCGAGCAAATCTCAAGTAAGTTTATAATAATAACTGCCTACAGTTCTGACCAAATAATTCAGCGCGCCAAACAATATGGATGCAAAATCTATCCAAAGCCACTTGATGTCAGTCGAGTTATTGATGAAATCGTATGAAATTGATATTGTAGTCAAATAACGGAAGCGACACATGGCCAAGAGCATAAAAAATATTGGAATCATCTTAAAACCAAGAGCTATACATGAGTTTTCTACTATTTTACCAAATTTAGTAGAATGGCTACATAGAAGAAAAATTAATATGTTCTTCTCCTTAGAAGAAAGTGAAAGACTAACCAAGATCTTTCATAATGCTACTCCTAAATTCAAATTAATTCCAAAAGTCGACATCTTTAGAGATGCTGATCTTATTATCACACTTGGTGGTGATGGTACTCTCATTGGAACAGCAAGAAATCTTAAAACAACAAGCTCTCCCATTTTTGGAATCAATATGGGGAATCTTGGATTTATCACAGAATTCTCAAAGCATGACTTTCATGATGACTTAAACAATGTACTTAAAGGTAAGTTTATTACAAGAAAATTACCTTTATACAAAGCAGACATATATCATAAAGGCAGCGTTATAAGATCTGGCTATTTTTTGAATGATGCAGTTATTTCTAAAAGTGGAATATCGAGAATGTTTACTGTTTCAATTGAAAACGATGATGAAAATATTTATAATCTCGCTGGAGACGGGCTTATCCTCAGTAGTCCTGTTGGGTCTACGGCATACTCTCTAGCAGCGGGAGGACCAATCGTTCATCCAAGTGTAAAGAGTATTATCATAAACCCAATATGCCCGCACTCACTAACCCATAGACCACTTGTTCTACCAGACAAAGAAAATATATGGATTAAACTACTTAAAGATGAAGACGAGCTGTTCTTGACTCTTGATGGACAAGAAGCCATTACATTTACGAAACATCACAGAATAAAAATATCAAAAGCTGCAAGAAAACACGTTGATATAGTAATAAACCCAGAAAGAGATTACTTTAGAACTTTAAAAGAAAAATTTAGACATGGAAGAAGATAAAATGGCACACAAACTAAACCTTTCAAATCTTACACTAAATAATTTTGCTACTTTCACAAATCAATCTATTGAATTCACCTCTGAGTTTAATACTATTGTTGGAGAAACTGGTTCTGGAAAAAGTCTTATCTTAGACGCTCTACAATTATGCTTTGGCTCTAGAGCTGATAAAAACCTAGTTAGAAAAGATGCTGATTTTGCAAGTGTTGAAGTGAGCTTTATTTTTGAAGGTGAAGAAATTAAAGAATTCTTTGATGGGCTTGGCTATCCTGTCGATGAAGAAATAAATATTAAAAGAATCATTTATGCTAACGGAAAGTCTAAATCATATTTAAACTTTAGTGCTTGCTCACTATCGATTTTATCAAATGTAGCAAGACAATTCATCGATCTCGTTGGACAATTTGAAAATCAAAAGCTTTTATCCGACTCTCATCAGCTCATGCTACTTGATGAGTTCTCTAGGAATAAAAATCTTTATGATCAGTATCGTTTAGAGTTTGATAAACTTAAAACTCTTCAACACAAACTCACAGAACTTCAAATTCAAAAGGACAACTCTCTTCAAAGAAAAGATTTCCTTCATTTTCAAATCAATGAAATCCAAGAGCTCTCTCCATCTGTGGACGATGAAGCGTTATTAAAGAGACAAAAAGACAAGATCATAAACCTTGAGGAGAATAAGAAAACTTTCGAGAGGGCAAACTATATTCTATGTGAAAGCGAATATAATTTGTTAGAACAAATCTCTCTACTCGAAAGAGACTTTCATAACAATGAAGACATCAGCGACAAGTTAGCAGAAGCAAAGTCCCTTCTAGAAGATGTTAGCTATAGTATATCAACATCTCATCAAGATGATGAAGAGGCCGACCTCGACAGTATTTTAGAAAGACTAGACTCTTATCAAAAGCTTAAGCGCAAGTATCGAGTAGAAACTAAAGAACTTATTGATCTTTTAAAAGATTTTAAAAGCGAATATAACTCTATTAATAACATTGATGATCAAATTGAAGATGTTATTAGAAGCTTAAATAATTCAACAGATAAGTGTCATCAACTTGCAACGAAGCTTCATGATGCACGAATGAAAAATGCAGCCATACTATCGCAGAAACTTTCAAAGCTTATTCAAAAGTTAAATATGGAAGGCGCTATTATAGACTTTAGAATTTCTAAAAAAGAAGAACTAACTGCGACTGGTTTTTCAGGTCTCAAGATTTATGCACAAACCAACCCTGGTGAAGGATTTTATCCGTTGTCACAAATTGCATCTGGAGGTGAGCTCTCCAGAATCCTTCTTGCCATGAGACAAGTTCTCAGTACAACAAGTTCGATA
>NZAF01000095.1 GCA_002686115.1 Halobacteriovorax sp. | reverse complement strand
CTCTTTTACATTTGTAACGAAAAGCATCGACATCTAAATTCTCATCGTAACCAACAGTTCTAGACAATACATTTTTATGGGGGTCTTCTTGAGCTTCTTTTCGAGTATAAATGCCAAGATTTATTTTCTCCTGAACCATTGAATGGTCTTTTGTAAGCTGAAATAGTTGACCTTTATTAATCAGGTAAGCTCTTGAGTCACCAACGCATCCAATAAGTGCCATATCTTCATGAAAACTCAGTGATATAACAGTTGTTCCCATACCATGAAGGTTCTTATCGCCATCTGCAAATTTTTTTATTTTTATATTTGCATCAGAGATAGCTTTTTTTACGGCTAGAGGATTTTCTATTTGATATTTTTTGTAAAACTCAGAAATATATTTAATGGCCATAGTAGAAGCAATCTCACCCCCAGAGTGTCCACCCATACCGTCTGCAACTAAGAAAACATTTTCTTTTTTGTTTAAATAAATGGAATCTTGATTTGTCGCTCTGACACGGCCTACGTCGCTTATACCTGCGCTATACACATTCATTTATATTATCCTCTCTTTATCCTAATATTTAAATTTTACTGATTTTATCAAAAATTTCTAGAGGAGATTTTTTCATTTAATATGTTATTGGCATCCCTGACTCTTTTTCGTGGTCATTTTGACACTATAAAAATCTTTCATAAAGACGATAAAGTTATATCATTTTTAAGATATAGTAGACTGTAGAGCTTGGTCATTTGCCAATAATAATACCATAGTGTGTGACCTCGTTTTTCTTATCAATATAAAATGATTAACTTTCTTGTATTAACAATACTTTTGACGGTATAATTATTAATGAGATCAAGAATGATTTCATTAAATTTTTCAATAAGAGTTTATTTCTCGCAAAGGATGCAAATATGAATAACTTAGACATGAAAAACTTTATGAGTGAAAACTATAAAGTGGAAGACTTCACACATCTTAACTGGTCAGGATCATTTCAAGATTACATTGACCTAATTACGGAAAACCCAAAGATTGCTCGTAATTCATTTCAACGTATTTATGACATGATTATGTCTTACGGCACGAGTACTTACAAAGAATATAAAAAAGAAATTACCCGTTACCACTTTTTTGATGACCCAGATAATAATGGAAAAGATGCGGTATTTGGTATTGATGTCCATATGATGAAATTAGTTAACTTTTTTAAAGCAGCGGCGTTAGGTTATGGTACTGAAAAAAGAGTTCTTTTATTACATGGTCCAGTTGGTTCTGCGAAATCGTCAATTGCTAGAAATTTAAAAAAGGGCTTAGAGCATTATTCTAAAACAGATGATGGCGCTCTTTATACATTTGAGTGGTATGATGCAGAAGAGAGTGATATTTTAGGTGGTCAAAAATTATTTCCATCACCAATGCATGAAGACCCGTTAAAGCTTATTCCGGTTGAAGTAAGAAAAGAATTTTTAGAAAAACTAAATAAGGGTTTAAAGGCGGATTACAAAATTAATATTCGTGGTGAAGTATGTCCTGCTGACCGTTATATTCTTTCAGAGTATATGAAAAAATATGATGGCGACTTTATGAAGGTTATGGAAAATCATATTAGAGTAAAAAGACTGATTCTTTCAGAAAAAGATAGAAGAGGTATTGGTACTTTCCAGCCAAAAGATGAGAAAAACCAAGATTCAACAGAATTAACTGGTGATATCAATTATAGAAAAATTGCTCAATATGGATCAGACTCTGACCCAAGAGCTTTTAACTTTGACGGTGAATTTAATATTTCAAATAGAGGTATTGTAGAATTTATCGAAATGCTAAAGTTAGATGTTGCGTTTCTTTATGATCTTCTTGGTGCTTCTCAAGAACAGTCAATTAAGCCAAAGAAGTTTGCTCAAACTGATATTGATCTTGTTATTTTAGGACATACGAATGAGCCTGAGTTTAGAAAACTTCAAAATAACGAATTTATGGAAGCTCTAAGAGATAGAACAGTTAAAATCGACGTTCCATATATAACGAGACTTGATAATGAAGTTAAGATTTATCAAAGAGATTTTAATAATGAAAAAATTCCTCACGTTCATATCGCGCCACATACTCTAGAGATGGCAGCAATGTGGGCCGTTATGACAAGAATGGAAGAGCCTAAGAAGGCTGATTTAACAACGTTGCAAAAGTTAAAACTTTATAATGGTAGAACACTTCTAGGTTATAATGAGGAAAATGTTAAAGAGCTTAGAAAAGAAGCTGTCCGTGAAGGTTTAGAAGGTATTTCTCCTCGTTATATTCAGGATAAAATTTCAAATGCGCTTGTAAAGTATGGTCACACAGGTTCTTTGAATCCATTCATGGTTTTTAATGAATTAGAATCAGGTCTTAAGCATCACTCTCTTGTTAATTCTTCTGATCAGTTAGAGAAATACAGAGAATTTTTAGCAATTGTTAGAGAAGAGTATACTGATATCGTTAAGAATGATGTTCAAAGAGCGATTAGTCTTGATGAAAATGCTATCGAAACACTTTGTTCAAATTATGTTGATAATATCAAGGCTTACACTCAAAAAGAGAAAGTTAGAAATAAGTTTACAGGTAAGTTAGAGGAGCCTGATGAAAGGTTTATGAGATCAATTGAAGAAAAAGCTGATATTCCGGAGAGTCGTAAAGATGTCTTTAGAGCTGAAGTTATGATTCATATTGGCTCACTTGCTAGAGATGGTAAGCAGTTTGATTATAAAATGAATGAAAGACTCCATAAGGCATTAGAACTTAAACTTTTTGAAGATCAAAAAGATGCAATTAAATTAACTACACTAGTGACAAATGTTGTAGATAAAGACTCACAAGAGAAAATCGATATTATTAAGTCGAGACTCATAAAGAATTATGGGTATTGCGAAATTTCTGCAACTGATGCTTTAAAGTATGTTGCTAGTATTTTTGCAAAAGGTGATAGTGCGAAGTCATAGTAAAGCTATGACTTTAGGCGCGTTTATCGTACTTAAAAAGAGGATTCATGGATCATCCAATTAAAAGAGATCACGCTAGGTTTCGAAAAATTATCAAAGGTAAGATTAGAGATAACTTACGAAAGTATATCTCTCGTGGTGAGATGCCTATTCCAAAAGGTGATGGACAATTTAAAGTTCCAATGCCTTCTATCAATACTCCTCGTTTTATTTTTGGTGATAAGAGTCAAGGTGGTTCTGGTCAAGGTGAAGGTGAAGCAGGAGATCCAGTTGATGGTCAAGGTGAACCAGGAGCTGGTGAAGCCGGTGAAGGTGAAGGGGCAAAAGAGCTTGATGTTGAGATGTCGCTTGAGGAGCTTGCCGCGATTCTTGGTGATGAGTTAGAGTTACCAAAAATTGAGCCCAAGGGTAAACAGAACATGCAGTCCACAGTAGATCGTTATACAAGCATTGGAACTGTCGGCCCAGATTCTCTAAAGCATTACAAAAGAACTTACAAAGAAGCCTTAAAAAGGCAAATTGCCATGGGAACTTATGATCCCGCCAATCCAATTGTTGTACCGACAAAAGCTGATATGCGCTATCGTAGTGCCGATACAAAAATTGAATTTGAAAACTCTGCTGTTGTCATCTATATGATGGATGTTTCTGGTTCAATGGGCGATGAGCAAAAAGAGATAGTGAGAACAGAATCTTTTTGGATTAATTTATGGCTTAAGTCTCAATATAAAGATATTGAAATCCGTTATATCATTCACGATGCGACAGCGAAGGAAGTAGATGAGCATACTTTTTTTAGAACGCGTGAGAGTGGGGGGACATTGATTTCTTCTGCTTTTAAATTGTGTAAAGAAATTATTCAAGAGGATTACAACTCTAATGAATGGAATATATATCCATTTCATTTTTCTGATGGCGATAACTGGTCTATGGAAGATACAAATCTTTGTTTGAAGATATTAAAAGAGGATATTATTCCTGAAAGTAATGTCTTCTGTTATGGTCAAGTTGAGAGTCGTTATGGTTCAGGACAATTCTATAAAGACCTCACTGCTGCATTTGGAGAAGAGCACGAAGATGTCATTCTCAGTAAAATTAAGAACAAAGATGCAATCCTGGGTTCTATTAAAGAATTCTTAGGTAAAGGTAAGTAAGGTTAGTTGTATGAATAGAACAAAACCTTTAACAGGTGAATTAGCAAGTTTAAGAGATGAAATATTGGGTTATGCTACTGATTATGGCCTTACATTTTATCCCGTCATGTTTGAAATATGTAATTACGATACGGTTTGTATCCTAGCAGCAAATGGTGGTTTTCCTACGAGGTATCCTCACTGGCGTTTTGGTATGGAATATGACCAGCTCAATAAGGGAAATACTTATGGATTTCAAAAAATCTATGAGCTTGTTATCAATACAGATCCTTGTTATGCCTATCTTTTAAGTTCTAATCGTTTTGTTGATCAAAAGCTCGTTATGGCACATGTTTATGGCCATGCGGACTTTTTCAAGAATAATGCTTGGTTTTCATCTACTAATAGAAAAATGATGGATGTGATGGCAAATCATGGAACAAAAATACGTCGCTATATGGAAAAGTACGGTGTAGAGAGAGTCGAAAACTTTATCGATACAGTGCTTTCTTTTGAAAATCTTATAGACATGCTTGAGCTTGTAAAACCAAATGCAACTTTTGATACAGATCAAGAAGAAGTTGATATCAAAGATGATCGCTCTCAAGCTTTAAAGTCATTCATGCGCTCCAAGATTGGAAAGCCTGAAGAGGTTGAAAAAGTTTTAAAAGATGAAAATCCTCTTGATAAATTAGATGAAGAAATCAGAGGTGGTCGTGATATCATGCGCTTTCTTATGGACTATGCTCCTATTGAAGAGTGGGAAGCTGATATCATAGGGCTTTTAAGAGAGGAAGCTTATTACTTTCTACCTCAGAGAATCACTAAAATTATGAATGAAGGTTGGGCCAGTTACTGGCACTCTAAAATCCTTACTAATAAAGCTTTAAGGTCTAGTGAAATATTTGATTATGCTGATGTTCACTCAGGTGTTATGGCCATGAATGCACAAAATATAAATCCGTATCGAATTGGAATTGAGCTGTTTAGAGATATTGAATATCGCTGGGACACAGGTAAGTTTGGTAAGGATTATCTAGAGTGTAACAATATGTCTGAAAAACAAAATTGGAACAAGGATACTAAACTTGGAAAAGAGAAGATCTTTAGTATTCGTAAATCTCATAATGATATTACCTTTATAGATGAATTCTTCACTCAAGAGTTTTGTGAAAGAATGCAACTATTTACTTATAAATATAATCCTCGTACTGGAAGAAATGAGATTGATTCCAGGGATTTCGAAACAATTAAGGCAAAGTTACTGCAACAGCTTACAAATTTTGGAAATCCCGTTATTGAGATTGAATCCGCAAACTATAAGAATAGAGGTGACCTTCTTCTTAGACACGTGCATCAAGGTGTTGATTTAGATGTTGGTATGACTAATGAAACCCTTAGGAACTTATATAAAGTTTGGAAAAGAGGTGTCTCTATCACCACGCAAGTTGAAGGTGTTAATAAGATTATCTCTTTTGATGGAAAAGAAATTTCAGAGACAAGCGAGAGTAAATAACTGCTGTAATTTATTGACCTTATCTTGATTCTAAGTGAAAATATCACTATTAAAATTTCTAATGATAGGATCAAGGATGTCTAATCTTTTTACTTTATTTTGTTTTTTATTAACTTCAATATCTTTTGCTGCAACTGATTTTGCTACAGTTCTCACTGTTAAAGGAAAGGCAACTAAGCTTCTTCCTGGAGCAATGTCAGCTAAGATTGTTAAAGTTGGTGATAAGGTTCCACAAGATACATCTTTAGTAACAGGAAAAAGAAGTTATGTCATACTAAGGCTTAGCGATGACTCAAAGGTTACTGTAGGGCCTAGGAGTAAAATGGTTCTCTCTTATAGTGCTAATGAGTCAGGTAGTATTTTATCACTTTTAAAAGGTCGATTAAGAACTAAGGTTGAAAAAAATAAGAATAAGAGTCTTTATATTACAACAAGAACTGCTGCGCTTGGAGTTAGGGGAACAGAGTTTCAAACTATCTATAACCCCGAAAATAAAATGACGAACCTCTTAACTTTTAATGGTGAAGTTGCCATGGCAAAAATCAAAGAAGAGGATATTAAGTATAAGAATAAAACATCTACTAGATATCAAAGAACAAGAGACAATGAAGTTAAGGTTATTAAAACTAATTATAAAGTCCCTGTTATAGGAACGGATGAAGTTGAAGATCTTATCAATAGAAGAACGCCTGAAGTTGTAAAAGCGGGGCAATTTTCAGTTACTGTTGGAGCTCATCAAAAGGTGTCTAAGCCTGTAAAGATTTCACCAGTGCAGCTTACGTTACTTTACGCAAATAAGACCTTAGAAAATAGTGAGAGACCTATAAGAAGGGATATTGCTGATGCAAAAGGACTTGGACTTTTGCCGCAAGCAGATCAGGTTGCACCACTAGAAGGGTATTATGATAAGAATACTGGCGATTATGCACCCAAGTCTGGTGGTGTAATTGATATGTCGACAGGTCTCTATGTACCACCTGGAAAGAATTCAATCTTTGATGAGAGAAAAGGGGTTTATGTTGCCAGATCTATAGGAGATCTTGATTCTGTTACAGGTGATTATGTCTCACCTAAAGGATTATCTCTCGATCCAAAAGAGGGTTTTGTCGTCAGTAAGAATAGCAATGTTTCAAAAGGTGAGCTTTTAAAGTTAAAGGCAATTTCTAAAGCTTTAAATAGTGAAATGAAAACTGACGTTATTATTTCAAAAGATAATAAAAAAATAGAAGCCAAATTTGATCCACTTACTTTACGTGAAAGATTTTCTAAAGATCATCTTTTGTTTTCTTTTGGTGCATATGACTTAGAGGTAGATGAGCAGAGTAATTCTCTAACTTCAAATAATGCTGAAACTTTTAATGATGCTAGTTTTGTCGAGCTTCAATGGTTACTTAGGGGAAACGGAAAATATAGACCTAGATTAGGATTAGGAATTAGAGGAACTGGTAATAACAATGGAAACAAGAGATATGTTAAGCCTGGAAACCAGCTTTTCTCACTCTCTGTAGGTCTTGATTATTATTTAAGTTCTAGGTTGTTTCTTTCTAGTTTCGTTGAAATTAGAGAAGAGTTAGTTCCTGATTATGATGGCTCTAATTTGAGTTCTGCAAACCTTGCAATTGTTACTCTTAATAATGTAAAGCTTGGTGTTCAGTATGATATTGCATATATTAATAAGTTTCATTTTTATACTAATTTTTATCTAAAAACTAATTTTCATAAAACAGATAGTGCTATCACTGTGAAAAATGGTTTTGGTTTTGATGCTAGAGTCGGGACGATCTATCATCTTTCTAGATCACATCAATTAAATCTTTCTCTCTTTTTAGATGAGCAATTTTTTGATGTGAGAAACAATGATTATTTTGCAGAGATTACTAATAGGGAAGTTGGTTTATCTTTTCAGTATGGGTATTCTTTTTAATATTCTATTTCGCCCATCTTTGGATCATCTAAAATATCTAATTCCTCGATGTCTTCTTGGTTAATGAAGATAGAGTCTTCAAAGGCTTCTTTTTTTACGAGTAGATTGTTTAAATTTTCATTGTAGCGGAAATTCCATTCATTATTAGTTTTTTTCTTATAATGAGCTGAATAATCTTCCCATATGATCGATTGCATATTTATCCAGCAGTTAAGTGGGTCAAAACTCTTACATGCATCTCCAGAAGTTCTCTTCCATGAATTATTTTGGGTGTTAAGATATATATTCGTAGCTAGAATATTTCCTTCAAAAGGTAAATTTTCCATATATGCTAGTGTTAGAAAATCAACTTCTTTTTCTGCTCTAAAAAAAGAATTTTCTTTATAAACAAGTGTCGTATTGAGGATATATTGATGAATTCTATAGTCCTTCATAGGTATAAGTTTATTTAGTGCATATCTTGCATTCTTATAATCTTCATTAATCCATGAAGTTGAAAGGAGAAGCTGGTTAATATTTACTGAGAATTTTTTTCTTTGATAGGCACTTAATAGATGAGCATGGGCCACCTTTAAATTATCATTCTTAAGTTCCAAAAGTGACTTTAGGTAGAAGGCATTTGTGTTTTTAATATCATCTATGAATTTTGATGCTTCAACTTCGTTATTTGAATTATAAAGATTATAGGCCACTAAAGTTCTAAGTTCGTCATTTAAAATTGCAATACTAGGTAGAGTTGTTAGTGATTTCACTATTAAGTTTTCATAGTTGAAATAGATTCCTAGTTTAAGCCATGATTCAACTTCTTTGTACTTTGTAAATTGCTTAGCCTTTAGTAGCAATGTTTTAAAATAGTCAGGATTTAAGTTCCTATCTAATATGTGATCATTTATATAAGTTAGCCAGTTTGAATCCGTATTTAATTCGACAAAATTTAATCGTACACATCTTTCAATTCCAACAATAGATTTTTCAACATCTACATTTATAGAAGTTAAGTAATCAAGGTAGCATGTATGCCTGAAATATGTATTTTGAGTATAAAGTGAGTTATCTTGTAATATATTTTTTGCCTTATCAAATTCACCAAGAATAAAATATGACTTCGCTTCTAAAAAAGATATGACTCGTCTTACTTCTTCGTCATTATACTTTATTTTAAGCTCTTCTAATCTTTTTAATGCTTTTGTGATCTCACCTCTTAACATAAATATTTTTACTTCTTGAAAGAGTTTAATAAGATTTTCTTGTTTTTTTAGTCCATCTTTTAACCTGAAATATTCGGCTTCATTTTCAGTTAAAATAGACCAGTCAATCAAAGGGTCTAAGTCTTTTAATTTGGCAAAGACTGAGTGAAAGACTAGGGATATGAGTAAAAATCTTAACATCATACTTGAATATCGGCTTTTTTAGTCCAAACATTATATTTTCAATCGTTTAGGTGGAATATTTCTTAATATTTAACTCATATATTCGATATGTGAAGTATGAAGTCAGTTTACATTGTCTTATTAAGTTTTATCTCTTCATTCTTTGCCATGGGTAGTGATACCTATGAAAGTTTAGCAGTATATAATAGTCCAATATACAAGACGATTAAAGAACTTAGAGACAAGCAAATCGAAGTTCTTAACCCTGAAGTTATAGGGCCCATTAGATATTATAGAAAAATTTTTCAAGAAGGAAAAAGAATAGAGGAAACTTGTAAAAAAGCTTATGAGGTTAATTACCAAGATCGATGGATAAAAGAACAGGTTTTAAACTCCATGATTGCTACTCTTCAATATAAAATGATTGATCTTGCTATGTTAAATATACCTTATTACGCAAAGAAGCTAAATCTTACTGAAGATGAGTATAATAGTATTGTTGATAATGCGATTAACAATCGTTGTTCAAAAAATATTTCTGTCATTAGTCATCGTAGAATACGGTATCTTCTTTTAAACCGATATAAAATGAGTGAAGAAGAAAATTATAATATGTATCACGGTTTTAAAGACTTTGATAATAATCTCATTGATAAAGCATTTAGTAATAGAATATCTAGGGAGAAATTATACTTAAAAAAGCTTATGACTTCTCTTGATATGTTTAAAGCTGCTTGTACATGGGGACAGTCATATGAATATCCTAGACTGTTAAGGCCCTATATTACAAATCCAGCGATAATGGGTGAAGTTATAAAGTCAATGAGTGGTGAAGTCATTGATGTATCTAGAAATTTTGAAAATATTGTAACAAGAAAAGATACGACAACATTAAAAGTTCATTGTGATGGTATTATCTGTAGAAAAAAGTCACAATCACAGTTTAGATTAGACTTTCCAAAGTCTCTTGGAAGTAATGGGCTTAAAAAAGATCTTGAAAATTTATATTGTGAAAATTTTTATAAAAAAGAATTTGAGAAAGAGCCCCGTGCTTCTAAATCTGTTGAAAAACTATCTGAACTTGATAATGAAACACAGGTGAATGCTGTAAATTACTTTTTGTCATCTTTGACAAAAATGCCAAATTTTGGTCTATGGCCTAATAATGCAAAAGAATATCGTGATCTTGTTGAAAGCTCTATTGATGCATTTTGGACAACGTGGGCACATGAATTGATTAAAGAGAAAACTAAGGAAGCAAAGTTTGAAGACATGCTTACATTAAAGATTGTTCCTAAAGATTATTTTCAAAATGATTATTATTTTAAAATGGAAATTAATTTAGATCTAACCTCTGGAGAGTTTGATGAAGCTTTCTATAGAGGTAATAAATTAAAGCTTGATTTTGATTTAAGAATGCCAAAAAGAGATATCATTTATCTTCATAAAGAGTACCTTCGTAACTGGCCTGATAATAAAGACAAAATTCGACAACTTGATCTTTTATTGATGAGTTACATTGAAGATAATCTCAATAAAACAGATGACTTTATTAAAAAGTATTTAATAAATGTTTCTTTAAAAAAACTAGTCTTATCAGACTTTCGCAACCAAATCATGGGAAGGCAAGATCTTAATTTTAAAGATGGAAATAAAAACCAAAGTCGCTTTATTACCATTCCAGTTAAGTTGCATATTGGTAATTTTGCATTAATCTATTTGAAAAATAGAAGATTGATGTTGTCTGGCATGAGGCGAGAGTTGGAAAAAGAGAAGCTTTATCAATCATCAGAAAGATTAGATACATTGGAAAATAGTCAATAATTGTGATATAAGGCTTCCATGAATAAAAAGAAACAAAAAGATCTCGTCAAAAAGGATCAATCAGAGCAAGGAGTTGATACTAAAGTTGTATCAGATGTTGAAATTCTTGATGGTGATATCCTTGATGATAAAGATTTTGATAATGATAAAGAT
>NZAF01000094.1 GCA_002686115.1 Halobacteriovorax sp. | reverse complement strand
TCTAACATTTAAAAATGACATAATTAACCTTTATGAATCAATTTTTGCACAAGTAAACTCTAGGGCACATACTGTTTTTCCCTCGACTTGAGTTCGGCCTTTAAAGTAAAAAGCATTATCTAGTTGCTCAACAATATTAACCTTCATAATTAACTCATCACCAGGTCTTACAAGACTTTTAAAACGAGCATTTGAGACTTTAGTAACAACACCAAGTCCACTGGACGCACCCGACGCCATAAGACATGCACCTGATTGAAAAAGTGCTTCTTGTAATAGAACTCCGGGCATTATAGGATTTCCAGGAAAGTGTCCTTTAAAGAAATCTTCCTCACCCGTTACTTTATAAGAAGTAGTGATTGAATCTGAATCTTTTTCGACAACTTTATTAACAAAGAGAAATGGATCTCTTTGAGGAATAAGATCTTTAACCTCACTCATTACAGACCTCCAGAAATATCGAGAGTCGTCCCTGTTATATATGATGCTTTATCGCTTGAAAGGAAAAGAACAGCATTTGCAACGTCTTCTACTTTCCCAAAGCGCTTCATTGGCACCTGTTTTTTATATTCTTTAACCTGCTCCGCTGGTAAATCAGAAATTAATTCCGTTTCAATAAATCCCGGACACACGTTATTAATTGTTATTCCTTTTTTCGCAACTTCTTTTGAAATTGATTTAGACATAGCAATTTGACCGGCCTTACTTGCAGCATAATTAGCTTGACCAGGAAGACCTAATTTCCCACCAATAGAGGACATATTAATAATTCGTCCATATCTATTTTTCATAAAATGTGAAACAGCTCTTTTAGTCATATAAAACGTTCCACTTAAGTTAACATCAATAACTCTAGTCCAATCTTCTTCAGGCATAACTGGAGATAGGCCATCTCTTCTAATTCCAGAATTGTTAACTAATATATCAACTTTTTCAACTTCCGACGCAATCTCATCCCAGAATTTTTCAACTGCAATATGATCTGAAACATCAAATTTTTTTAAGATAAGCTGACTTCCCTTTTCACCTAAACTTTCTTTAAACTCAAGGGCAGCTTTATCGTTTGAAGTATAAGTTGCAATAACTTTGGCCCCATTTTCAATATAGGCCTCTGTAATCCCTTTACCTATCCCTCTTGTACCACCTGTAACGATAGCAACTTGATTATTAAAATTAAACATAACTAACCTCTTCATTTTTGTTAACAGACTCGGAAACATTATCCAAGTAAGTGTTTAGATCATGGGCCTGTATGACTCCATAATTGGCGGCACCAAGCCAGCCGGACATAATAATTCCAACAGAACCACTATGAAAAAAGCCTTTAATTTGGTCAGACAATTCTTTTGATACTTCAAGTCCCTCAAACTTTGTTCCAAAGCTAGAACCAAAGTGATGATGAGTATATTTTTCAATCGTTAATGGAGTTGAACAATTTACATGCTCTACTTTATCTTTAAAACCAGGAACGATTTTTTCAAATGTATTAATGGCATTATCAATAAGGTATTGCTTTCTTTTTTCGTATTCCTCTTTGCTTAAGTCCTTCCAATCTTCATAGCGTGCATTCATTGAAGACACTACGGCATATTTCTGAGGAAGATGTGGTCGCATAGAAGGATAATAAATTGAAAATGTTTGTGAATGCGCCTTAGGCGAAAGAAGCAAGTCAGTATCAAATTTTTCAGAATCACTATAGAAGATCAACTCACCAATATCAGGTAATTCTTCTCCATCTTTAAGACCCATGAAAACCTGACAGCTTGATGTATTAACACGTACCTTCTTCGCTTTCTCTATAAAGTCAGGAGAAAAATGATCCTTGTCGACCATTTTAAAAATAGTGTTATAGAGAGATGAGTTAGAAATAACAGAAGAAGAGCTTATAAAGTCCTCGCCTACTTTAACTCCTTTTACTCTACCTTCTTCTACAACAACCTCATCAACATATGTATGTAATTTAATATCAACACCATTGCTAACAAGCTCATCCTTCATCATTCCAATAAGTTTATCTGTGCCACCTCTAAAGATATAAGCACCTTTATTCATGAAGTTAGAAAATACAATTCCAAAAGTAATTGCTTCATCTTCAAGAGTTGATCCGTTTGCATAGGCGATAGGTTCGAGAAGAAATCTAACAACATCATTTCTATTTGGAAAATATTTATTAAACAGATCCGCGTTCGTCATATTCTTATCATCATAGAAATTCATATCTCTAAGTTCAGAAAAGAAATTAACAACTTCATCCCTAGATAAGTTAAATTTTTCGACTAAGATATTGATATAATCTTCTTTCGTGAAGTCTGTATCAATACTAAACTGAGGATTCATAAATCTGATTTTATCAACTCTCTCTATTTGATCTGCAATGTCTTTATTCCAATAACGTCTACAAGTTTTAATCATTCCTGCAGGAAATCCATGAAGAGAGATATCAAAAATATGCTTCTCTCCTTCATTCGCATTTCTTCTAAACCACGTAGCAAAGCCACCTAATTTATTATGGGCCTCAAGTAATAAAACGGAACGACCGTCTTTTGCTAGTTTATTAGCAGCAGTCAAACCAGCTAAGCCAGAGCCAATAACAATAACATCATACGTTTTTGAAATTTTATCTTTTTTCTTCAGTAACATTTATATATCCCTACTCACTATAAGTAAGCGTAACAATCCCTTCTAAAATAGTTTCATCAACACTTAAAAAAGTATTAAACACTACATTTCCATTATTATTAAAATCTACCGAACCTTTAATCATTTGTCCTGTTGAAGACTTTGATAATTTGTAGACAGTATTTTGATGAGTTAACTCATGTCCCTCTTTGATAAGTTCACTCCACTTATTATCCTTGTAAAGAAAAAGACCAGCATTACCATTTCTATCATATCCCCTAATAAGAATATGCCCCTTCTCATTAATAGCAGGAGTAAATAAATCAACTCTTCCAATTAAAGGATTATTTTTAAGATCAAGAACGACTTTCATTTTCCCATTTAAATTTGCAACAATAAAATTCTGTTGATTCTTTCTTACAAAAGCTACAACGTTTCCTTTTTTATTAACATTGTACATATTTTCAAGTCGATCAAACTCACCATCATTACTTAGAATCACAGTACTGTTTAAATTAGAAGTATTTGATAGGATGAGTCTTTCCTTATCGTCTGAAGAGTATGAACCTCTTTGTCCATAACGAAGCTTATAGAGAATATAATTTCCTTCAAGTTTAGGTGAATGTATAAAATTAACACCATCCTCGCCCTCTTTCGCGATTGTCTTAAATCCTTGATCATTTATTAAGATAAGTTTTCTTTTTTTAGAGTCATTTAACCTAACAGCGCTGTGATCATCAAAAAAACTAGAGGTAGAAATAGCCAGATAATCATCTTTTGGTAAAGTTATTTTACTATAATTGTTTCTAGTAGAATCTATGGTTTGCCGATAAAGACCTTTGAATGCTCCACCATCATGAGTAGCAAAGATAATCTCATCACTTGAACTTTGCATATCTGACTTTTTACTAAAAGATACGTGATTAATTATTTCAGAATTATCAATAAGCACAAGCGGTCTAGTCTTATTAAGACTTTCTTCAAAATAAAGAATTCCATGAACAACGGATCCAGAATCAATAGTATAAAAATCAAAAACAATATTACCACTATGGTCAACTTTTGGAGAGCTGTCAGTGAAATAAGAAAATGGAGGCAGATTTACGTTGTAATATGAATTCGCCGCCACTAATTTTTCAGATATGAGCTTTGAACTAAAACTAGAAAAACAAAAGAATAGATTGAACAATATAATTGTAACTAAGCGCATAAAAACTCCTTATAAAAGAAGTCGACATCATAACGAAATTAGTCTTCTTAGTCACCAAGAAGTCTTCTAGAACTTATATTTTTGATTTATGCGCTATACCAAATCATTGAATACTTTTTGAATTTTTTCAATCGTAACAGGCTTTGATATATATTGATTCATCCCGGCCTTACGTCCTACTTCAATATCCTCTTTAAATGCATTAGCGGAAAGGCCAATAATATGCACGTTTTGATCATATTTTCTAATTTCTTCTGTCGCACTTAGTCCATCCATAACAGGCATTTGAACATCCATAAAAATGACGTCATATGACTTTGTACGGTGCATATTAACAGCTTCAAGACCATTTTGAGCATAATCAAAGTTAAAACTTAATTTCTCGGCTATCATTTCGAATACTTTTTGATTAATAGGATTATCTTCAACAAGAAGTATCTCTAATGAGTCGATTGGAAAAAGTGAAGATTCAATATTTTCTTCATCCTTCTGTTCTTGACCAATATTTAGAGGTAGATAAATTGTAAACTTTGTCCCTTTCCCTAAAACACTTGAAAAATTAATAGTACCACCCATAAGTTCAACAAGTTTCTTAGAAATGTTAAGTCCTAGACCAGTCCCTCCATATTTTCTAGTTGTAGATAGGTCAGCTTGAGTGAAAGGCATAAAGATCTTATCTCTTTTGTTAGGATCTATACCAATCCCATTATCTTCGACGTTTATCAGAACACGCCCATCAAGATATGCTAGATTTACAGCAACAACACCTTCACTATGGCTAAACTTAACAGCATTATTGACTAAGTTTAACAGGATCTGCATGATTCGAGTCACATCGCCCATAAAAAACCTAGGCATATCAGGATCCTTGATAACTTCAAATGAAATTCCTCTTTTCTCACTGAGACTCTTTAATGAAGTGATCACATCATCTACAAGTTTAAAAAGGTCAAAACTTCTGCTTTCTAATTGAATCTGATTGCTCTCTATTTTTGTAAGGTCTAAAATATCATTTACAATCATCAAAAGAAGTTCTGCTGAAGAGTGAATAACTTCTAACTTATCATCATAACTCTTATCTTTAAGTTCACTTCTTAATATTTGACTTGTTGCTAGAATGCCGTTGAGTGGTGTGCGAATTTCATGACTCATATTCGCCAAAAACTTAGTTTTATGATCACTAATTGAAAGTAGCTCGTCATTTACTTCTTTTAATTTTCTTGTTTTACTATCTACCTCTTTCTCAATCCTATCCTTAGTTCCTAGCATAAAAAAGATTAGGGTTAACAGTGCAGAAAAAAAGAAAAAAAGAATTGTATAAGTAAAAACATTCGCCTTACCGCGATACTTTGAATAAGTAGAATGTGGATATAAAAATTCAAAACGCCACATTCGATCACCGTGAAGAAACTCAAATTTAAAAGATTTTTTGACAAGTTCATCTTCTAGATCACTACTTATATGATCTATCAATTTATTATCAATAAATACTCTCTGGTCAAGGCCATAGTGTAGTTTTGTATTAAAATTTTCAATGAAACTAAAACTTAGTAATAAAACACCAATAATTTTATCTGATTTTCTTACAGAAACTGCATAACCATAAGTATCATGGTCCTTAATTGAATTAATACTTCCAAACACTGGATAGTCAACTTTGTAGGCTTTATTAATAAGCTCATAAGTCGGCTTGTCATGAGTTAATTTCTTACCAATTCTGTGAAAATTAGCATCTAAAGGATATGAATAAGTATAAGCATAAAATGGGTACCCCTTAAGCGGATTATCAATTTTTTTATTAAACGCTTCTATTTCTTTATTATAAAGTTCTTCTTGATTTTGATTGTAGATAATAGAAATCCACTCAATGGATTTAATGTCTAAGTGAGTATTATATACTGATCTTGAAAAAGATAAATATTCATCACTACTTATAAAATTAGAGCTTGAAAAATATCCATTATAAGATTCAAGAATGGCTTCAAGCTTTGTAAATTTAATTTGATAACTTTCAAAGATTGATAAAGATCGTAGTTTATTCTGATCATCGAGGGCCTTATTTTCACTATAAGTGATGTAGTAAAACCCACTTAATTTAAACAAGATTGCAAGGACAACACAAAGAATAATATTTCTATTTTTCTTAGAAACTAAAGCTCCCTTATGATAGATACAAAAAGGAGTTAAAAGTACCAGACCAGCATAGTTACCAATAAACCACTTATAGAATGTAATACCGTATTCTGAACTATTAATAACATTAAAAAGCATTAATAAAAATGAAGCTAAGATAGATAATAATAAACAAATTAATGGATAAAGAAGAAAATTAACTTTTGAAAAAAAGTTTTCATATATCTCTTTGATATCAAAATGAGCTTTCTCTTTTAAAATAATTTTTGTCATATAATGAAAGATAAGAATTAAACTTAGAGCATAAAGGAAGTGAAAATACAGAAGAAAATAATGGTCGGAAAAATAATTAAAATCTAAAAATAAACCTTGTGTTAATGATCCAATAAAGATTCCAGGAAAAACCTGTTTCTTTTCTTTTAAGTAAAAATAATAGGCAACACCTATAGAAGGCCAGAATAAAGATGTAAAGATCTCTTTAAGTTCTAAAAACTGATCAGTAATATAAGATAGCAGTATATACCAAAATGCTACCAACAAATTTGAAATCATGAAATATTATCGGCATAATTTATCAATGACTTAGAGCCTTTAAGAGAAATCGTGATCTGGTCTTTCTTTTTTTAATATCTCCATGGCAACTTTAACGCCATCAACAGCTGCAGATGTAATTCCACCAGCATATCCAGCACCTTCACCACATGGATAGAGACCTTCGTGACTAATTGACTCAAGCTTTTCTCGGTCCCTAATAATCGTAACAGGAGAAGATGTTCTCGTTTCAGGAGCAAGAAGTAGCGCCTTCTCACTTACGAATCCTCCAAGCTTTTGATCAAAACTAGAGAGACCATTGGTAAGACCCTCAACAACTGTTTTTGGCAAAATTTCTTTAAGATTTGATGCAAATATCCCCGATGGACATGATGTCTTATTAAGATTTTTTGATCTTTTATCAGATAAAAAGTCATGAAGATTTTGAGCTGGAATTTCTCTGCCCGAAGCATTTTCAACAGACAATTGATAAGCTTTTTTCTCAACATCTTTTTGATAGAAGTGCCCAGCAAGAATTTCCTTT
>NZAF01000093.1 GCA_002686115.1 Halobacteriovorax sp. | reverse complement strand
TTTGCTTTAGAGATACCTTTAAGAGGTTGTTCTTTAATGGCGGGCTTAAAGTCATAGTAAAGTTTTCTGAGTTCACGATATGCAGATGGTTTACTTCTATTATTTGTTTCAGACTCTGAAGTATCATAATGATCAAGAAGGTATTCGCTTAGTTCAATATTTGCTGATAGAAAAGTAAGATGCCTACTTATCGTTAGGTAGTTTTTTGAATACTTTTTAATTCTATTAAGAGTCCTGTTTAATAAAGAAGGATTAAATTTATTAAGATGCGAGATACTATTTTTAATAGCATCAAGTTTAAATTTTTTCCTTTTGGCAAGTTTTGCAATTTTAATTGAATGACAATAATTTACAACTGACTTTCTTATAGAGTTATGAACTCTATTTTTTATATCTGAATCAATTTTGCAAGTAGTCTCTTTTAAGAAGCTAATTGAAGAGGTTTTTTTAAGAAGAGCAAAGTCTTGAGTATAATGAGAAAACACATCACTTTTCTTGATAAGTTTATAAGTATAGTTAACCTTGGATTCATTCACATAACCTCTTCTTAAAGAACGATAGAGATTCTTTGTGTTCGTTGCAATTTCATTTTCAAATGATGATGAAAATGCCATAGAGCATAGAATATAGGTTAAGATAAACTTCTTCATTCTTCTGAGAAATTCTCCGTCATGCTTTCTTCGATTTCTTTGAGCTTTTTTATGATTTCTTCGACAACAACTTTTTTGTCATCTGGAATAGAAACTTTAAGATTTTTTAAGTAAGTAGTAGCCTCACTAATATAAACAGAGTCTTGCTGAAAGCGAGATTGGATAGAGTCGACAGTAAGGTTAACTTCATCTGCAAGATCTTGAAGATAGTCACCCGCGCGAAACTCGAGTTTTCCGTCGATAACACCATTTCTTATATTCATAAGATATCTTTTGAGTTTATATACAGGGCCTGCAATTCTGTGAGTCATGATAATGCAACTTACGAATGTAATAAGTATGAAAGCAATTTCCCATAAGATAAGTAGTTTAATTGATTGATCTTTTAATTCATTTACTTCCGTAGAAACCTGAGGATACTTAATAGCAAGATTATCAAGGACACCACTTATAAGCGGATGAAAAAAAAGTGCAATCGATATGAAAACGACAAAACACAATAATAAACTAAATTTGATTTGAAATTTAGGATCGACAATATAAATAAGTCTTCTAACTTTTTGGGTCACAGAAACACTCCGGATAGATACTAGCCAATTAATTATAACCGCTTTGGACTTAAGCTAAAAAAGGCTTGATCTCGGCAAATATTGCTTAATAGCTGGTTTTAAAAGTGATATAAAACCTCAAGATATAATATTAATAGGCTTGTGGAGCAGGGTTTGTTGCACATAGTCTTTGTTTGGGAGAATAGTATGAACGATGTTAAGACTTTGATCGAGAGTATAAAGAACCCTGAGACGGGTAACACGTTACATTCAGAAAATAGAATAAAAGAGCTTAAGGTTGAAGAAAATGCTCTGACTTTAGTTTACGACCGAGAAGGAATATCACCATTACAAAAAAGACAAATTGAAGACATTATTTATAACGAACTATCCGGTAAAGTTGATGAGGATAATATTGTTATTAAAACTGTATCAAAAGACTCAAGTGATGTTTTGGCAAAAAGCGAAAAAACAGCCAAACCTAAAAGTGAACAACCTGCTAATTTAAAGGTCGGTCATGGATCAATTCCAAAAAAGAAGAAAATCGATACGATTAAAAATATAATTGCAATTTCATCTGGAAAAGGTGGCGTTGGTAAATCAACAGTATCTGTAAACCTCGCTTATGCACTTCATAGAAAAGGAAAAAAGGTTGGTTTATTAGATGCAGACATCTATGGACCATCAATTCCTATGCTGCTTGGAAAAAGAGATGCTAAGCCACTTGCAAATGACGATAAAAAAATAATGCCTGTAGAGGTTGAAGGCGTTAAGTTCATTAGTTTTGGTCTTTTTATTGGTGAGAAGGATCCGGTTATATGGCGAGGGCCAATGCTCGGAGGCGTTCTAAATCAGTTCTTATTTGATGTTGACTGGGGAGAGCTAGATTATCTTCTGATTGATCTTCCTCCAGGAACAGGTGATGTTCAACTAAGTATGATTCAAGCAGTTGAGATGGCCGGAGTTATCGGTGTTTCTACGCCTCAAGATGTAGCACTTCTAGACTCTACTAAAGGCCTCAAGATGTTTGAACAAGTAAAGACACCAATTCTAGGTACAATTGAAAATATGAGTTATTTTGTCCCTGACGACATGCCGGAAAAGAAATATCATATCTTTGGAAATGGCGGAGTTAAGAAGGCTTCAGAGTCTCTCGGTTTAGAATTTTTAGGAGAGGTTCCGTTAGAAATCGCCCTTCGTGAAAGTTGTGATCAAGGAGTCCCATATATGTCTAATCAAAACAATGAGGGAAAACCTGTTTGGAATGCGTATCTTTCTATAGCCAATAAGCTCACGGGTGAGGATAATAAAAAAGGATTTTTTAACAGAATTCTAGGAAAATAATGTCAATAATATCTGTGTTAGATGAACAAACATCAGTCGGCTTTACCGGGAAAGTAAATCTTCTCAAGAAGACTGATGGCCAATTCTTGGGCGCAGTCTCAGTTCGAGAGGGCAGCATATGTTTCTGTAATTACGCAGGAAAGCTTGGAAAGAAAGCATTAATTACAGCTATAATCCATGAGATGGATAATATCATCGAGGTAAAAACAGTTATAGAACCCGAAGTGATTGAGCCTCAAGATGGTGAATTTAGGTTTGCTATTGGTGATCTTAAGAAAAGAGCGGCAAAGGAGCTGCAAAAATATAAGACACTTAAAAAGTTACGCCCACCTGATCACCTGACAGTTATGGCAAATATCAAGATATTTGATGAGGCGTCAGCTATGAATTACAATAACTTCCTAGTTTTGAAATCCATGACAGAATTTAGTAAAGTTGAAGATATTTATAAATATACAAATCTTTTTGAGCATGAGGTTACTGAGAGCTTGGTGACTTTGAGGAAAAAGGGATATGTAAATGTTGTTTCTAAGGAGATTGATCAATGAGAGGTCAGGTTCATAATCAAGGTGAATTACAAGAGCTTAAGGTAAATATTGAAAAAGACGTTGTTTTAGCAATGGATAAGATGGCGCAAAATACTGGTTATTCATTAGACGAACTAGTAGTTATTGCTCTTAAGAGATTTAGAGCAAGTCACTCA
Source organism: Halobacteriovorax sp. (assembly GCA_002686115.1). Classification (GTDB taxonomy): domain Bacteria; phylum Bdellovibrionota; class Bacteriovoracia; order Bacteriovoracales; family Bacteriovoracaceae; genus Halobacteriovorax_A. The sequence goes on along the minus strand of NZAF01000093.1, from coordinate 10,255 downwards.
GACTATGAGAATGCAACTCTCAATCTAGACTAAAAAGTTTACTAGCCTTTAGAAAATTGCATAAAAGCTGTTCAATTTAATAAGCTGTTGAGTGATTAATATTTATACAGTGTTATAATTTATACAGTACTTAAAATCCCGTAAAAACGTGAATTCAGGCACTTAAATGTGTCCTTGTTATAGAATTATACAGAAGTAGCTGTAAAACGATTGGCACGCGCGTTGCAACATATTAAGCACAGGAGCTTATTATGAATGCAACACTTTTAACAAAGAAAATTCTTCTATCAGTACTTTTCACAAGTACAGTAGTGATCACTGGGGGGATCTACAAGACAAGTGAAATTGCTGACACATCTTTTATGAATGATGATGAAATCAAATTCACTAGAAGATTTGATGATTCTAGATATGTTGCTTCTGCAGAGAATGAACTTAAAAAACCAAAAGTTGCTGTAAGATACCTTCCTGTGAATCAAGAAAACAAAATGGCAATTGCAGGTAAGTGGATTGTTACAAGAATTGAAGGTCATGACGAGGTTGAGGTTTACAACTCACAAACAGAAAATAGAGAAATTATTGTTGATATGGAGCTTGTGGCAACTTCACAAGTAAGAGTTGATAATAATGATGATTATAAATTTGATGTTTCATTTTTACACGAGTCTAAAAAGACAATAGCTCTATTTAGATCATATGAAGATGGATATGAAATTCTTGAAGCAAGAAGATTATATAATGAAGAAAAAGAGCAAGTAGCTGAGCTTTCAGAAAGTTTATCTGAGAATGAACTAGAAAAAAGAGAAGCAACAGTAAGAGAGTCAGATGCTACTTTAGGTGAGTTAATCCTAGAAAGAGCACTTGTACCATCTGTTGACCCAAATATTATCGTATTTAAAGAAATGTCAGCTAATGTTGCAGAGATTTCGACAACATCTATAACGTCTTGGAATGTAACAGTTGCTAAAAATGGTAAGTCTGAAACATTTGAAGGGTTCAGTGGTGCAGAGATTGGAGCAGGTGGAAGTATAATGGTTCCAGTTGGAAACTTAGCACCTGAGGTATCTGAGAAGATTATTGGTCAATCAGATGAGCCTGTAGATATGGTACCAGTTGGTCTTGTAACAAATAATGGTAAAGATGGACTAAGGGTAAGATTAACAGTCGAGCCATATGTCGGAGTAATGCTTAGTTTTGTTACACCTGAAGAGTTTAGAAGAATTAAAGAAGAAGAATATGAGGTTAAGAATCTTAGAGAACAAAATGCATATGAAAATGGAACAGAGGGAGCAACACAAGTTGAAGAAGAGCAAAACGAAGCTCAAGTTGATTCAGCTGCATTAAGAGCTGAAGCTCAAGAAGAATTAGAATATGAAAGACAAAGAGATATTGAAGCGATGAGAGAAGAGATGAGAATGGAGATTGAAGCTGAGATTAGAGATGGAATGGAATATTATGAAGAGTATAATGATGAGGTAATCGATGCTGAGCCAATTACTAACTCTGAAGAAATGACTGAAACTGTAAAGAGAATTGGTTATAGTTTCTAAAATTTAGATAGCAATTATAAACGTGAATAATTTCTAATAACATTGAAATAAATTTAAATTAGAAGTAAAACCTCTCAACAAATGAGAGGTTTTTTTATGTTCTATATTAAATTAATTTTATTATCACTGATATTTACTTATTCATATGGAGGGGTAAAAGGTAGCTATGAAATATCTTTAACAAACCACCCACTCTTTCACAATGTGAAAATTGATTTAGATGAAAGCGCAAATATTTTAGATTACAAATTAGTTGGTGACTTAGCAGAGAGATCAAGAGTTTCAGCAAGTTTTAAGCAAATCAGTGATTATGAAAAACAAACAGGATTCTTATCTATTGATTTAGAGTGGCTTAATGATGGCTCAAGAGAAAAGACAAAGATTGAAATCTTTGTTAGTAATGATAGTCATTTTGGAAATACTTTAGTGAGTGTTGTCACTGTATATAGTGATGGAAGCACAAGTGTTGAGCTCGATCAAAAGGCAACTCTTAAGTGCTTAGATAGCGAATATTAGTCCGCAATACTATTTTTTAAATATGATTGCATCAACCTCATTTGACTTTATAAGCCCATCATAAGTATAAATTTCTTTGATACCTGATACTGTTTGGTGACCTTCATGAAGAACAAATTCTTGTATTTCATTTCTTAAAATATAATCATCCTTAGTGAAAATGACTTCTAGGTTTTGAAGAGGAACAGTTCTACCTGAACCAGTTAATTCACCTAGTTTTATTTCCATGTTCTGAGTATCTAGTATATCGCGAGATGTATCTAACATTCTCAGATAGTCATTCTCAGTCATTGCACTAAATACATTAATACTACAGCTAAAAAGTAAAATGATCAGAAGATTTTTCATTGTAGTATTTCCCTTTTGTTTTTAAAATTTAATGTTTCACCAAGATTAATTGTAAAATATGGATACTCACCCCAGTTGTTTTTGTCACTTAAGAGCTCGTGTATTTTAACTGATGCTTCTCTTTGAATATCTTTAATCTTTTTAATAGTTTCTTTGTTTATGGACTCAGATTGAGAATACATAATATTGAGATCAAGTTCGACTTCTTCAGGCTTATAGAATTTACTTAAAGTTGTTAGGTGCTTTTTTGCAGTTTGTAGGTCGAGTGCAAAGTTTTTTGATTTTGCATGAATCATTCCATCATCATTAACAACTATATCTCTTGCCATTAAAAGATCGAGTTTTGATAGGCCAAGCTCTCCAAACATTTCATTAATCTTAAAAGTATGAATACCATTATGATTAGCAGCCATTTTATATATAATATATGCAACAGGATCACTTAAGGTGTAGTTTATCTCTTCATCTGTAGTGTATTTTTTATTTTCATCAATAAAGTTTGAAAAATTAGATAGTAGTTCTTCTTGAATACAACCATTAGTAATATTAATGAGATTTTTAATATTATTTTCTTTTAAGATATAACTTGAAAGGTTTAAAACTACATGCGCTTGAACTTTGCTTCTGTTGTCATCTTGCATGAGTCTTCTTAGAGTTGTGCTTGCAACTCCAGCTCTTTTAGCAATTGCATTTAACGATAGCTTTGGATGTCTTTCCATATGTGAGTAGACAAGCTCTCGCAATTCTAGATTTAATGATGACTGTTCTACATTCAAAACAATTCCTCTCTCTAGATTAAAATGACAAAAAAGTAGTGAGCTGTACAAAATATCAGAGCTAAAAATTTCTAACATATCCGTTTCTCACTTTGTTTAGATAGAAAATCAAATGGTTAGATCAAATCTTACTTTTAAAAATATTTGTATTTTTGAATTAGTGTCAATATGACCACTAGAAAACACATCTTGTTCCTCTTAGTCTTCCACCATTTCTTTCGCAAATCATTCTAACTCTATCCATTCTAGTTTGTGGGTTACTACCTCTTCTTGGATAACGGATATTTCTTGAGGGACATCTTTTGACGTTTACTTTAAATTTTACATTACTTTGATTGTCTAAACTGTCAACGGCAACATAACCAGTATAACCAAGGTCAAGGGCTTCTCTGGTCATCTCGATACCAAGAGTATTTCTAAACTTAAAATCCAAAACTTCTTGTCGTCCACATTTTTGTCGAAAGTTTAAATGACTAACCTCAGTCATAAAAATATCTTCATCTGTAAACCCGTTCCAAGTCTTATGAGTTATAACTTCTTTTCTAGAAGATCTACCATATTGATCGTTTACAGGTTTTTTTAGTATTTCTGATTTGAACGTTGTCTCAATGCCTTCGTCTAAAAAAACAAGACCTCTGATGTCATTAATAACCTCAACAGACTCGATATATTCATTCTCTGTGACTGAAATTGAAAAACTGATATTGCAATGTTTGATAGTCTTAGTTTCCCCTAGATTTACACCTCTTATAAAAGGGAAAGCATTTGGAACTTCGACACTGAAATTATCAAAGAGAACGGAAATGACTTTCCCATCAGGCGATGTTGTCATACTGCTATTTGTGTTGTTGCATCCAGTTCCACTTAAAGATTTACCAATTACTGATGATCCATAGGCGAAGTTTAATAAGAAAAAAGAAAGTGTAATTAAATATTTCATGGCTACCTCCGACTACTTTTATGAGTTATTCTTTAACAACAGTAAATTTTGCAGGGCACTTTCTTAACCATGTGGCGAAATAATCACAAGAATCAAAATTTTTATTAACCATGTGGTTAACTAAATGTGAAAAACTTATTTTTTTATTTCTTTTTATATTTTTCCTCTCTAAAAATATGAGCAAGCAACTTAAGGCACGTAAGCCTTACTAGGGAGGAAAAATGAAAAAACTATTTGCTACGTTACTAACTCTTTCTACTGTATTAAGTACGAACGCTAAAGACATGAATGACATTCAACTTGGTATCCCAGGATATGGTGGAAATGGTTGTCCACAAAGTTCTGCTTCCGTAACATTGAGTCCAGATAAAAAGTCATTAAGTATCATCTTTGATGAATTTTTTGCAGAAGCCGGTGAGATTACAGGTAAGAGGATGGATAGAAAATCATGTAGTATTGCAATTCCTGTTCATGTACCACAAGGTTTTAGTGTTTCTTTAGTTGATGTTGACTATAGGGGATATGTATCAGTTCCTAGAGGTGGACAAGCAAGATTTTCATCAGAATATTTCTTTGCAGGTTCAAGAGGACCTAGGTTTTCTAAAACATTTAGAGGTGAGTATGATAACGATTATCTCTTCTCCAATAACCTAGTTCTTACAGGCTTAGTTTGGTCAAAGTGTGGAGCTGATGTAAATTTACGAGTGAATGCGAGTATGCTTGCAAGGTCAAATCGATGGGGTGATGATGCATTAGCGACTGTTGATAGTGCTGATGTTACAGCAGGTATAAAATATCAATTGCAGTGGAAACGTTGTGGTGAGTCAGACTTTGATTATGATTTTTACTAAACTATTAACTAATTATTAAGCTGGAAAGCCCCTTGTTAGGGGCTTTTGTCGTGCGTTATTATCTTCCGAACACATTGTACGTTTTTTTATTGTGTGAGTTAACTATTATTGATAAAACTCGCTCATGTTAGATTCATTAAACTTCACAGATTTTCTAAAGGTCGAATTAGAACAGAGGCAAATTGGTAACAGCCGTTACAGTTTACGTGCATTTGCTAGAGACCTTGAAATGTCCCCTTCTAGATTGTCAGAGGTCATGAACGGTAAGGGTTCACTTTCTTACTCATCGGCTCTAAAAGTTGGTAAAAATTTAAATCTTACAGAAAAAGAAATGAAAATTTTTACCGCATTAGTGAATTTAAAAAATTCTTCTTCAAAAAAAAGCAAGAATGATGCACATAAATATTTAAAAAACATATGTGATAAAAATACTCATTCACTTTCTCAGGATACCTTTAGTTTAATTAGTGAATGGTACTATTTTGCTATATTAAGTGTTTTGGAGCTTGATGAGTGTAATGGCCAAAGTCACTGGATTGCAAAAAGGTTAAATCTCAATATAAGAACCACAGAAGATGCACTCTCTAAACTTTTGACCCTGTCGATGGTTGAAAAAACAGAAGCTGGTTGGAGGCTTCCTGAGGAAAAGGTAAGTTTTCAAACTACAAATGAAATCCAGTCAATATCTCTAAGGAAATCCCATAAACAAAGTCTTTATCAGGCAATAAACAGTATAGAAAATCATAGTATTGAACACAGAGATATAACATCAATAACAATGGCCATAGATAAAAACAAGATTCCACAAGCTAAGAAGCTCATTAGGGAGTTTAGATCTTCTTTATGTGAATTCATGGAATCTGGAAGTAAAAACGAAGTCTACAATTTAAATATTCAACTTGTACCTTTAACGGAGCAAAAAAAAGGAGTAAATGATGAAACTCATTTTACTATTAATTAGTCTAATTCAAATCAGTATATTGGCGCGTGGTCATGACAGAGGTAATGGTGGTCAGTCTATCTATATTGGTGATAATGCTTTTTTAAGAGATATTGTCGAGGACAATAACTGCCTATGGAGAAGTGGATCTAAAGTTATTAATGATTATCCAAACATAGAAAAAGTACTTACAAAAATTGAAAGCTATCATTGGTTACTAGGTTTGAGATTAGAAGAAGAAATTAAAGGCCTTAAATTTTGTTTCACAAAAAAGAGACTTCCGCCGTTGTCATACAATAATAGCGATGACCTTTACATTTTTACTAATCAGATGTTTGATCAACCTGCAATTAATGACGCTGGAATTGTTTTTCTTGATATGAATATTTTCGATGATATGAATGATGTACATAAATCTTTTATCATTATTCATGAATCGTTACATGAATTCTTTGATAAAGAAGAGGACCGATCATCAAGGGAGCCGAGACTAAGAGAGTTTGTTTATAATTTACATGATTCATATATTAATGGTTCGGATAAAGAATCTATAAAGATTGCTATAGAAATGGCGAGAATGGCTTATTTGAGTTCATCTATTGCTGGTTTAGATAAGTCAGACTATCTATTAGTAATTAATAATAAAGACTTGAAATTCTATAAAAAGCTTAATCTCGTTGAAAAGTTTAATGATATTAAGCTTTATTCTAAATCTTTTAATGAGTCCTTTGAAAAATTGTTAGCTTCAATGGCAAAAGTTGAATTCTGGGGCCCTGATAATGTGAGAAATTATTTTAATATCTTGATAAGAAAAGATATTACTACTGATGGAAGTAAGCTTATTGGAGCTAGTGCTTTGGACGCGTTAGTTTTTGAAAGATTGATAGAGATGACACTTGAAGGGAAGAGTGTAGATGGTGATATTTCTTCAGTTGTAGAGTATTTCAACACACTTAATATTGAAAACTTTCTACACTTTAAAACAGTTGAAAAGTTTATAAGTGAAATTTTAAAACTTAATTATAATGGTGAAAGAAATCGTTTTGATCTCGGCTCACTACTTATGAAAACTCAAGGGGATAATAATATCTCACATGAGATTGTAAAAATATTAAATTTAAGAAGTCGTTATTTTTCTCGTAATACTAATTATCTTTCTGAAGCAAAGAAATTACTTTTAGTAATACTTACTAGAATAAGAGAGAGTTTAAAATCGTCTGTAGATATTATCTTACCAATTTACAAAAATTTTATTTCTAACACTATTGAATTTAAAGATGAGAAAGAGTTACTTTTTAAAGCATTTCCTGAACTATGGAATCATTTTTCATTAAGTTATCTATTTGGTGGAGAAGTATTTAGTAGCAAATCTTTTGGATTAGAAGAGTTGATTAAGTATGATACTGATTTATTTCTAAATAATTTCAAGGATATGCTTCCAAATATACTCGTTGTAAAGGCTTTCAGAGAAAGTAGAGTTGGCATGGGGTTACCATCTAATCGTGCTAACCGATATATATTCTCACTTTCTAAGTCAATTAGTTATGAAAAGATGATTGATATATTCTTGAAACATTTGAATAAAGAAGAAAGAATACGTGCTAAATCTATTTTAAAGAATTATTTATCTAATTTAGATTTGGATGATGTTTTATATAGTGGGAGACACTCAAAGAAAAAATTTAAGACTTTTATTAATTATAGATTACTTGAACTAGAAAGGTTGTAAAAAAAAGCCCTCTTTCGAGGGCTTTCCTTTATTTATGTAACAATAAGTTTATTACATTATCTTCTTTAATTCTTCTTTTAGAATTGGAACAATTTGGAAAAGGTCTCCAACGATTCCGTAATCAGCCTTAGTGAAGATTGGTGCATCTGGGTCAGTGTTGATTGCAACGATAACCTTTGATGTTCTCATACCAGCTAAGTGCTGAATAGCTCCTGAGATACCACAAGCGATATATAAAGAAGGAGCAACTGTTTTACCAGTTTGTCCAACTTGCATAGCGTGTGGAGCATATCCTGAATCAACTGCTGCTCTTGAAGCACCAACAGTAGCACCTAAAACTTCAGCAAGCTCATCTAAGATCTTAAAGTTCTCAGCATTTTTCATTGCACGTCCACCAGAAACGATAATATTTGCTTCAGTTAAATCAACTTTTTCTGAAGCACCTTTAACGATTTCTTTAATTGCAGCTCTGATTTCACCAGCACTTGCAGCTACGTCATTTGCAGCACCTGCACCAGCATTTGGAGTATCTGGAAGACCTAAAGCGTTTGGTCTAACAGTTACGAATCCTGGCTTTGGACCTGCTAATTCAACCTTAGCAAGAACTTTACCAGCATATAGTGGTCTCGTTCCGTTAAAGTTGTCTCCATCCATTACAAAGTTTGTAACTTCAGAGGCCATACCAGAATCAAACATCGCTGAAAGTCTTGGTACTAAATCTTTTGCAAGTGAAGTTGCACCAGCAAAAACAAGATCATACTTATCACCGATAAATTCTTTAAGAGCATTTGCATATCCTTCAGGTGAGTACTTATCTAAGTTGTCACCTTTAAGGTTATGAACATTTGCAGCACCGTATTTTGCAACGTCAGCTACAGCATTTGCTCCCATATCACCAACGATCGCAACATCAACTGTGTGACCGTCTAATTTCCCTAGAATTTCAAAAGTTACAGATTTAACTGAATCTCCTGAAGTCTCTGCTAAAACTAAAATATTAGCCATGATTTTCTCCTACAATAAAATTAAATAACTTTCGCTTCTTCTCTTAAAAGCTTAACAACTTCAGCAACAACACCAGCTTGAGCAGCTTCGTCCATTGCATCAAACTTCTTACCTGGTGGCTTCTCAGGTGGAAGTTGGAAGTTAGAGTACTTAACTCTTGCATCAGCTTCAGTGACACCAACGTCTGCTAGTGAGTGTTGTGCAAGTGGTTTTCTCTTTGCTTTCATGATTCCTGGAAGTGAAGCATATCTTGGAGAATTAAGACCTTTGTTACAAGCGATAACAGCTGGAGAATTTACTTCGTAAACTTCTAGTGCTCCACCTTCGATTTCTCTTTTTAAAGTGTACTTACTACCATCTTGCTCACAACCAACAACAACAGAAACTGAAGGCATATTCAGCATTGTTGCAAGAATTTGTGGAACTTGTAGACAGTCATCATCAATTGCTTGCTTACCTGTGAAGATAACATCTGGAGTTTTTCCAGACTTTTCAATCGCTCCTTTAAGAGCTTTTGCAGTCATGTAAGAATCTAGGTTGTCACCAGCTTCAACTAGGATGGCTTCATCTGCGCCCATCGCAAGTGCGTTTCTTAAAGCTTCAGTATCTTTAACGCCACCAACTCTAACTACTGTTACAGTTGATCCGCTATTTGCAGCTTTAGTTAAAAGTGCCTGCTCAACAGCAAATTCGTCATAAGGATTCATAATCCATTTAATTGAGTTAGTCTCAATGTATGACCCATCACCGTTTGGAGTCACTTTCGTTTCCGTGTCAGGAACTTGTTTAATACATACGAAAATGTTCAATGTTAACTCCTTGAAAAAATTTCTTTTGCTATAACTAATCTTTGGATCTGTGAAGTGCCTTCATAGATCTGTATCAATTTTGCGTCTCTCATTAATTTTTCTACTGGATATTCTTTACTATATCCATATCCGCCATACACTTGAACAGCGTCTGTGGCGACCTTCATAAACATGTCTGCTGCTTTTGCTTTTGAATATGATGCAATCTCAGGGCTTGCTTTCCCTTGATCAATCAACCAAGCAGCCTTAAAGACAAGAAGTCTTGCAGCCTCTATTTCCATTCCCATATCAGCAATCATCATTTGAATTGCTTGGTGAACAGCAAGTGGTTTTCCAAATTGTGTTCTTTCAAGTGCATATTTTGCGGCGTGATCAGCTGCACATTGTGCGCCACCAACTGCGCTCGCAGCCACCATTGGTCTTGAATGATTAAGGGTGCCCATTGCAATTTTCCAACCTTCTCCTAGTTTTCCGAGAAGGTTTTCTTTTGGAACTTTCACATTATTAAATGTGACAGCTCTCGTATCAGAGCATCTGTGCCCCATTTTGTCTTCTTTTTCACCAATTTCTAAGCCTTCAGGTTTCCCCTCAATGACAATTGCCGAAATTCCTTTGTGCTTTAAAGAAGAATCATATGTACCATAAACAACAAATAGATCTGCATAACCTGCATTGGTAATCCACATCTTTTGACCATTTACAACGTAGTGATCACCTGCATCTTTAATAGTTGTTTTAATTCCAGCAGCATCAGAGCCGTTACCTGGTTCAGTTAGGCAGAATGCTGCAAG
>NZAF01000092.1 GCA_002686115.1 Halobacteriovorax sp. | reverse complement strand
CTTTCTCTTGTTTAATGGTGGCACAGTCATTATTGATCATGGGATGGGGATTCTTACGATGTATTGTCACTTTTCGAAGGTTAGCGCTAAGGTTGGAGATGTCGTTAAGCAAGGTGATATTGTAGGAATGTCAGGAAATACAGGCAGGTCAAATGCTCCACACTTACATTGGGGGGTAAAAGTTCATGACTCTTGGATTGATGGTCTACAATTTCTAAAAGAACAAGATCTCGGCTTAGTTTCTGTTTACAAGAATAACACCACTAAAAAGTAGAATAACACCAACAATTCTTAAAGTATTAATAGGTTTGACTTGAAGTCCCATTATTCCATAGTGATCAAAAATAATCGTTGATATCAACTGACCAGCAACGATTAGTGCTGTAAAGCCAGTCGCTCCAATTTGCGGGATAACAACAATTGCAGATAAGACAAAGATACTTCCAATCACTCCACCAGATAGGAGATAGGGAGGAAGAGAGATGACCTTGGAGAAACTTGGCAGGTTTTGATAATTAAATAGGCCGATGATGACAAAAATTAAAAAACCTCCAGAAAAAGATATAAGAGAAGACTGTGTCGGTCCTCCTACTTCTTTTCCAAGCCTTGCATTTATAACTCCTTGCAGTGGAACCATGAGTCCAATGGCAAATGCCCATAATGCGATCAATAATTTCATAATTCTTCCTCTGGTTCATGCTTAAAGGTATTCAAACTCTTATGTTTATCATATTATCTTTCGACACAAGATTAATTACAAGATAGGAAATAATACGGAGCATCAATGAACATGACACTCTTAATTGCCATTGCTATTTTACAAGTCATAGGCCTTGGCGTGATTTTTATGCTTTATAAAAAAAGTACTGAGAATACTGATCAAAGTGAGCTCGTGATTAGCGCTTTTGAAAAATCTTTTTCAGAATTAAAGAATGAACTCACAAATTCAATTCTTAATCAGGGAAAAAATGTTAATGACTCACTTCTGCATAATAACGAAAGACTTACGAGAAACTTTTCTGAACTTCGAGAAGGTGTCTTAACAAGACTACATGAAAGTCAAACGGCATCACAAAAAGACCTGTATAATTTTAGAGAGCTTCTCACAAAAGATTTAGAAGAGAAGTTTTTTAAACTTTCAACAACGATAGAAACTAGACTTGATAAGATTAATAATAAGGTTCAAGAAAATCTTAATGAAGGTTTTAAAAAGACCAACGAGACTTTCACAGGAATTATTCAACGTTTAGCAAAAATTGATGAAGCACAGAAAAAAATTGATTCATTATCAACAAATGTGATGAGTCTTCAAGATGTGTTAACAGATAAGAAATCTAGAGGGGTCTTTGGCGAGGTTCAACTGACAAATGTTTTAAAATCTGTTTTTGGTGAACCTGGGAAGTATTATGAACTTCAGCATAAATTAGATAATACGAAAATTGTTGATGCTGCTCTTATGCTCCCTGAACCAGTGGGACTTCTTTGTGTGGATTCAAAGTTTCCGCTTGAAAACTTTAAAAGAATGTATGAAGGACATGACGAAGCCTATAAGCTTAATGCTAGAAAAGAGTTTGCAAAGAATATTAAAAAACACGTTGATGATATTTCTTCAAAATATATCATTAAAGATAAGACTTCTGATCAGGCGATTATGTTCCTACCGGCCGAGGCCATATTTGCTGAAATTCATGCCTATCATCCTGAACTTGTTGAATACGCCCAGTCAAAGAGGGTATGGATCACAGGGCCATCCACTTTTATGGCGACACTTACGACGGTGCAAACAGTTCTTCTTAATATGGAGAGATCAAAGTATATGTCAGTACTTCATAAGGAGATTAACAAGCTTGGCGTCGAATTTAGCCGCTATGAGCAAAGATGGGATGATCTTCAAAAGCATCTTATGACAGTGACTAAGGATGCAGATAAGATTCATGTGACGACAGGCAAAATATCTAAGCAATTTCAAAAGATTATGGAAGTTGAGATTGAAGGCGAAGATCCTGCAAAAACGTTGTCTAATGAAATTGGGACTTTAAATTTATAAAGTAAATTGCTATAATAACCGAAACTACAAATAAATAAATATTGGAGAAATCATATGAGTATGGAAGTTTTTGTTGCTCTTTGTCTAGTAGGATTTTGGGCCATGTTGCCAGCATCTCTTGCAATTGCATGTAAGGATTTTGATGATGCTATGATGGATGATGATCATCACTAAAAATTAATAAAATTAAAAAACAAAAAATAAAGGACCACTTCGTTGGTCCTTTTTTATTCAGGACCTCAATTGAAAACAAAAATTTACGGCTTCACACTCCTTAGAAATGGAATCAAATACGACTATTCATATATAGAATGTTTAAAAAACTTAAGTCTTCTCGTGGATAAAATCTATCTCGCTCTTGGCGAGTCTGATGATGGGACTTTTGAGTCACTTAAAGACTTTGATAATATTGAGTTCATTCACACAAAGTGGGACCCTGCACTCATGGGTGATGGGGGACAAATCCTTTCACAGCAAACAAATGTTGCCCTTGAAAAATTAAGAGAAGACTTAAAAGATGACCCTGAATTTAAAAATGCATGGGGAATGTATCTTCAGTGTGATGAAATGATACATGAAGATGAGATAGAGAGAATAAAGCACGATATAGAGTATGCAAATGAACAAGGCCATGATGCTGTAAGATTTCGCTATCTTCACTTTTGGAAGGATCACTATCATATAGCTATTAATAAGAGATGGTACCCGCAAGAAGTTAGAGCGATAAAATTAGACTCTAAAATATTAAGCTTTGGTGATGCTCAGGGCTTTAGTGATGTAACAAACCCTTATGAGAGTGACTGTAAGATCTTTCACTATGGTCATGTCCGTGATGAAGAGAAATTAGCAGAGAAGCAAAAACAGCTTATCCGCTTTATAAGGCCAGCAGAAAAATTTAATAAGTATTTTAATCGAGAGAAAAAAGCTTTTTCTAAAACAAAAACTGTTCGAGTGAATCTTAAACACCCTCGAGTGATGAAAGAAAGAATTGAGAGAATGGGAGAGAAGTATGATCTTGATCTTCCAACGAAAAATGAACCCCTATATATTCTTGGTAACTCTCATGACTTTGATACATCATTAGTTAAAAACATCTCTGCTAGTGAAGTGAAGTTCGTCTCTTCTAAATCTGAAGTTCCCAGGGATAAAAAAGATAACCTTATCACGCTAGAAAATACCTTTATAAAAAAGATTTTAGGAACAAGTCTTCCTGATTCTATGGAGTCTCCATTTGCGAGAGAGTGGGATAAGAATTTTAAGCTCTTAATTTCTTTATCTAAACGTGGGTTTTATTTAAAATAAAATACTCTGTTTTTGGGCATATTTATCCATGCGCTCCGCGAAGTGTGAGAGCTGTTCTTTAGCTCTTAAAATACTTGTATGAAGTATTACGAATTACATGAAAACTTTTGGCAGCAACTAGAAAAACAAGGACATATTTCTTGGGATCGAGAGAAAAAGACTGAGCTTATGTCTAGATCAAGAAATGATGAAATCATGAACTTTCTAGGTTCGCGTCGAAGTGGCAGTGTTCTAGACCTTGGCTGTGGTTCAGGAAGTCAAAGTTTATACCTATCTAAACTTGGTTTTAAATGCACTGGACTTGATATTTCATCTACTGCCATTTCTATTGGAAAGAAGTTAGCGAGTGATTTGAATTTAGAGATAGAACTTCTTTGTGGGGATGCATGTTCTTTTGATTTAAAGAAAACATTCGATATCATTACTGATAGCTGCCTTCTTCATTGTATAGTTACAGATATTGATAGAGCTCATTTTTATGATTGTGTAAAAAGTCATTTAGATTCGAATGGACGATTTTTTATCTATACGATGATTAGAGATGGCAGCCCTTATTTAACTGGAGACAGAGGAGATCTTCATCTTGATGATGATGGAATACTTTGGAGTATGGGGCCTGATAGTTTTGATGTTGAGTGGACTGAGATTAATGGTAATAAATACTTTCCTCACAGAAGAGTTTTAACAGAAGATGCACAAAGAGATGAGTTAATTAAAAATGGTTTTGTTATAGAGGGTGAAAAAGTAACGAAAGGAGAAGATGGTTCATCTCCTTTATTTATTGCTTGGTTAAAAAAGGTATAAGTTGAATTTACCTCGTATCTTAATTATATGTATTATTTTCCTTTCACAAGAGGGTTTTATGTCTAGGACTTATCCTAAGAAAGTGAGTATTGAAGAGATGGTATCTCATTCAAACTTCATTTTAGTTATAGAGATTGATCAAAGTTCTTATAATATAGTTAAGGTTAAGAAAAACTTTTTCAATTCAAAAGATGTTAAGTACTACCAAGCTAAGACACTTGAGGTTTTAAAAACGCCTAGTATGGAGGATGGTCGTCTTGTATATGAAGATTTCTCCCTAGCAAAAGAGACGTTAAAAAATATGGATATTTTAGATATCGAAAAAATAAAAGCCGGTGACAAGATTCAAATTTTTAATCTTTGGGATCTTTATGATAAAAGAAAACCTAAAAAGGGTAAAAGTTATTATGTTTATAGTTTAGCTGACCAGGCACCAGTTGAAGATGAGAAGATTATATTCTTTGCGGCTGATTATAGTGAAGAATTGAGAGCTTTTCAGCCTTACCGGACAGGAAGTGGATTTGTAAGATATTCCGCTGAAAATGTCGAAAAAATAAAATCCTATATTAAGTAAGAACATTGACCTTTGAATTGTAGGAGTGTTTAAAAAATATACATGATGAGTATTATTTTCAAATAGAAAGTAATTTTCTATTAATGTGATATATATGAATCATGAAAAACATTATAATATTCGTTTTACTATCTTTATCTCTTAATATCCATGCGACTGAGAGTACTACACAAGTCGGAATTGGTGTTTCTCTTAATTATAAAATTTCCGGAAATAGTTTTGAAGGGGAGCTGAAAGACGGGTGGTGGTTTCCGGATAAAGAATATTTTAGAATCTCCTTTGGTGAAGAAACTCGTAAATTAGGTGGGGAAGCTACCTTTTCAATTGATGGTCTCTACAGCGATTGTGTTGGTCGTTATAATATTAGAGTTAACACACTTAATACTCGTAAGAAATACCCCGCAACAATTTATCTCTCATTTGGAAGTGATCAAGAAAATTGTCCATTTGATGCTCAAATTGATGTTGCTAAATCAATTGTCGATAATAAGTTAAAAGTTGAAGTGAACTATTTTAAATCAAACCGACTTGATCTAAGAGATCAGATGAGTTTTAAAGGTAGTCTCTCAATAAGTGATAGTGAATAGAGACTCACAAGTATTCGTTAAGCCATTCCCGTAATTCCATAATGGTATCAATATCAAAAGTATGGGCGTAATCATATTCATGAAAGACGAGATTATTATTTCGCTCTTTAATTTTTTTTGCATTTTCTAAAGTTTCATTAAAGTTAATGGCCTCATCATTTTTTCCATGTGCGATAAAAAGTGGAGTAGAAATAAGTTCACTAGGAAGTTTATCTAGATAGAGTCTTGGACTTAGGCCAATGACACCTCCAAGTTTTTCAGGGTAGCGATAATATGTTTCAAAAGCAATACAACCACCTTGAGAAAATCCTAGAAGAAAAATATCTTCACTTTCAAATCCCTCTTTCTTTAACTCTTCAATACATGAAAGCAGAATTTCGACTGACTCATCAATTCCTATTCTTGGATTTCCAGGTGGAATGTCATACCAAGAATGACCAAAGAAATAGGGCCTTGGTGCATTGACAAGGATATAGTGAAGACCTGTCACATTGATTTCTTTTGTGACATCGACATATGAATCCATCGAATCACCAAGTCCATGCATGACTATCATGACCTTATTTCCATTTGTCCAACCCTTTGAAACCATTGGGATATGAATTGATTGAAGTTTTGAAAATTCCAGTTTTTTGTCCATTTTTGTACTCACTTTGGATAACTGCCAACAAATCTAAGTTACTAATATTAAAATATTTTAACCTTAACATACTAAAATCATTACCGATAAGAAAGTTATGAATTTTATCCATCTTTATTAGTTAAAATATAAATATGAGAAGACTCCTGATTCTTGCCATTTCTTATTCGATGATCTTTTCACCAATTATGGTGCAGGCAGAGGAGTCTGGTGATCAAACACCTATTAATTTCACAGAGACTGATAGTTCTTATAATAGCGATGATCGAGATGGTGGATTTAGTGACAGTGATGTCACTGATGACAATATGAAAGATTTAAAAGATGCAAAGGGGCTGACGCAAAGTCAGCTAGATAAGAATGGGGATTGGATTGATGGAGCTCATGAAATCTTAGATAAGCCAGTTGCGAGATTGGCACTCAGAAGATTAGGAACTCCTGGGTTTATGGTCTCAAAATATATGAACATAAGAAAGTTAATGAACCAACCACTATGTAATTTGTCAGAGAAACTTAGTTGGGGTGGAAGCATGCTCAATGTGGTTGGAGATATAAGTTCTCATGTCTTAAAGTTTATTCAAGAGAGAAAGCTAAAAAAAGAATTTAAAGAGGATAAGGCGAGAATTGATGAATATATGAAAAGTGCTAAGATACTTTCAAGAGAAAGCTTAGGGGATGAGTACAAAGATGTTCCTCTTGAAAAACTCGATATTCATCTACTCTCTCTTGATTATATGCTTAAGTATGAAAAAGCTAATCTTAAGTATAAGAACTTTAGAAAGAAGTTTAGTCTTCCTTCAAAAGGACTTCATCTCGCTTCAAGTATTGTGAACGCTTCAGAGATGCTTGCCGAAACTAGTTCTGTAGGTACCAAAGTATTGGCAGATCAAAACTGTAGACTCGCTCATATGAAGAAAAAACTTTCAATAGAGCAGCAACAAGAAGTGCAAGCGAAAATGGCAAATAGGCCTGATTCTGTTCGAAAAGATGTTAAATCTCCCTCACAGAGAAGGTGGAAAGCACAAGAAAATGCACCATGGTACCTAAAGCCTTTTTTGTGGGTTGGAGCAAGTCTTGGTGATGCAGGTGACTGGCTTAAGACCTCAAAAGTGGGACAAGCTATAGATACATATAGAAAACAAGAAAAATTAGATGATAAAGCTTCACGACTTACAGACTCAGGCTCTGCAACTGACTTAGCTCAAGGATTTAATCAGGCATATTCGACTAACTATGTAGAAAATGCGCTTGTAGAAGTCGTTGATAGAATGAGAGAGAAAAGTAATTGGGGGCAAGGTAAGACTAAGCCTCTTGCAAAACTAGGTTCGAGAATGGCGACACGTTATGCTGTTAGGACCGCTATAAAGGGTAATGAGGCCCTCGTTGATAAGTATATGAGAACGGCAGCTGGAAGAGTTGCTGTTTATGCTTTCAACATAGTCATAACAGCTAAAGATGTTAAACAAGAATTAGAAAGTATTAAATATTCAAAAGAGAAAATCGCTCGAATAGAAGAGTTAAAGAAAAAAGTTGCCAATGATACTGTTACGTTTAGACATTTTGATGCTGAGAAATTTCACTTCTACTTTGCAAAAACTTTGTTTAATCTCATTATTGATAATGCTCATGCTAGGGGACAATTAGAGCCAGAAGATAGACTTTTATTCTGTTTAGGTGGGGGAGATAGTTGTCAGGATAAATTTGTTCTTTACGACAAGAATGTAAAGAATCATCTTTTTTCACTTCCAAAAGATTTTCAAAAAAAGCAACTTGAGTTTGTAAAATCTAGTCATATCATCAGTAACTTTAATAAAGTTGCAAATGGTAAAGCTCCAATTACCTCATTTAATCAAAGTATTATGAAAAAAGAGATTGAGAAGTATGAGAAAGTGAACAAAAAGCTAATGAATGAACTTGATAAGAAAAATCTTATAAAAAAGAAAAAAGTAGAATCTTTTATTAAATTCTCAAATCGCTCAAATACAAGTTTTTTAGATAAATTACTTCCTGAAGATGTAAACTTTGAAAATAGTAATGGGGTGAGAATAAGTGAGAACCTAGGAAGTTCAAGCTTTTTACCAAACCTTAGTCTTAAAAGAATTAAAGCAAATATTAAAGGCGAGAAGATGCTCAAAGAAAAGTCTTCTGTCTCTTATATGACAAAGGATATGCTTGAAGATGATAGTGAGTTAGAAGAGAGTATGAGTAAAACGTTTAAGTATTCAGCGAACTTTCATGAAAAATCTACTTCACTTTGGAAGGCCATTAGTATGCGCTATCGCAAGAATTATTCAAAGCTTAAGAGTCTTAACTAGAAATACCCGAGTATTTTGCCACTGCTAAATCTTTAAAATAATCCTAAATCTAAACATTATTTTGTCGATAACCTTATTGAGTGAGAATTGATCTCAAAATATTAAGGAGGACATTGTGTCAACAAATGATGTTTTAAAAGCAAAGCATAGAGATTTAGAAAGTTCAACAACATGGATGAGAAAGGAAGGATGGGTTCCTGGAGTTGTCTTTGGTAAAGATTTTGATGGTCTAAATATTATGGTACCAAAAATTGATCTTAAAAAGTTCTTTCACTCTTCAGGTAAAGTATTTGAAGTACAAGTAGAAGGTCACGGTAAGCATCTTGTTGCTGTAGACGAAGTTCAAAGAGGACACTTAGGAAATGATTATATTCATTTCTCTTTCCATAAAGTAAATGCAAATGAGCATGTTACTGTTGAAGTACCAATTCACTTCGTTGGTGAAGCTGCTGGAACAAAAGAGGGTGGAGTTGTTTACCCTGTAATTAATGAAGTAACACTTAAAGGTCTTCCAAAAGATATTCCTGAGTTTTGGGAATGTGATGTGACATCTCTTGAGATGAACGGTCACTGGTCTTTTGAAGATGTTACACCTCCAAAAGGATGTGAGTGGGCAGGAAATCTTGATACAAGTATCGTATCTTGTCATGCTCCAAAAGTTGTTAACCTTGAAACTCCTGAGCCACAAGAGGGTGAACTTGAAGTTCCAGTAGCTGTTGAAGAAACTACTGAAACAACTGAAAAAACAGAAGATCAAGAAGCAGCTTAATAATCTTAATTTTTTCGATTATACTAGGGCCCATGATTATGGGCCCTTTTTATTTGGATATTTTATGAAAATAGATAAATCATCACTTTCTGAGAGACTCGTAGAAAAACAAAAGATGAAAGGAACATATGATTCTCCTTGTATGTCTGTTTGTGATTATGAAGGGGAGTATTTTGAATGTCAGACTTGTGGCATGAGAAAAGATGAAAAACAACTTTGGAAAGTTTCAGATGATAGAAAGAAGAGTGAACTTCTCGATGCCATATTTAAAAGACGCTAATATAACTCATGATTAATGCATGTAGACATTATTACTAAGAAAGACTTACACAACCAAAATTCTTCATTCATTATTTAAAAGTATACGTGTTATAATGGGAAAATGAAAACAATTGATACATGGTTTGAACAATATGGGATTTCTCATAAAAATCCTACGAATATAAAAATTCACAAGGTATGTGTGCCTTTAATTACTTGGTCCCTTCTTGGGATGATGTGGATGATTCCAACACCTAGCTTTATGGAATCCATTCATTTAAATTGGAGCTATATATTTATGGTAGTAGCTTATGCTTTTTATATTTCTTTAAAAAGTGTAAAGCTTGTTGCTGTCATGACTCTTTTGATTGCTCCAATGATTGCACTTCTTGAAGTCTATGGACAATCACACTCAAAGGAAATTCTTATTGCATGTGCTGTTGTCTTCGTTCTTGCTTGGATTGGGCAGTTTGTCGGGCATAAGATAGAGGGGAAGAAACCTTCGTTTTTTGAAGATCTACAATTTCTTTTAATTGGTCCAGGCTGGTGCTTGAACGATCTCTTTAAAATCTCAAAGAAGTCTTAAAAGGTTCAAGCTTAGTGAATATTCAAGATTTTCAAATATATGCACTGAGCGCAAATTTTTGCTTTGCCTTAGCAACAATTATATTCACACACTTCACTAATAAAGTTTCAAGTGAGTGGATGAATCTATGTAAGGCCTCTGTGGCATTTCTGTGCTTCTTTATTTATATTAATATCTTTGAAAACTGGTACGAGCTTGATTTAAATTCTTTTGCTTACTTCTTTGTTTCTGGCTTTATAGGTCTAGGAATTGGTGATTTCTTCCTTCTAAAGTCTTTTTCAGTTTTAGGTCCAGGAAGAACTCTTATGCTCTTTGGTTTTCAGCCAATCTTTCTTGGAGTTATGGGTAAGATGCTCTTTAATCAAGATGTCAGTACATCAAAATTGATTGCGATTATATTTTTTATTGGCTGTCTCTTCACACTCTCACTTGAATCATTTAGAAAGGATAAATCTTGGGGAGTTGTAGGGATGAGCTTCGCTCTTCTAGGGATGATTTTAGACTCGTCTGGTGTACTTATGACGAGGGCGGGCTTTGATATGAATCCAGGAATGTCAGCTATGCAAGGTAATTTTTATCGCTGTCTTGGAGCAATTTCTGTTTTTATGCTCCTATCTTTTTATAAACCTCTTAACTTTATGACTTCTTTTAATAAATTTACTTCTAAAGAGAAGGCCATGGTTATTGGGGGAAGTATATTAGGAACTTTTCTTTCCTTATCATTCTATTTAAAGGCGATTCAAACAGCACATTTAGCAAGTCTTTCTGGTATTAACATCACAGGAACACTTTTTTCTTCGGCTTTTGAGTCCGTTTTCCTAAAGAAGAAACCGACAAAGTATCTTTTTATTGCCCTCGTGTTCTTTGCGTGTGGGATGTATTTTTTAATTGGTTAATGTTTATTGATCAACTCTAGGAACATACCAACATAGAGGTCTTAAACCAAACTGATCTTCATAAACATTACAGTTATTTCCATTATAGATTTGAAGATCTAAGCTTGAATTCTCATTCTTTCTACATAATGAACCCTTAAACAAAGTGTCTAGGCGGCACTGAGGTTTAGGGTAGCCATTAAAGACAATGAACATTCTTTCATATGGATCAGGTGTTTCTATCTTTAAAGTATTTCTTTTTAAATTATTTAGATCTTCTATCGTATTTGCCATATCTCTATTGGCAACGTTGACTCTGATACATATCTCATAATCTTCAGAGTTCTTAGGATAGACTTTAAGACATTCTCTCTTGGCAAGAGGATTAACTAAACTTAGATTAGCTTTTTGTTTATGATTTTCTCCTCTGACGACTCTACGAAAGCATTTTGAAGTTGAGAAGTAATCCGCTTGTCCTTCGCTAGTTATATTATTAAATGGTTTCACGGTTGGAGCCCCTCCAATAAGATGCCCAATCTCATGGCAGAGGATTAAGAGAAAGGCATCGTCACTAATCGTTTCATAACGGTAGAGACCGCCAAACACCTTTATTTGAAACTGACCGTCTTTTGATCTACCAGCAGCAGCGTTGACTTTCTCATTTTCCCATTCTCTAGTGACAAAGAAATGACCTCTTTGCTCATTGATAATGGGGGTATAAACCTTCTCAATTTGGTCAATAAGTTGGTGAAACTTGTGTTCATCATGAGAATTTTTCCTGATGGGAACTCGCAGATCATTTTTAGGAAGCATAGATGCTAGAGTGCTCTGGTAAGTCATTAATATTATAGATATTATAAGGGTAATTCTCTTCATTGTTTTCATATTGTCTTTATTACATAGGTCATATTATCTGACCATCATTTTTGGTATGAAAGGGCATTAAAATTTGGAGGATATATGAAAAATCTTATCGTAACAGGAGCATTACTTCTCTCTACGACCGTTTCAGCTGCAGTTGTAGAAGTCAAAACAACTAAGAAGAATACCTTTGTTTTAGAAAGAGAAGATAGCAGATCTAAAGAGTATAAGAATATTAAGTTTACAACGGTAGAGTCTCAAATTGCAATTGTCACAAAAGATGATGGGACAACTGAAGTAATTGGTGACACAACTGCAAACCCTGCAAGCAAAACAACTAGTGATGCAAATGCTGTAAGCTTTACTTTTACAGGAGACCTTGAAGTTGGATCATTAAATATCCAATCGACTGCAAAAGTGGATTTTATGTCGATG